>CANHCU010000085.1 GCA_947459185.1 Planctomycetaceae bacterium | reverse complement strand
CGGCATGGGCGTCGAGTTGTCCGGTCGGCTCGTCGGCCAGAATCAGCCGCGGCGAGAGCACGACCGCCCGCGCCACAGCCACCCGCTGCCGCTCCCCGCCGGAGAGTTCCGCGGGTAGCGAGCCGAGCCGATCGCCAAGGCCCACGCGTTCGAGCAGCCGCCGGGCCCGCACCTCGATGTCGCGATGCACGCTGCCGGTGGCGAGCGCCGGTAGCACGACATTGTCAACCGCCGTGCAGCCGGCCAGCAGATGGTGCTCCTGGAAGACGAATCCAATCCGTCGATTCCGGTAGATGGCCCGCGCATCCGCGGTCATGGAGGAGGGGTCGGCGCCATCGAGCGTGACCGTGCCGCTGGTCGGCTCCTCGAGCCCCCCGAGGATCGAGAGGAGCGTGCTCTTCCCCGAACCGCTCGGCCCCATGATCGCCATCCGCTCGCCGGGAGCGAGCAGGAAGGAAACGCCATCAAGCACACGGAGCTCGCCAGCAGGCGATGGAAACGACTTCGAGATGCGATCGACCTCGAGCATGATGACCGCGTGAGAAAGTCAGGAGTGTCAGTCTGAAAGTCAGGACGCTGAGTCTGGTTGATGCTGTTTCCGCTCCGCGTCAGACGCGGTCAGGCGGGCAACGATGTCGGCGGGAATCCCGACCGGCTCGAGTTTGCATCCCGGCCGCATCAGGCACCGCACGGCCACGACGCGTCCCTCCGCCACCGCCCGCCCGTTGTGCTCAAACACGCACTCGTAGGTGACGCTCGTTCGTCCGATGGCCGCCACGCCGATGGAGATGTCGAGTTCGTCGCCAAACCGCGCGGCCGAGCGGTAGTCGCACGAGACTGAGACGCGGGGCCAGCTGAATTCGCTACCGTCCGGATGCCGTTCGAAAACGTGGAGGCCGACAGAACGCATCAGTTCGTGCTCGGCCGACTCCATCCAAAAGAAGAAGGCCGAGAAGTGCACGATCCCGGCGGCGTCGGTATCCCGGAACTCAACGCGGCGGCGAGTCTTGAGCGAACCCTTCCAGGCACGCTGGGATTCGCCTCCACCGGAAACGTCACGGTCACCGGCGGCTTCGCGTTTCACGCCCGCTCACCTGTTCATCGCGGCCAACTGGTCACCCGGCAATCCAATCACTCGCCCACGTACGGCAGCAGAGCCATGAACCGAGCCTGCTTGATGGCCCGCGTCACGGCGTGCTGGCTGGCGGCAGTGCAGCCGCTCTTCCGACGGCCCAGAATCTTGGCCTGACGATTCACCAGCTTGCCCAGCAGTTCGAGATCTTTGTAGTCAACGAACATCGGCCGCGGACGCTCGCCGTCGATGAAGATCGGGTCACGCCGCTTGACCTTCGCACGCGGCTTGGCCTTCTTGCGGGCGGTCTTGGCGAACTTGCCTCTGGCTGGGGGGGGACTCATCGGCTTCCTTCAGTGTCTTGAGCTGGGTGGGTATGTGATTTGCGTTGCTTGGGCGTCTGTTGAAAAAGATCCCGAAATGAAAACAGTCCTGAAGAGAGTTTTGCCGAGAGACGATCACGGGAGCCGGATCTTTGCAAGACGCCGGCTCCCGTGATGCGTGTTTCAGCAACTTGCAGAAAGCAGGACGGAGAGACTAGTAGCGATCGCCGCCGCCGCCGTAGCCACCACGGCCGCCACCGCCGCCGCCGCCGTAGCCACCACGACCACCGCCGCCGCCACCACCGCCACCGTAGCCGCCGCGACCACCGCCGCCGCCGCCGCCACCAGCGCGGGGAGTCCGCTCACGGGCTTCGTTGACCGTCAGGGGACGACCGTTGACCTCGTGGCCGTTCAGGGCCGAGATCGCGGCCTGAAGACCTTCGTCGGTTTCCATTTCGACGAAACCAAAACCACGCGAACGTCCGGTCTCACGATCGGAGATCACTTCAGCAGCCCGCACGGCACCGTGGGGGGAAAACATCGCCTCAAGATCGGCGGACGTGGTCGACCAGGGCAGGTTCCCCACGTAAATCTTCCGGGACATATAAAAGAACCTCAAAGAATCGGGAGCTCAAACCAACTCAAATTCGACTGGAGCGACATCGCCGGATGCACAAACCCAAGCTCCCGAACGGACTGGAGTGCTGACGAGGTCAGTCGTACTGGCTGTCGAAGCTACCATCTTGCCCCATCTTCGACAACACCGCCTGGCAGATGGCCGAAAATGCGGGTTTCGGGAGGGCAGCGGCAGGGCGGCGGTCTCCGGCCGTATTGACCGCGAGCGGGGGGCTGGGCCGCGACCGTGCAGCCCCAAAAACTACTGAAAAGACCCCTCGCCATGCCCCGACCTAGAACCTGGTGCCGGGAGCGGCGAAATTAATTGTCGGGCTGGCACCGCCGGCCGTTGCGACGAGATAGACGAATCGACTCTTCGGGAACGTAAAGGGCAGAATCGCTGTCGGGAGTGAGTTCTTCACGACCGCCTTCTTCTTCATCATCGCGGCGGTTGCGGTCGGATCGACCGCAACGCCGATGCCAGCTCCTTGCCTGATCACGAACTGCGCCACGCCGTTGGGCGAGATGAGCTTATAGCCCGCCGCGACCTGGCTTTCGGTCGGGGAGCCATTGGCCGCGAACACCGCCACCGGAGCCGCACCGACATTCTTGATCCGCACGGTCTGCGTAGAAGGACTGCCGGCAAACGCTGTGTCGACCGAGAAGAAGAGGGCGGCAAGAGCCACCGCTCCAGCAAACAATCTGCGATTCATAAAGAACCCTTTGCAAAGGAAGAATCACGAAAACCTGGCAGCCCAGGTGCGCGGCAAAGGTAGGCAGGGGTTTTTCCAGCGGGCAAATCCCCGCCAAAAACGTTTGAGATTCTTCACAAAAGGGGGTTCCTGCACGCCCATCGCTCGCAAGACACCCGGACTTTACGCGGCCGGGGGCACACCACCTCCGTTATGGGGGGATGTGGACAATCAGCCTGTCACTCTTCTAGTCTTTCGCGCGTTGGGGCGGCCATTCGGGATCGCGTGCGGTGCCGGTTCGGTCGCAAACCTTTGTCTGAGTATGCATGGAGTTGGCAGCATGAATCGTCGTCAGGCTTTCGTACATCGGTCCGCCTTTGCACTTGCACTTCTGACGGCGGGCGGTCCTGCCTTCGTCGTGGCACCACGAGCCCAGGCAGACAGCCCGACGACACAATGGACTTCCGGCACCGCCACTTCCAACTCTTGGAGTGTTGCGGGCAACTGGGACAACGGCGTGCCAGATTCCACGACGAACGCCTACACCACGAGCAACGGCGCCAACATCCTCCTGGGGGCTAACGCTCAGGCGAAAACACTCTTCGTCGACGGCCCGATCGGCGGCGAGAGCACGCTCACCTCGGGAACGCTCACCCTCGCCGATCAGCTCTGGATCAATGTCGCGACCGGCACCGCGGAAGGCACAGCGGTGCCCCTTCGCCTCTATGACGGCGGCTCGGCTCCGGTGACGGTCACGGCCAACACCGCCACGGTCGGAGCCGATCCGGGCAACCAGGGGGCCATTATCCTCGACAGTCGAGCCGGCGGCTCGGTATCGCTCAACGTCACCAACACGCTCAACATCGGCTACGACGGCAGCGGCAGCTACGTCTACTCCTATCCGTTCATCGGCACGACCAGCGGATCGGCCTCGATCACGGCCAACACGATCCAGGTGAGCGGGATCTCCACCGCCGGCCAGACTGACTACAACTCCATCGGCACCTACAATTCCAATCACTCTGTGACCGCCACGAACCTCGTTCTCGGCGTCGGCGGCCGGCAGGGCGGTGCGGACAACTACGGTGGCACCTGGAACATCGTCAACACGTCGCTCGCCGACCTGGCGACCTCGGGAAGCAACTACCTCACGATCACCGACAGTGGCACCTTCACCAACTCGGGTGCGTTCACCGTCGGCGTGCGGGGCAGCAACAACACCGTGCATGTCGGGTACTCGGACGAGTCTACGACGACCACCAACGGCACGCTGCTCCTCACCGGTTCCAACGACCTTGTCATCGGCTCCGGAAGCACGGCCAACAACAACCAAGTTGTTGTGAACGTCGCCAGCACGGTCTCCGCCAACGGCAACATCATCGTCGGCGTTGACGGCACCAACGGCACTTTTGAACTCCGAAACGGCAGCACGGTCACGAGCGGCGGCGTGAGGCTCGGCGTCAACGCCGAGTCGAATGGCAATCAATTCGGCGTCTATGGCGGCTCGAACTTCACGACGAACGGTACCGTCCGCGTGGGCGACAAGGGCACTGAAAATACTTTCCAAATCGTAGACGGTGGCACGGCCACGCTGACGAGCGTCGGCAGAAACTTCTATGTCGGCTACGACAAGTCTGCCACTAGTAACGCGGCATTCGTCTCCGGGACCGGCTCGACGCTTAGCGTGAAGGCCACCGGGGCCGACGTCGTCGTCTCCGCCAACGTCAGCGGCACCACGGGCGACAGTTCTTTGAATGTGCTTGCTGTTTTGGACGGTGGCGTGGTCGACGCCAACCGCGTGCTCGTCGGCAGTGGCGGTCAGATCTGGGGCGACAATGGAACGATCACGGGTGAAACGCTGGTCGGCGCAGGGGGCACGATCGCGCCCGGCTTTTCCGATATTGGCCTGCCGCTCGGCTCGCTCTCGTTTCTCGGCAACGTCGATCTCTCCCAGAATGGTGGCGGCACGCTCGCCATCGAGCTCGGCGAGTCAGGTGCCTCCGATTTCATCGACGTGTCAGGCACGTTCTCGATTGCCAACGCGACGCTCGACGTGACGGCCGGGGTTCCCGACACGGGGCTGGCCTACGTGATCGCCCACTACGGCACGCTCGTGGGCACGTTTGCCTCGATCACCGGGCTGCCGAGCCCCAGCTGGTACGTGGACTACTCCTACATGGGCCTCAACCAGATCGCCATCGTGTCAGACAGCGTCGCGGTTCCAGAGATCGATCCCGCTTCCTTCGGCAGCGGCCTCGCGATGCTGCTCGGCTCGCTGGGCCTGCTCGAACGCCGTCGTCGCCGTCAGTAGGATCCCCCGGCTCACGTCGGGGGCTTGTATTGGTGTGATGAGACCGTTGACAGCGACGTCACCCACGACGCGTTTCGCCATCACGATCATGCCAACACGCATTCTTCTCCTGCTCTTCCTCGTCGGCATGCTGCCGACACAACGGGCACACGGCGACGATCTTCCGCCTGTCACGCCGCCGTACGAGCGGATCCGCTACGAAGCCTCCGAGGAACCGGGCGCCCTGCGGTTCCCCGTGATCCACACGGCGTGGATTCCTTCCGGCGTGAAGACGCTCCGCGGGGTGATCGTGCATCAGCACGGCTGCGGCGAAGGCTCCTGCCGCTCGGGGCTCACCGGCGCGTTCGACCTGCACTGGCAGGCGTTGGCCCGAAAGCACGACTGCGCCCTGCTGGCCCCGTCCTACGAGCAGCCGGAGAAGGAAGATTGTCAGCTCTGGTGCGACCCGCGAAACGGATCCGATGCCGTCTTCCAACGGTGCCTCGCCGATCTCGCCGCGCAGAGCGGCCACCCCGAACTAGCAACAGTGCCGTGGGCCCTCTGGGGACACAGCGGCGGCGGCCATTGGGCCGGCGGCATGCTGCTCACCCACCCCGACCGCGTCGTCGCCGCCTGGCTGCGGTCGGGCGTGCCGCTGCTTGGCGCCGATCCCAAACGGCCGCAGATCAAACCGCACGATCTGCCAGGTGCCGCGCTCGCCGTACCGATGATGTGCAACCCTGGCACGAAGGAGGGCGTCACCGTAAAGGATGGCCGCTTCGCCAATGTCTGGCCCGCGAACGAGACATTCTTCAGGGCGGTACGTTCGCAGGGCGGGCTCATCGGCGTGGCGGTCGATCCCCTCACGGCCCACGAGTGCGGCAACCAACGCTACATGGCGATCGCCTGGCTCGACGCCTGCCTTGCTGCCCGGTTGCCCGAGACGAGCGGCGGCCCGCTCCGTGCCATGCCCGCCGAGACGGCCTACCTCGCGCGGCTCGATGGCTCGGAAGCCGTTGCCGCGGCCGAGTATCAAGGCGATCCCAGGCAGGCGATCTGGCTGCCAAACGATGCGGTCGCCCGGGCGTGGCAGCACTACATCGCCGACACGGCGATTCCCGACACGACTCCGCCACCGGCGCCGACGAATCTCCGCATCGCAGGCAACGTGCTGGCGTGGGAGGCTGTTGCCGATCCCGAGAGCGGCGTTGCTGCCTTTATCATCGAACGCGATGGCAAGCGTGTCGCCACGGTGCCCGAGAAGCCGGCGAATCCGTTCGGCCGCCCGCTTTTCCAGGGCCTCCAATACAGCGACACGCCTGTTCAACCGCTGGCCACGATGACCTTCACCGATGCTCAAGCCGCTGCCGACACGCCGCACGACTACCGCGTGATCGCCGTGAACACGGTCGGCCTCGAGTCGCGGTAGCAACTGGTGCGCGGTCCAGGAGCCCCCCGGCTCTCGCCGGGGGCTTTTGTTTTTTATGGTCCGATGTTTACGGTCGGACGACCCACACTCAGACGCAGCTCCTTTCCATTTCTGAAAAAGAGCTGCGTCCCTTTTTCAATGCAGGGAGGCATGCGATGAAGCTGGTCATCGTCGGTGGCGTGGCGGGCGGGGCATCGGCGGCGGCACGGGCGCGGCGGCTCTCCGAGGATGCGGAGATCGTGGTGCTCGAACGCGGGCCGGACGTGTCGTTCGCCAATTGCGGCCTGCCTTACTACGTCGGCGGCGAGATCGCCCCGCGTGACAAACTCCTCGTCGCCAATCCACAGCTGCTGCGGGAGCGGTTCCGACTCGATGTCCGCACCCGGTCGAGCGTGGAGGCGATCGACCGGCAGGGCAAGAAGGTGCGAGTGAAGGAGCTCGACACGGGCCGCGAGTATGACGAGGCCTACGACGCGTTGATTCTCGCCCCGGGAGCCGCTCCGCTGCGGCCCCCGATTCCGGGCATCGACCTGCCGAACGTGCTCACGCTCCGCAACCTCGAAGATGTTGACCGCATCAAGGCCCGGGTGGACGCGGCCGCGAAGCGGGTGGTCGTGGTCGGCGCCGGCTTCATCGGCCTCGAACTGGCGGAGAATTTCGTCAAGCGGGGTGTGGAGACGGTGGTGGTCGAACTCCAGACGCAGGTGCTGCCGCCGCTCGATCAGGAGATGACCGTACCGATCGCCGAGGCAGTCGGCGACGCGGTGGAGATTCGCGACGTCGTGACCGGGGCGGCGGCGATTCTCCGCGGCGACTCGCGGCCCGCAGCCCGCTATCGCGGCACGCAAGGCACGTCGATCGTGGGCGTGTTTGATCGCGTCGCCGCGATCACCGGCGCGTCGGAAAAAGTTCTCTCGCCGGCGAACGTGCCTTATCGGAAAATCTACGTCCACCAATGGCGACAGCCCTCGACGGGCCACCTGATGAAGAGACGACCCTCCTCGACGTGCGAACGCCGAAGGAGTTCGCCGAGGGTCACCTGCCGGGGGCGGTGAACATTCCGGTTGACGTCCTCCGCGGCCGTCTCGGCGAACTGTCCAAGGATCGACGGATTCTGGCCTACTGCCAGGTCGGCATGCGGGGCTCCATCGCCACGCGGATTCTCCTGCAGAAGGGATTCGACGTCGCGAACCTCGGCGGCGGCTACAAAACGTTCTTGCTTCTGCGAGCCGCCAGGGGCTCGTGATGACTACCATCTGGCTGGGCTAAGGCGATCGCGAGCGGAGGTTCCCCATGCAATCCTGGCAGTCTCGCGCCGAGTCGGCAGACGCCGTTGTCTCGCGAATTTCCAGCGGCATGAACGTGTTCATCCACGGAGCGGCGGCCACGCCGACGCCGCTGCTCGACGCCCTCGCCCGCCGAACCGATCTCGAGGGGGTGAGACTCTGGCACATCCATCTCGAGGGCCCGCTGGCCTTTGCGGCCCCCGAGCAGGCCCATCGCTTCCGGTCGATCTCGCTCTTCACCGGTGCCGGTCTCCGCGAACCGGTCGCCGAAGGCCGTGCCGACTTCGTGCCGATCTTTCTCTCCGACATACCGGGCCTCTTCGCCAGCGGCCGCGTGCGACTCGACGCCGCGATCGTCCAGCTCTCTCCTCCGGATCGCCACAGCGTCTGCTCACTCGGGACGAGCGTCGATACGGCACGCGCCGCGGTCGATACCGCCGGGATCGTGCTCGCCGAGATCAACGCACGCATGCCAAGGACGCACGGCCACACGGCGGTGCCGCTCGACCGGCTGGCGGCCTGGACGACGACCGATCGCGACCTGCCGGGGCACGACCCGCTGCCACCGACCGAGGTCGATCGCCGGATCGGCGAGCATGTCGCCGCACTCGTGGAGGACGGGGCCTGTCTGCAACTCGGGATCGGCGGCATTCCAAATGCGGTGCTCGAACTCCTCCATGGGCGGCGCGATCTGGGCATCCATTCCGAGATGTTTTCCGACGGCGTCGTGCGACTGATCGAGTCGGGGGCAGTGACCAACGCGAAGAAGTCGATTCATCCCGGTCGGACGATCGCGAGCTTCGTGGTGGGCAGCCGCCGCCTCTATGACTTCGTCGATGACAACCCACTCGTCGAGTTCCACCCCTGCGACCGCACCAATGACACGAATCTGATCCGCAAGATCGAACGAGTAGTCGCGATCAACTCGGGGCTCGAGATCGACCTCACCGGTCAGGTCTGTGCCGACTCGATCGGCCACCGTGTCTATTCCGGCATCGGCGGGCAGATGGACTTCGTGCGGGGCGCGGCGATGAGCCGTGACGGCAGGCCGATCATCGCGCTCCCCTCGACGGCGGCCAAGGGGAGCGTCTCCCGGATCGTGGCCCAGCTGCGGCCGGGGGCGGGCGTGGTGACGACGCGGGGCCACGTCCACTGGGTCGTCACGGAATACGGCGCCGTGGACCTCCATGGCCGAACGCTCGTCGAGCGGGGCAAGCTCCTCGCCTCGCTTGCCCACCCCGACCACCGCGAACCACTGCTAGCGGCGCTTCACGATCTCAGGCGAGAGTGAGACGCGTCGGGCACCGCCCCGGATACTTGGTCGGCCTACCGCCAGTTGCGGAATGGCTCGTAGATGCGAATCGAGACCAGCAGTTCGCTGGCGCTGAAGGCAGACGTGTAGGAGCCAACGGGCTGAACGAGAGAGCCGCCGCTCGTCACGGCCAGCGGTGTCGCCCCGGGGGTCATCGCGAAGAATCTGTAGCCGGTGTCGAACGTGATCCGGTCGCTGAGCTGATACGTGACACCCGTACCGACCTGCCAAGCAAACGTGTTCACGACACTCGAACCCTTCAAGGGAATCGCCCCGTTCTCTCCTTGCATGGAATACTGATACCCTCCGACGCCGAACCCGCCACCGCCATACACGCCGAAGCGGTCGGTGAAGAAGTAGTCTCGCCAGAAGTTTGTCATCGCCGACCAACCGTTGGTGACGCTCACATCAAGCGGAATGACAGCCCCCGACGTTGTTCCACTTGCTATCTCAAACGCAGTCTGGCCGTCCATCGGCCCCCGAGCGCGTCCTTCCACCTCCATGCGGAGGAGGCCGGACGGTCAAGCGAGAGCCATACCGATCGCACCGCCGCCATTGAATATGGTGTCGTTGACTGAACCAACGGTCTGAAGCTGAGTTGTTCCCCCGAAAACGGTGCTGCCGCCCGCGTTGACCGTAGCCAGCGACCCACCGACGATGCCGGTGACGTAGCCACGAATCCACGGCACGTCGCCGTCGTAATCGACCGGCACGACTGGTATCACGTCCCCATCCGGATTCCGCTGCGGGTCATCCAACACCGAATCGAGGTCTGAGAAGCTCGACAGGTCGATCGACTCCCCCAGATCACCAAGCAGATCATCGGGCACGGCATCGGCAAACGCCACGGTGCAGCAGGCGGTTGCGAGCAACGCCACGAGACCGCGCAGAGACATACGCATAAGACATCCCCCGTCGGACCGAATCGGTCCGACGGGGAAGGCGATCGTCGCGAAACGACGCATCGCGCCACTGCGACTCCCACAGGTGACATGATCGACAGATCCGGCACGTTCGAGCCCCGCAGCGTCTACCGGACCGGCACGCGTTGCTCGTGACAGGCGACCGTGACGGGGCAGCAGCCCAAATGGTTCGTCGTCAGCGCGGGTCAACGTCGAGGGCGGCGGTGCAGCTGCATCAGTTCCGGCAGGTGTTCCGGACCACACTCCACCACGTCGAGCGGACCGTGGCGACGCCTCGTCCACGACCGGCGATCTTCCGTCACGAGCCAGAACGCCGCCTTAGGATGGAGCGTCGCAAAGGATTGCATCGCCGTGGGATCGAACCGCGCCGCCCGCCACTTGCACTCGATCGCGACGGGGGGCCGGCCGCGGGCGGTCCAGACGAAGTCAACCTCGTGCTTCTGCTTGTCGCGCCAGTAGTGAATCTCCTCCGGCTCGGCCTCGAACAGGAGTTCGTCGAGCACCAGATGCTCGAAAAGCAGCCCCTTGTCATCGGCTCGGAGCGAGTCGATCGACCGCGCATGGCAAACGAAGCCCGTGTCGAATGCATACACCTTTGGCATGGCAACGATCTCCCGGGTGGGATTCGTGGCGAACGGCCGCAGGACGTGGACCACTCCGGTCGCGGAGAAGATGTCGAGATAATTGGCGAGCGTCTGTCGGCTCGCCTCGCAGGCGGCGGTGAACTTGGTCAGTTCGCAGAGACCGCCACTCTGGCCCCAGAGCAGTTCGAGAAAACGGAGAAACGAATAGCGTTTGCCGACCTTAAACAGTTCGAGGATATCGCGTGCCCAGAACGCCTCTGTCCACTCCGAAAAATCCCGCGAGGGAAGGCCCGAGGCCGTGAGCTGTTCGGGCAGCCCGCCGTGTAACAGTCGGCGGTCGAGAGAGCCGATACCGAAGGCCGGCAGTTCGCGATGCAACACCGGCAGCAGGCGGACGGTCCGCTTGCGGCCCGCGAGCGTGTCGCGAAACCGGGCACTGGCCCCCAGCATCGACGACCCAGTCGCCAGCACGTGCACGTCTGGGAAATGATCGGCGGCAATCTTCAAGAGCGTCGAGGGGTCGGCAAGACGATGAATCTCGTCGAGGACGATTCTCCGGCCGCGATGCCGCCGCAGAAAGGCCTCGGTGTCATCGGCGTCCCGACGGACGCTCGGCAGATCGCAGTCGAAGTAATCGATTCCGGGAAGCGACCGAACGAGCGTGGTCTTGCCCAGCCGGCGTGGCCCCGCCAGCCAGACGACTCGCCTCTCCCGCCAGTCGCGTTCGATCCGGTCCCGCCAATCCGGCCGGTCGACGGCGTCGCTCGCCTGCTTGATCATCGCCTTCTCCTGGAAGCACGATAGCGTTTGGTATTACCAAACGCAAACGCCCCGTGACCTCGCGACCGCGGCATCTGGGTAATGCTGATATGCTAATGAAAATCGGCGGCGACGGCGTCTGGGCTCGGCCAGTCCGTCGCGGCCCGCAGACGAGGGAGAAGGATCGTGGCTGGCGTGAGAGAGTGGGCGGTCGCGGTGGTGATCGTGGTTCTGGCCATGGTCGGTCGCGCGACCACGGCTGCCGACCAGAGCGACTCCCCGCAGGCGGCCGCGGCAGCCGTTCCGCGAGGGTCGCTCGTCATCGTCGGCGGATCGGAGCGGTTTCGAGATCGGGAACTCTGGGACGCGATCGTGGAACTCGCCGGCGGAGAAGGGGCGAAGATCGCGATCTTCCCCACGGCCGGCGGCAAGGATCCAAGCAAGTCATGCGCCCAGGTCATCAAGGCCTTCACCCGCGCGGGCGCTGAGCCGCTGGTAGTGCCGGTGGCGTGGGGCGAGGCCGACCGGAGCGTTCACGAGGCGGTCGCCGATCCCGACCTCGTGAAGATCGTCCGCAACGCATCGGGCGTTTATTTCGTCGGCGGCTCTCAGGGCAGGATCGCCGATGCGATGCTCGATGAGGAGGGCCGCGACACCCCCATGCTCGCTGCGATTCGCGACCTCTACCACGACGGCGGCGTGATCGCGGGGACGAGCGCCGGGGCGGCCATCATGGGGCACGTGATGTACCGCGACGCCCCGTCGCCACTGCAGATCCTCCGGCACGGCGTCCACTACGGCGAGGAACTCGACCGTGGCCTAGGCTTTCTCGGCCCGTCATGGTTCGTGGAACAGCACTGTCTCGTCCGCGGCCGCTTCGCCCGCGCCATCGTGGCGATGCTTTCGCAGGGGATTCCGTACGGGCTCGGCGTCGATGAGAACACTGCACTGGTCGTCCGCCGTGGCCGCGACGCGACCGTCATCGGCTACAAGGGAGTGCTCATTCTCGATGCGTCGGCTGCCGAATCTGATCCCGACGTGGAGGGCTTCAACGTGCAGAACGTGAAGCTCAGCTACCTCGACCGGGGCGACTCCATCGATCTCACGACGCTCGCAGTCACGCCCGCCGTGGAGAAATCCGATGAGATCCTGCTCGACCCCAACGTCGCAGACTTCGACCCCTACTACGACCACCGCATGTTTTATACCGACATCCTCGGCAACGCGACCGTGGCCGATCTTCTCGGGCGGCTGATCGACAACGAGGAGGACGAGGCGATCGGTCTGGCCTTCAGCGGCTTGGACGCTCGGGAACAGCCGTCCGATGGCTTTGAGTTCCGGTTCTATCGCGGGTCCGACAGCAGGGGATGGTACACGGAGAGTTTCGGCGGCGAGGACTACACGGTTCTCGGCATCCATCTCGACATTCGCCCGATCAGCATCGCGGGGCCGCTCTACGGCGACCGCCGTGGTCAGGCGTCAAAACCGCAGCCCGAGGCCGCCCCCGAAGGCGACACGCCGTCCGTCGGCGACGACGGCGGCGAAGCGAGTGACTGACATCACCTTAAAAGGTTTCATCATGCTTGTTTTCCCGTGCCACCCCCGTTTCAGAGTGTCGTATCGCGTTGTGCTGGCGATGGTCGTGTCTGTGGCCGGTGCGTCCGCCCTGTCGTTCGCTGAGGGACCGAAGCCCGATGCTGCAACGCTGCAGGCTGACAACCCCGACTACGTGGCCCACATCTGCCGCGAGAACGTGCGACTTGCCGTCGAAACCATCCGTGAACGCAGCGAGATCCTCCGCACGATGGAGGCCGACGGCTCACTCAAGATCGTCGGGGCATACTACGATCTCCGCTCCGGTGAAGTGACGCCTTTGCCTTGATTCGGGGCGAGCGCAACGGAGACGGTCCGAAGTGCAGCGCAGCACGTTCCCGAAGGTTTTAAGCGCGGTGAAGAACGAGTACGGCATACCGCGCAGAAACGAAGGATTGGCGATCAGTGCCTGATTGACGAACTGATCGGTGCCGTCCCCGCCGGCGAAGACGTCCTGATCGAAACGCTCCTCACGGAGACGTGCCGAAGCCTATTCAGGCCCCTGTCTTACCCACAGATTCTGCTGAAGACCCTCTTTCAAATAGGGGAGAGGCAGGTGTCTCACCTATCGTTGGCTCAGTTCGCGTAGCCGCGGAGTCGTAAATGGACTAACTTGTCGCCAGTTCCGCACCCCGTTCTCATTGAAGGATAAACCGTGGCCAAGAAGAAAACTGCAAAGAAGCCCGCCGCAACCAAGAGCGCGGTGAAGAAGACGCCCGCCAAGACCGTCTTGGGTAAGATCGCCGACAAGGCCAAGAAAATCGGCAAGAACATGGCGGCGCGCCGGGCTGCTCGCCAGTCGGCCGTCATGAACGTCATCGCTAAGGGAGCTGCGAAGGTCGCGGCTGCGACCGGTTCGGCCGCGAAGAAGGCGACGAAGCGAGCCGCTTCCAAGAAGGCGGCGGCGAAATAGGCTGAGAGCCGACCGTCTGGAAGTGGTGCTGTTTCAGGAGGGCAGGTCAGTTCCCGTGGGTGGAAGGTGGGGTATGCTTCGGCTTTTCGTGTGCTGGATTCAGACGCAGAATATTCACCAAGTGAGCCAGAACGATGCCGCAATTTCAGATCGAGGGTGAGGCAGAGGTTTTCGAAGACGCCGAGGAAATCGATATACGGGGTGAAATTGCCCGCTTCTCGTTCGTGACGGCCGACAAGAGTGCCAGTGACGACAAGACGGTCGTCATCACGCCGGTCGCCATGAAAGACCTGAGCGAGTTCGAGGGCGTGCTTTTCCAGATCGATATCGACGAAGCGGAAGACGCCGTGATCCTCCGTGAGGTCCAGATGTTCTTCTGGCCATGGGAAGACGACGAGCCCGAGATCGCCTGACACGGGAAGCTCGCCATGCTCAACCGTAGTGCCGTCGCAGTGAGGCCCAAGAAGAGGGGCCCAATCGAGAATGATGAGCAAGCCAACAGGAAGCAGGCCAGACTGAGATCAGTGCATTCGCGTGGTTGCCCCAGTCACTTTGCATGGCTGTAGGAGTAGTTTCCCGCGATGACTTGCCGGGCTTCCTCAGTGAGTTCAGGAAAATGCTCCCGAAGGCCTTCTCCCACTGCCCGGTCGAACTCCTGATTGGGAAGCATCCAGTTGGTATTCAGAGCCCTCCTGACGCGGCCGGAGAAAAACTGCTCCTGAAGACGGATTTTCTCGACGTCGGCCTCAGGACCGAATTCATTGCGGAGCCATCTCAAGCGGGTTTCCAACGAACCGACAGGGTTGTATCCGACAGGCTGATCAGGTCTACAAGGCCCCGAGTGATACGCAACGATCGCGCGGCTCATGTCCTCCGGCGTCAGTCCGCAATATTTGTCGGGCGGAATCCCGTACTGCCGCTCAAGCGATTCAAAGTCCGGCCCGAGACTCTTGTCGTTCATCGGTGAGTTCCTGGCTTTAGCCGCATCGAATAATCGGGGACGGGAGCGAATTCCAATCCCTGCCGTGGAATGCCCCGCAGCAAAAGTCGCTCCCGTCCCCATTTCCGAGCCAGCGGTGCATTCCTCTGCGGAGGCGTTTAGTCGCGGGCGACCAGGGCGGTGCGGTACGGTCGGTACTGTACCAGCGCCTCCCGAAGGTGGCCTGGAAGCGCCGCAAGCCGCTGTGATGACGCGTGCCCCCGTGCCGCGCGCCGCGACTGACTCGCCTCAGGCCCCAATAGCCAGAGCAGGTAACCGAATCCGCCGTGTCATGCCATCGTGGAGCATCAGGAAGACGGCGTTTCGGCTGAGCAGGTTCATGTCGAACGCGGTTTCGGCGGGGCCGAACAGTCTGCGCCGGGCGATCATCTCCAGCTGCCGCTGCCGGCGGTCTGCCGGTGCTGCCGCCAAGAATGCGGCCGGAATCGGCAGATCGAGTTCCTCCGCGAGCACACGGGCGGGCGCGGCTGCTGGTGTTCAAAGCGGCTGCTGCGGGGGCAATGGGGGGTCCTACGGCTAACGTGGGGCCATCCCCCTGCGGCCACTGTTTCTGACGAAAAACCCGTTGCCGCACCGATTCGTTGTCCTGTCGACGGCGTCAAATTACGCTCATGCCGTCATGTTTGGTGTCGCCCGTCGTTTGGTGGTCAACGACACTGGTTTCGCCGAGAAACGAGAGACATCGACCGGAGGCCCTCATGCGATCGCTGTTTTCCCTTTTTGCCAAGCCCTCCCGCCCTCGTGGCGTGCGCCGCCGCGAGGTGTTCTCGGCCCAGTTCGATGGCGGCCAGAGTGCGGTGATGTATGGCACGAGCATCCATTTGGGCTGCGACGTGCTGGAGCGGAGGATCGTGCTGACAGCGTCGGAAAGCGACTTCGTTTTCTCGCAGGGCACGATCACGGGCTATACGGGTGCCGGTGGTGTTGTCGACATCCCGTCGAAGATTGGCGGGGTGCCGGTCGTGGTGATTGGCTCAGGAGCTTTTGAAAACAATAGCACGATCACCCGCCTCGTGATTCCCGACAGTGTCACTCTGATCTACGACAAAGCGTTCCAAAGAATGTCGTCGCTCGAAAGCGCGAAGATCGGCAACGGCGTCACGTATGTCGGCGACAGCGCGTTCGGCAACAACGCAGCGCTGAAGAGGGTCAGGTTCGTTGGCAACGCACCGACCGTCGGCACCGACGCCTTTGCCCTTGCGGCGGCTGGTGCGAAGGTCATCCGTGCTGCGAGCCTCACGGGCTACGGCCGTTACGGCAGCATCTGGAAGAACCTGATCGTGACTCCACCGGGCCGGATCGCGGCACCGACCGTGACGGCGAGCACGGCGACCTTTTCACAAGATGCGTCCCGGATCACCATAAGGGGCACAGGTTTCGTTCCAGGCGTCCCGTCGGCGAACACGGTGACGTTTGACAATGGCGCAGTCGGCTCCGTGGCCGTGGCGACTGCGACGTCGCTGACGGTGAGCATCGATACGCCGCCTTCCAGAACCGGTCCCCTGAAGGCCACCGTGATGACGAACATTGGCGGTTCGAGCGGCATGCTGAAGCAAGTGGCGACGTGCCGCGGCGAAGCCCCGAGGTTTTTGAGCGCTTTCTGGGGACTCGATGACGGGATGCCGCAGCAGTTGGATGGCATGCCGATCACCTTCTCCTGGCTCATCAATCCAGCATCGATTGACCCCGCCGACTTCAACGTGATCCGCAGCGACGGAACAGTCACCGTGCCGGCGTTTGCCACGCTCCGTCCTGCCAATGAGTCGAATGAGACGCAGACGATCCTGCTGACCGGCGATTTCGGGGATGCTGCGTCAGGTGTCCGGCCTGTTCGCGTGCGGCTGGTCGGACAGCTCTCGGGGAGCCCTCCTGGCTCAAAACGCAGCGAGGTGTTTTCTAACCTCGTGTCTCCCCCCATCAGACGCCTCTCGGCCGGCCCCTCCATCGTGGATGCATGGCGGATCGATCCTGCACTTCTCACCAACGACGCCAACGCCTGCACGGTCGGCTCCGCTTTTGTCCGCGTCGTATGGTCGGGAGGCATCACGGACTTT
>CANHCU010000084.1 GCA_947459185.1 Planctomycetaceae bacterium | reverse complement strand
GATCGACGCCGCGACCTACTGATTTGATCCCGAAAACGGCGAACCCTTCCCATCCAAGCCCGCAGCGCGAGCAAGGGCATGCGGGCAGCGTTCCGGTGATGGATCGCGGATTCCTCTTGCTCGCGCTTCGGGCTTGCATGTGGGCCCGCTCCATCCAAGCCCGCAGCGCATGCAACGGATTTTGGGGGCCGGGACCTATCCGCCTTCGTGAGGACTCACGCCTTCAGCGTGTCGTCGTGCCGGCCGGTGGCGGGTGGCAGGTCGGAGGCGTGGAGGGCACGCAGCGCCGCCACGGCGCCCGCCCGCTTCTCCGCGTCGTTGTCCTCCCACTCGATGTTGATCGCGCCGCTGTAGCCCGAGCGGTTCAACTCGACGATCACCTCCTCGACATCCACGGCATCCCGACGGCTGCCCGCGGTGACGAAGTTCCAGCCGTTGAGTTTGCTGCCCATCGGCCGGTGCCCGCCCAGGCGGCCCGCCCGCGTCGGGCCGTCGATCACCTGCACGCCCTTGATGTGCGCCGAGTGGATCGCATCGGCATACTCGCGGATGAAGGCGATCGGGCAGACGCCCTGCCAGACCATGTGGCTGGGGTCGAGGTTGAAGCCGACTACGTCGGTGCCGTAGCCGGCGTTCCCCAGAAACCGCAGGTAGTCGCCGGCCGACTCGATGTCGCCCATAGCCCGCTCGCCGGGATGGCACTCGAGGTCGAAGGTCACTCCATACTTCCTGCAGGCGTCGAAGACCGGGGCGAACCGCTCGACAAGGAGTTCGAGGCTGACGTCGAGCACTTCGGGGATTGGGCAGCCGCCGATCGCCCGCGGCCGCGGCGGAAACTCGAACCAGTGGCTCCAGCAGTGGGCGGGGGAGCCGACGAAGCCCGGCACGGCGACCTTGCGGTCTTGCAGTTTGCCGAGATAGTGGGCCAGGCGAACGGAGCGGATGAGGTCGGCCTGGGCCTTGTCGTGGATCAGTTTCCCGACCTCATCGGGCACGAAGTAGGGGTTGGTTCGCGGCGGCTCGTTGCCGGCCTTTCGCCAGGCGACGTAGGCCTCCACAGGCTTGCCACCGATGAATTGCAGCGTCTTCGCCGACGGCTCGTCGCCCAGAGCCTGCCCCTGCAGGTGCGTGGCGACGGTGAAGATTTCGAGGCCGCGGCTCTTCGCCTTCGCGACCCGCGACGTGGCGTAGGCCTCGGCGCCAGAGTCGGTGTCGCACTGGGCGAGGTCGAGTTCCCAGGCGGCCTCTTCCCAGCCGTCGAAGCCGCTCGCCGCCAGGAAGTCGAGCCAGTTGTCTTCAGGGATGTCGCCGAACTGTCCGCGAACAAGTCCGATCTGGTGATGCGAATGCTTGCCGGTGCGATGCTTTGCGGTCTGATGAAAGCCCATGGTGTGCCCCTTTGAGTTGATAGGTTGACGCAGGATAGCCCAGACGGCGGCACTCTCGCCAGTGGCCACGGTCTGTGCAGATTGACTTTCGCCTCCGCGCACCACACGATGACACCCCCCAGCGGTGGTTTGTGCCGGCAGTGATTTCGCTGTCCGGCCCCGCTGATTACCCGTGGAGGCGATGCCATGACCGATAGTCGAAAAAGTGATGCTGGCGAAACGGCCCAACCTTTGGTTAGCCTCGTCGGCAAGTACGCCATTGTGGCGGCCGACTTCAATCATGCGCGAATCTATGCGGTCGATGCTGCCACAGGGACATCGCCGGAAAAGGTCGTGGCACCAGATCCCAGCCATGTGAACCACAACATTTTCCATCACCACGGCAACCCGTCCGGTGGGTTCGACATCGACAGGCCCGAGACGAACGAATACCTCAAAGCCCTTTCGCACGCCCTGGCGCCGGCCCAGCGGATCCTGTTGCTCGGTCACGGCGGTGGCAAGGCGAACTTCAGCCACCTGCTGGAGTCGTATCTGGAGAAGCATCACCGCGACGTGGCTTCCAGGATCGTGGCGAACGTTCGGGCTGACATCGATGATCTCACCGATGCCCAACTCGTGCGGATCGGCGAGGCCTATTTTGGCATCGACGAGCCCAAGCGGGGCCATCCTCAAAGCCGGTAGCCAGCGCCCCTCCCGGGCCTCTTGCCATGAGCACCGCGGCTCTTGACCCCAGCGCCCTCCGAAGGCACATGCGTTCGATGGCGCGGCATGGCCGGTCGGCGCATCTCGGCTGCGTGTTTTCGATCGTCGAGATCTGCGCTGTTCTGTATGGCGGGTGATGCGGTACGACCGGTCTGACCAGGCGGCGGCTGAGCGGGACCACCTTGTCCGCTCCAAGCGAGCTTACAGGGATGGCACGGCATCTGTCTCTTCGCGCCGGCCGGATTGAACAGCCCGATATGAATATCATATCCTCCCCGAGGAACGGGCGTCGTCGCAGTTCAGCCTCGCGCGGCGTAGGGCAGGAGAAACATATTGCAACACGTGTGGGATCCCAGTCGGCGCGCGGACGCGGCCACCGCCTGCGACGGCGCTGACGCCCCCATGACGGCGTCTCCTTCGGCCGAGGGGGCGATGCTCCTGCTTTGCTCGCGGACGGTCATGTCGGTCGAAGACGCTGATCGCCTCCGGCGGCTTGCGGCCGGGTTGGTGGACTGGCAGGCACTGGTCGCCCTGGCGGCCAAGCACCGAGTCCTTCCCCTGCTTGCTCGCAACCTGATGGCATACTGCCCTGACGCCATGCCGACGGCGACCCAGAGATCGCTCGCGGCCCGGGTGGCGGCCAATGCCGGGAGGAGCAGCAGGTTCTCACGCGAGACGACACGCCTTTGTGACCTGCTGGGATCGGCCGGTGTCGCTGTCATCGCATTCAAAGGCGCGCCACTGGCCGCGACGGTGTATGGCGATGCGGCACTGCGGCAGGCCTGGGACATCGACCTGCTCGTTGCTGACAAAGACGTGCCGACGGTTGCCGCTGTGCTCGACGCCGAGGGCTATGTGGCCGGACCGCTGTTCGACCGTGCGCAGGACTTTGAACACCCTGCGGGCGAAATCAGGGTCGATCTCCATTGGGCGCTGACGCCATGGTTCTTCCCGGTGGATGCCGACGTGGGCGGGCTGCTGGCCCGCCGTCAGGTGGTCACGTTCGACGAGGTGTCGATCCCGGTTCCCTGCGCGGAAGACATGCTCTTCATCCTGTGTCTTCAGCTGGCCAAGGACTGTTGGGAGCGTCGGCAGCACCTCGAGTATCTGTCGAAGGCGGTTGACATCTCGGAGTTCCTGCGGGCGACGCCAGACCTTCAATGGTCGCGGGTGATCAGAGACGCCCGCCGATCGGGATGGCTGCGCATCCTCCACTTCTCGCTGGCACTGGCCGCTGACCTGCTGGAATCGCCGCTCCCGGCCGATGTTCAGGCCGAGGTGCAGGCCGACGCCACTGCCGTCCGGCTGGCGGCAGATGTCTGCAGGCGGCTCTTCACGCCGGAGGACATGGTCGGCTTCAAACTCGCCTCCGCGCCGTTCACGTTCAACCACCGTTTTCGACAGCTCCGTTTCTATGTCGCGATGCGGGAGCGACCGATCGACTGGGGGAGGCACGCCTTCGAGATCGGCAGGTCTGGGGTACCGAGAATGCTGTCGGCCTGGTTTCCGTCGCGGAGGATGCGTGGCGACTGATCTCTTGATCCTTTACGACGTCGATGGCTGGGCCTACCACTTTCGCGCCCAAGCCCTTGCCCGCCATGCACCCGCGGACTTCCGTGTGCGGATCGCGTCCCTTGCGGATCTCGATAGTCGCCCCGCTGATCAGGCAGCGAGCCCCGACGAGGCGGGCCTGTTGGAGCGACACGACGGCCACCGGCTGCAGCTCGCCGCCGTCGTCCCTGCGATCGACCGGATTCTTGGCGACACTCCGCCCGATGTGGTGTTCGTGCTCTGTCACCATCAGGCCAAGCGGGTTCGTCGCGTGGTCCGTGAGCGGAACTGGCCCACGAGGATCGTGGTCTCGTGGAACAACGGCTGGCCCCGCCGCGAGGCGGAATTTCAATCGACGCTCGCGTTGGCCGACCGGGTGATCATCAATAACCGGGACTACTGGGAGCGGGCAGGCCGGCTTCCTGGCACGCATCCGATCGCGAACGGGGTCGACCTCGACACGTTTCGGTTGGTGCGGCCACTCGTGGACAGGATCCCGCGGGTGCTCTGGTGCGGCTCGGAGTACCACCGGCACGTCAAGGGCTATGATGACCTCATTGTGCCCCTCTTTGATCGGCTGCAGGCGTCGGGGATCGCCTGCGAGTCGCTGCTGGTCGACTCCCGTGGACCGGAGCGACTGGACCGTCAGGCCATGGCGGAGTGGTACAACTTTGGAACCGTTCTCGTGTGCGCGAGTGAGTCCGAGGGGACGCCCAACACGGCCCTCGAGGCGGCGGCCAGCGGCTGTACGGTTGTGACGACACGGGTCGGCAACATGCCCGAACTGATCGTAGACGGCGTCAACGGCGTGTTCGTCGAGCGGAACGTTGAGAGCCTCGAGTGGGGAGTGAAGCGGGCCGTCGCCGACTCCGTGCGGCTTGCGACGCAACTCCATGCCGACATCCAGTCGTGGAACTGGAGGACGCGAGCGACGGAATTCTTTCAGCTATTTCGCGACGTGATCTCCGACAGAAAGCCGGTGGCTGCCGCCGACAGCAGGCCCGACATCTCCTCCGAGGTGACGGTGTTCGTGTCAACCGTCGGGGCAGCGAGCTATCCCGAGTGCTTGACGCACCTGGTGAATCAGGATTGCCGCTTTCGGATGGAGGTGATCGAGAACGTCGCGCCGATGTCGGCTGCCTTTCAGCAGATGCTCGATCGCTGCAAGACGCCGTTCTATGTGCAGGTGGATGAGGACATGATTCTCCACCCGTTCGCGATCCGGCGGCTCCATGACTGGATCCGGGCCGCTGCGCCGGACGTAGCGCTCGTGGTCGGCTGGCTCTGGGACATGCATCTCGGCCGCGGAATTCAGGGCGTCAAGGCGTTTCGTCATGCAATCTGCCGTCGCTACCCATACTCCGACGTGCAGTCGTGCGAGAAGGACCAACTCCAGCGGATGCAACGGGATGGGTTCCGCTATCTCCGCCCGCCCGAGGAGGTGCCCACGCAGGATGATCCCGCAACCCTCGGGCTGCACGGCGCCCATTACGACCCGCGGAGCATGTTTGAACGGTACGCCACGCTGGAGCAGCGGCGGTGTCGCCACCCGGAGAAGCTCGCCTGGTTCGCAGACCATGCCGTGCAGTTCATCGATCGCTTCCGGGCCGATCCCTCCGAGATCAACCTGATGGCCGTGATGGGACTTCTGGCGGGCTGTCTGTCGGGCGATGAACAGGTCGGCGAGAAAGACTTCACGCGGTATGACGACATGCCCGGGTTTCGTGAGGCACTCGCGTTTTCTGCCGCATGCAGAAAGACCGGGAACAGCGAGACGCGGCCGGAGTCTGCGATCGACGTGCGAGGGCCCAACTCACCGTCATGACCCGCATGCCCAGTATGCACCCGGCTTTTTCAATCGTCGTGCCCGTGTTCAATGGCGCCGCGACCATTGCTCGGTGCATCGAGTCGCTGCTCGCGATCGACTATCCCAGTGAGCGATACGAAATCATCTGTGTTGATAATGCATCGACCGACGACACCGCCGCACGGCTGCGTGGCTTTCTGCCGCATATTCGCATTCTGCGTGAAGAGATCCGTGGGGCTGCCGCCGCGAGGAACTGCGGCATCCTTGCAGCGCACCACGATGTGATCGCCTTCACCGACGCCGATTGCATCGTCGATTCGGGCTGGCTGCGTGCCCTCGCCTCGCGGATCGGGGAGACGGGCGTGGGCATCGTCGGTGGACGGATCGCGGCAGTGGCCGGGGCGAATTCCGTGGAACGCTTCGGCGAGAGGATCCACGACCACCGGCGTGCCATCGAGGAGTTGCGGCCGCCATACGTCATCACCATGAACTGGGCCTCGCCAAAACAGCTACTGGTGGATGTCGGCCTGTTCGACGAATCATTGCTCCGTGGCCAGGACACCGACCTCGCTTTTCGTATCGGCGCCGCCGGCTGGCGGATGGTGTATGTGCCCGATGCGGTCGTGCGGCACTTCAATGAAAACAGCCTGGTGGGGCTGTTCTGTGAGGGTTACACACACGGTCGCTACGCGCCCCTGCTGCGTTCACGGCACGCGCGGACACACAAGCCGCCGTCGTGTGGGAAACAGATGTGGAGGGCCTTGCAACGGGCCTTCCAGACGACAACGCTGAGCGGGTCGGGCGGCACATGGCGCGACCATCTCTATGCTTTCACGTTCAACTCGGGCAAGGCAGTCGGGGAGATCTGGACGCTCGCCGGGCGGGCACCGAAGGGATCATGACGCCCATGCCGCTTGCGACGATTGTGATGCCGCTGCGACGCCAGCAAGACGCATGGCTCCGCCAAGCGGTGACGTCGGCGGTTCTGCAGACCGTGCCCACGGCTGTGCTCGTGGTGACGTCCGAGGCCACTCCCGCGTCGAATCGAGCCGTCCTGAGAGAACTCGCGGCGGAGCATCCGCTGCTGCGGGTGATCCAGCGGTCAACGGGAGAGGGATTCGCCGATGCCATCAACCTCGGTTTCCGCACCGCCTACACGGACCGGGTCGGACTGCTTCTCACCGACGACTGGCTGTCGCCGCATGCAGTTGAGTTGTGTCTGCCCCATGATGCCGACATCGTCTGCACGGGTCGGATCGCCTACGCCGCGGATGGGAAGCAGACGCTCTGGTCGCGGGTGGTCGATCAGAGGCGGTTCGACGCAATTCCCACGCTGGAGGGCAAGGCCAGTGCCATCGGCCACTTCCTGCTGTTTCGCCGTGCTGCGGTGCTGGCCGTCGGGGGCGTCGATCGCGCAATCGGCCTGACGGGCGCCGACGACTACGATCTTCCCTGGACGCTCCTCGAGCATAACGCGACCGTGCGACTGGTGGCGGAGCCGCTGTATCACTATCGCGATCACGATGGCGAACGGCTGACGCTGCGGACGCAGCAGGAACAAGTCCGGGACCTCCGCAGGATTCTCGCCAAGCACAAGGTTGCCGGCGATGAGACGGAGCGGCTCGTCGCGGCGAAGGCGCGGTGGTACGGGGTGCCTTGCCATGTCGCCATCGATGATCCCGACTGGAGCCTGCGACCGGAGAACATCGGCCGCGTGCGGCCGGCGGCGATCGTGCCGTCTCAGGCCGGAGGCGTGGTTCTGCACGGCGCGGGTGAGGACCTCGCCCAACTCCTTGCGGAGTCGGGCTCGCC
Organism: Planctomycetaceae bacterium; assembly: GCA_947459185.1. Lineage (GTDB taxonomy): Bacteria > Planctomycetota > Planctomycetia > Pirellulales > UBA1268 > CAMCQY01. Next base: position 9,687 of record CANHCU010000084.1, on the reverse strand, counting down.
GGTCGTGGCAGCCGAGTCGCTCACGGCCCAGCCTGCCGCGACCAGCCGCCGCGGAAGTTGGAAGCTGCGACTGGAGGATGGCCGCATTCTGAAGGGGCGGCAGCTCGAGTCTGCGAGCCGCGGCTCGACGCTCGAGAGGCTTTCCAGCCTGTTGGCAGATCTCCCGTTCGCCAATGTCTTGGCGCGACGCGGGGACGCAGTGCTGGAGGAATGGGTGCCGGGCCCGTCACTCGACGCGGTCGCCATGACTCCCGATCTCGCCGAATCCATCGGTCTGATTCTGGGCCGCGTGGCCCGCGCTGGCGCGGGCAGCACGTTGATCGGACATCGCATGCGGAAGGCCGATTCACTGCTGAAAAAGCTGGAAGGCGGCTTTGACGAACTGCATGCCGCCGGCGTGATGACGGCGGACATCCGCGAACGGCTGCTGAAGAGGGCCCGGGCCAATGTCCCGGACGTCCTGGAGGCGGGACTTGTTCATCTCGACTTCAAGCCACAGAACCTGATCCTGACCCCGGCTGGTCCTCTGGTCATCGACAACGAGCTCGTTGACCACGGCCCCCTCGACATGGACCTCGCCCGCACCTGGTACTTGTGGCCGATGACCGCGGCGTCGCAGTCGCAGTTTCTCCGTGGCTACGGGCAGATGCGAAGCACGCGTTCGTTTCTTCTGCACGAGGCCTTCTGGGCGATCCATACGCTGGGATGCGCGGCGGCATATCTTCACCGGCATGGTCTCTCCCATGCCGTGGTGCTCAAGTCCCTCGACCGCCTGGCGGCTGGCGAGCTGCCGCGGACCTGGGTCGGCGGATGAAAGCATACGATCTGTTGGGCGTGTTCCATGAACTCGCGGTTCCGGCCATGAGACTCAGGCCTTGCGTATCAGCCGTTTTTACTCGACGCTGCTGGAGACCTGCTCGATGAGATCTTCCCACACCAGATCCGGCCTCATGACAGTGGCCCTCTACGTAATGACGCGAGTCTCCGTGGTGCCGTCGGAGTCAAGCACCTGATGCGGACGCAACTCTGGGCGATGACGTCGTATTTCAATCCAACCGGCAGTCACCGGCGGCGGGCCAATTACGAGGTGTTCCGTCGGCACCTGACGGTCCCGCTTGTGGCCGTCGAACTGGCGACTGACCGGCCTTTCGAGCTTGGCCCGCACGATGCCGAAATCCTGGTTCAAATACGGTGCCGATCTGTGATGTGGCAGAAAGAGAGACTCCTGAACGTCGCCTTGCAACACGTTCCTCGCGGCGTCTCGGACATCGCGTGGGTTGACTGCGATGTGATCTTTGGCAACGACAATTGGGCCGACGAGGCCGCGATGGCACTTGAGCAGTCGGTGCTTGTGCAGCCGTTCGACTCCGTGTGGAACGTCCACAAAGAGGCAACGGTGGGTGCGGGGAGTGAACGCCCCCAGGGTGAGCCGGCTGGCACAACGTTCGTGAGTCGCTTTGCGCAGCGACAGATTTCACGCGAGGGGTTTTTCGCACGGGGGCCGTCGAGACTTCGAAACCTGCTTGGATACGCGTGGGTCGCGCGGCGTTCGCTCCTCGACACGCACGGCTTCTACGATGCCTCGATCATCGGGGGAGGGGATCGCGACATGGCCGTGGCAGCCTATGGATTCTTCGATGGCTCCATCGAGATGCTGCACAAGAATGCGGCGAGCGTGGCGCATTACGTGTTGTGGGCCCGGCCTTTCCACCGAGCGGTCGCCGGCAGGGTCCAGCCGATCAGGGGGGAGATCTATCATCTCTGGCATGGCGATCTGGCGGGACGACGCTACATCGAGCGGACTGTCCAACTGCACGCGTTGGGATTTGATCCGCATGTTGACATCGCAATCTCGCCGCAAGGCGCCTGGGAGTGGGCGACCGACAAGCCCGAAGTCCACGCGTACCTGAGGAGCTACTTTCATTCCAGGCGGGAAGATGGTTGATGCGAAAGGAAGCGGTGCGATGATCCGTCGAGTGGCGTACGTCGTGAGAACGTTTCCCCGGCTTTCGCAGACGTTTATCGTTCAGGAAATCGACTGGCTGCTGTCCGCGGGATTCGAGTGCCAGGTCTTCTGCTTGAATCGCTCCGATGAAAAAGTGCAGCAGCCGTTGGCTCGTTCCCCTCGTATTCTTCAGCGGTTGCATCGTCTGGATCATGCCGGAGAGGCGGTCCTCGAGCATTTTGCCCCGGACATCATTCATGCCCACTTCGCCACCGACGCTGCGGCGACCGCTCTCGAGCTTGGGCAGCGGCACCGAATTCCTGTGACGTTCACGGCACACGGCTACGACATCTACCGTGATCCCCCGAGTGATTTCGCGCAGCGTGCCGAACGGGCAGCCTGTGTGGTCACGGTCTCCGAGGCTAATCGTCGTCACCTCGTCGAGCGGCTTTTCGTGCGTGCGGAGAAAATCAGGCTCGTCCCCAATGGCATCGATACTGAATTCTTCTCGCCCGATCCGTTGCAACCCAAGCCTGAGATGTCACGCATCGTGTGCATCGCACGCCTGGAGCCCGTGAAGCAGCTCCACGTGCTTCTTGCCGCCTTGGCGTTCCTGAAAACCGAGGACATTCCGTTTCGCTGCACGATCGTCGGCGATGGTGCGTGCCGTGAGGCGCTCCTGACGCTGCGGCATGATCTGGGGCTCCGCGACCATGTCGCGTTTGTGGGCGGCCTGCAGCGCGAGGGGGTGAGGGAGCACCTGCGGTCGGCGCATCTGGCAGTCCTGTCCAGTCAGTCGGAGGGCTATCCGGTGAGCTTGTTGGAAGCGGCCTCGATCGGTATTCCGGCGGTGGCTCCGGCCGTGGGGGGAATCCCGGAGATCATCGTCGATGGCGAGACGGGGTTCATTGCCGAGCCAGCCGATTCCTATGCGCTCGGAATGGCGATGCAGCGGATGTGTACGGATCATCGGCTGGCAGCCGCGATGGGGGCTGCTGCACGGCAGCACGCCTTACGGTATTTCTCCGCTGATAGGCAGATGAGCCTGCTTCTTGGCGTGTGGGAGGAGGCACGACGGCCATACGTCTCAGGAGGGCAGGGGCCCATCTGTGGTCCGGTCCAACTCCGCGAAGAGGAGGGAACAGGCTGAGCCGCTGGAGAAGGCCTGCTGGCCGAGGACGCACTCAAAGGCCGGGATCACTGCCTGAAGCCCCGCAAGCACTTCTGCCGATTCGGCCGTGCTCCATGCCCCGGCGAGATCCGACCGGAACACGGTGTCTGCCGGATCGAGAAGATGGGGCCGCAGTCGCTCGCCCATGCCAGCCGCAGACAACCGCGAGAACTGCAGGCCGTCGCGACGGGTGTCAACGCGGGGAAACACGATTGCCCGTAGCGGGGCCGACTCGACGCGGCCCGCGTCTACGGCGTGGCAAAACTGCCTCGGACTGATGCTCAACTGCCGGTATGCCGATGCCGGCGGGCCGTCCGCAGGCGTCCCGAGCGCTTCTGTGAGCGTCATCCGAGCCGACCACCGGCTGGCGGCCAAGAACCCGGGCCGGTGGAGGAGTTCGACGGTGCCGGGACGGATCGAGATCACCGTCGGCATGCCGCCGAGCCGCCAGCCCACCTGCGAATCGCCACTCACAACAGCCCGATCGTTTGCGATGAACAGACTGCCCGCCTCACGAAGGCTGTGGATCAGGAGACTGGTTTTTCCGGCCCGCTTCGGACCGACGATGAGTATTCCGCGGCCGTTGTGCTCAAGGGCTGCAGCATGAATCTGGACAGCCCCTTGGGCTGCCAGGTGATGGGCGGCGAATTCGCGAACGAGCCGCAGCAGAGCGATCCGCGTGGAGGGCCGTGCAGAAGGTGCCACGACCTCCACTCGACTCCCCTCCTCGTTGAGCTCGTAGAACACGCCTAACTCGTCATCGTAGAGGGTCGTCGGGGCCGCGCTCCACCGCGTGCATGCCCCGCCGTGGCCGTCGAAACCGAAGCAGGTGACCTGCTGCACTGGAGAAGCCGGCCCACGCTCGAGCAGTGCACGGTGCCGTCCGGGATCGACGATCTTGGTCACGATTCGCAGGGGCGATTCAGCGACCGCAGCGCAGAAGCTTGGCGTCAGGTTCTCCTCGAGCCATTCGAGATCAGACGGGTCGGCGGTCTCGACGCGGATCGTGAGGCCCGCGAGGGAGAAGTCCAACGACGGCATGGATGGAATGTCGCCGAAGATCAGGTCGCTGGACTTTGGCATCGGCACCGGAGCCTTGGGATCAGTGAACCGGAGTATAGCACTGGCACGAAGCGGCACAGGCCGGCACGGCAGCGATCAGATCGCCAGCTCGAGAACGTCGAAAATCCGCCCGTGATCAGGTCACCGCGACGGTCGGTGGGGGATGGGTCGAACAGGGGGATTGTGCGGCCGCGGGGGGACTCGCCGGGATGGTGATTTTGCTAGGACATCGGTCACCGACTGGTATGATAGAGGCGTGAGGCGTCCCTGCTCGAAGGATCATGTCATGTCCCGAAGATGGCTCCGCACAGGCGTTGCTGTCCTGCTGACGTTCAGTGGAACTGTTTCCGGACTTCGGGACGTTCATGCCCAGCAGGCTGGCGCCGTTGCCACCACGCCGGCTTCGGCCACGCTCACCTCAGCCACGCCAGTCGAAGCCTTTCGACCCGCCGTTACCGGCCCGCGACCGGTGGCAGACCATCCGCTCTCCCGGGTGTTGAAATTCGCCCACGAAGAGCGTGCCTACCTGCAGCAGACCGTGCGCGACTTCACCTGCCGTGTTACCAAGCGGGAGCGGATCGACGGCGAGCTGCAGGACCACTACTTCATCGACATGCGTGTCCGTGAACAGACCTATGCGGGCGGCCAGGAGACGCAGCCGCTCAGCGTGTATCTCGAGTTTCTCGGCCCCTCCCACGTCGAAGGACGGAGAGCCCTGTTTGTCGCCGGCCAACACGACAACAAGTTGCTGGTCCGCAAGGGCGGAAGGCGTTTCGGCTACGTCGTCATCGATGTCGATCCGTTTGGCGAGAGCGTCAAGCGGGAGAGCCTCATGCCGATCAACGAGATCGGGTTTTCACATCTGCTCGACCGGACGATTCGCACGTTGCAGCAGGATGTCGTAGCCGACCCAACCGGCGACAACACGATCGTCGAGCACATCACCACTGCGACGATCAACGGCCGCCCCTGCCAGATGCTGCGGATCACACACCCGCAACGACGCGACGGCCTGCAGTTTTATAGCGCCAGCATGTCGATCGATTCCGAACTGCATGTGCCGGTGCGTTTTGACGTGTACGACTGGCCGGAGACGCCGGGCCAAGAGCCGCCGTTGACGGCAGAATTCACCTACACGAACGTGATGCTCAACCCGAATCTGGACGACGCGACCTTCGCGCCTGCGATTCTGCGCAGACCGTGAGTTGTCGGGGCCCGTGATGGCGGCGCTGATGCCGGTCGGTTGACCGCCGGCTCTTCGGAACTTCTGCCCGGTCCAAAAACCGGCACATCGGCGGGGGCAGGAAGCGAACGGGCCGCGGATGGCACCCGCATGAAGCCTATTTGTTGCAAGGGGGGGCACCTCCGGAGTAATCTTGGGCAGCAAAAAAGCAGGTGGCTTTCGATCCAGATTGTGCCGTCCCACCACCGTCTCATCCCGCCTCCCACAATGTCGTCCCCGAAGCACCCCCGCCGCGTTCGGCGGCTTTTCGTCAGCTTGACGGCCATCATCTGCCTCATGGCAGTGGTCGCACCGACGCGTCAGGCCTGCGCCCAGACCACGAGTTGGACCGTATCCACAGGGACGGCCCTGGCAGATGCGTTGGCAGCTTCGTTTCAGAACAACGTCACCAATCCGAGCCTCGTCAACACGATCACGCTCGGCGCCAGTATTTCCGGCTCGAGCCAGTGGATCGTGAACGCCAACGTGAACATTCTCGGCGGCGGCTATACGATCGACATGCAGAACGCCGACCGGGCCTTCTTTATCGCGGGCGGCGCCGTCAACATCGCGAACCTCACGATCGCCAACGGCAATGCTGCCGGTGGCCTGGGTGGTAATGGCGGCGGAGGCGGTGCCGGCCTGGGCGGGGCGATCTTCGTCGGGAGCGGCACCTACTCGGCCTTCGACGGCTCGGTGGGCGCCTCGGGCCTCAGTGCTCCGAGCCTGACGCTCACCAACCTCACCTTCCTCGGAAACCAGGCAACCGGCGGCAACTCGCCGATCGTGAACTCGTTGCAGGCGCAGGGCGGCGGTGGCGGCGGCATGGGAGGCGCGGGCGGTTCGACAATCGCCGAACCCACGAGCATGGGCGCCGGTGGCGGCGGCTTCGGGAACAACGCGAGCGGTGGCAGCCTCTACCAGCAGTTGCCGGGCGGGCCGGGGGCACTGGTGAATGTGTCCGGCACCAACACCTCAGGCGGCTATGGGGGCACCGGGGAGGAAGGCCCCGGAGCTCCGGGTGGTGCGAATGGCGGCGGTGGCGGCGGCGGAACGAGGGAGGGCAATGCCGGATCAGGCGGGGGCGGCGGCATCGGTGGAGAGCAGGGCTACTACCAGGACAACCCGCCGAATAACGGCGGCAATGGTGGCTTTGGCGGCGGCGGTGGCGGCTCGGGGTTGTTCACCGGCGGGAGCGGTGGCTTTGGCGGCGGCGGCGGCGCCGGTTCAGGCCAGGGCGATCTGACACCCTACACCGGGTACGGCGGTCCGGGCGGTTTCGGCGGTGGCGGCGGCGCCGTCCTGCACGGCAACACCTCTGGCGGACCCGGTGGATTCGGTGCCGGCCATGGGGCCAATGCCGATGGAGCGGGCGGCGGCGGTGGTGGCGGCCTCGGCGCCGGCGGGGCGATCTTCGTCATGTCGGGCGCGAGCGTGACCATCCAAGGAGGCTCCTTCAGCGGCAATTCAGTGACCTCGGGCACGGGCTATTACAGCGGCTCCGCCTACGGCGCCGACGTCTTCCTCGGCGCTAATACGACGTTCGACGTGTCGGCGGGCGAGTCGCTCTCGCTGGCGGGCATCGGCGGCGCGGGCAACCTTGCCGATCCGAATGTCGTCGATCATGCGACCGACCCGAACGCCCAAGGCGGCATCATCAAGACCGGCCAGGGTGCGCTCGTACTGACGGGCTCGAGCTTCTACACGGGGGCCACGACGATTCATTCCGGCACAGTCGCGCTCGCGGCCGGGGCCCTCGAGCAGGGCACGACCGTCGTCACCGTCGGGCAGAATGCGGGCGACGTCGCCACGCTCATGCTCGGGAGTAGTTCCGACCTCAACCTCGGGGGCTTTAACGGCGCCGGCGGCACGGATGCTCCGATAGTGATCGCGCAGAATGCCGGCTCGAACGGCACGACCATCATCGGCGGCGGAGTGGGCAGCAGCGGGGCTGATCTCGGCGCGCGGATCATCACCGGCGGGTCGGGCACGGCGACGATCCGGTTCACGCAGCAGTTCGCCGCTGGCTCCCTCAGCGACACCGTCTATCCCTTCTACACCACGCTTACCGGCTCGCTCGCGCTCGTGCAGGACGCCGTCGGCACGACATTCCTCCAGCCGCTTTACGGTGCCAATACGTTCGTCGGCCCGGTGACGGTAAACTCCGGCACCCTCATGACCTCGGGCAGCGTCGCCGCGCTCGCGAACGTCACGAGTCTGACGGTCAACTCTGGTGGCGTGCTCGCCCTCGGCCAGGTGGGCGGCATCGCCAATCTGCCCCCCCTCACGCTCGCGGGGGGCATACTCGAGATCGCGACCGACATGACTCAGAATCTTGGCGTGTTCACCGTCTCCGGTAGCACAGCGGCGATCGATTTCCTGGGGAATGCCGCGACGCTCAACTTCGCCACGCTCGATCTCGGCGGGCAACTTTCGATTTGGAACTACTCTGGCACCACCGACTTTCTCGAGATCGCCACCGGCACGTCGACGGGCAGCCTCGAGCAGATCTCATTTTACAGCGACGCAGGCACGACCTTTTTGGGCTACGGCGGCTTCGAGAGCACGCGGATCGTGCCCGTGGCGGTGCCCGAGCCGTCGACGATCGCCATGGCCCTCGCCGGCCTGGCCGCCGGCGGCATCCTCCGGCGGCGGCGGAAGCGGGCCGCAAGCCCTCACGCGGTATCCCCATCATAGAGGCCCCCGCACATGCTGCCTTCGCTGCGAGTCCGCTGCCTCTCGCTCGCATGCCTCTCGCTGCTCGGCGGCGGCGTCTTCGGCGTGCCGGCTCTCGGCCAGGGTTTCTCTACCGTCACGACCCCGATCCAGGTGCCGCTTCATTGGCGGCACGTCAACGGCGACGTGACCGGCCAGCGCAAGCTCGGCATCTACGTCACGCTCGGTGGCGGCTCAACGCCACAGCTGTTCGAGTTTGACACCGGCGGCAACGGGTTTTACGCCACCTACGCTACCGGCTCTGCGAGCCCGTGGTGGGGCAACGCCTGGACGACCACCGGCGGAACATTTTCCCAGTCGTTCGACAGCGGGCGCGTCTACACCGGCACGGCCGCCACGACGACCGTGCAACTCTTTGGCAGCGCGACGGCGAGCACGCCGCTGCTGACCGCCGCCAACGCTGTCGTCGGGCAGACCACGGCCATCTTCGACACCAAATACACCCCCGCCGAGCAGCTCTGGCCACTGCCGAGCGGAACAGGTCCGCCGCCGATCGAACAGGCCTTCTACGGCGATTTCGGCATGGCGCCGAAGCGGGGGCAGGCCGGCATCGACCAACTCGCCGCACAGTTGCTGTACGGCCCGGGGGTCACGGCCGGCTTCCGCGTGCATGCGTCCGACGAGAATCCTTGGGTGCAGTTTGGACTCTCAGCCTCCGACACGGCCCTCGCCACCACGTCGTTCGCCCTCAACGTGGGGAGCGGCACGTCGCCCGCGGGCGTGAAGTATTACGACAATCTCGTCGTGACTGGATCGTTGTCGGTGACCGACGGTGTGCGGGAGTTCAAGCAGCCGACCGGCTTTATCTTCGACACGGGCGCCTCGACCACGATCCACTCCGGCACGAACGTCCAATTTCCGAGCGATCTGACGAAGGACGGCGAAGGAACGCGGGTCAAGGACGGGGCGTTGGTCGTGGTGAGCGGCAGCAGTCTGCTGGACGGAAACTGGCCTGCGTTCATGAACATCACGGCGTCGGCCACCGACAAGGTGAGCGTGCAATACAAGGACGGTCCCTATTATCTCAACACCGGCATCGCTCCGTTCCTCGAGTATGACCTCGTCTATAACCTTGAAGGGAAGACGCTTACGCTCGTGCCGGCGTCTGCCCCGGTACCCGAAATTGACCCCGCGGGCTTTGGCAGCGTGTTCGCGTTCGTCGTGGCCGCGCTCGCCCTGATTGAGCAGCGTCGGCACAAAGCGACTGTTGAGATGAACCACCTCGTCCCCGCCACTCATGCCGGCCGATTTGTCTTTCCGCGCGTCACATGTCTATACTCGCGGCTTTGCCAGACCTCCCGGAGCACTTCCTATGTCCAACGCCCATGCCAATAACTGGCCAGATCTCTTGATCGGCCTCTACGACAACCTCACGGGGCGCGGTGCCGAGATCACGTATGAATTCGACAACATGCACATCAAAATCCCCAGCGGCACAGGCCCGTCAGCCGAGCATGCCGAATGGGTTCTGCACGGGACGATGAAGATTCGCACTCGGGACACAGGCACGTCCCCAAACTGATCTTGGCCGGGCGACTCACGGGAACTTTC
>CANHCU010000083.1 GCA_947459185.1 Planctomycetaceae bacterium | reverse complement strand
GGAGCATCTTCCTGCGGTATCTCAAGGAGGTGGCCGGGGCGGTCTCCGTGATCAACGGCGTGAACCGCGAAAAGCTCTACGAGCAGTTGTTGGCGGTGGCCAAGAAGAAGACGGCCGAGGCCGACCTGAAGCTCGACGATCGTGGCAAGCCGATCGTGGACGAAGAAGAACTCGAACTCGGCGACAACTGCATCATCGTGCCGCAGACCGTGCCTGGTCTACCCGCGGCGGCGAGGCCGGCGGTCGAAGCCGATGCCGGCGAGAAGCCTTCGCGCGGCCGGAAGAAGAAGCCTGCCGCGGAGACACCGGCGGTTGAGAAAGCGGCTGCCGAGAAGAAGCCTGCGAAGAAAGCCGCGAAGCGACGGAAGTAGTCGCCCTGCCGGGCTCCTTCCCGTGGCGGCGAGTTGCCAGCTTGCCGTGTGCGGCCCCGGGCCCGACCGCAGACGCAGCTTTTGCGACTCCTTCGAAACCCGCGGTTCGGACGGCCGTTGAATCGACAACGACCGGAGATACTTCGATGAAAACGATCCTGTACGGATCTGCCTCGCTCTTCGCCGTGATGACGGCATCGCTCGTGGCTTTCCCATGGACTTCCCTTGGGGCCGAGACCGCAACCGCCTACGATCCGCTGGTCGTCTCGCACCGGGATCCCGGTGCCCCGCCCTCCCGTGTTGTCGATCTCGACGTGATCGATGGCGACCGCACCCGCACGATCCCGATCCGCGTCCATCTTCCGTCAACGCCCGCCGACACCTCCGACGGCGCCTCGCCCCTCCCCGTCGTACTCTTCAGCCACGGGCTGGGCGGCTCCCGCGAGGGACCGCGATTCCTCGCCGAACACTGGTCGAAGCGGGGCTACGTCGCCGTATTCCTGCAACACCCGGGCAGCGACATGGCCGTGTGGCGGGATCAGCAGCCCGGCCGCAGCATGGCCGCGATGCGCGAGGCGGCATCGCTTGAAAATTTTCAGCTCCGCGTGCGGGACGTGCCGAGGGTGCTCGACCAGCTTGAGGCATGGAGCCGCGAAGCCGACCATCCGCTCGCAGGAAGGATCGACCTCGACCAGATCGGCATGTCGGGCCACTCCTTCGGCGCCCAGACGACACAGGCCGTCTCCGGCCAGTCGTTCCCCCTGATTGGTAGACGGTTCACCGACGACCGAATCAAGGCCGCGGTGATCATGAGCCCGGGCAGCCCGCAGGGCCGCCGGGACCCCACAGCCGCGTTCGCCGACGTGGCGATCCCCTGGCTCCTCATGACCGGCACGAAGGACACGGCGCTCATTGGCGGCCAGACGGTCGAGTCGCGGCTCGCCGTGTTTCCCGCCCTTCCCCTAGGCGGCAAGTACGAACTCGTGCTGCACGACGCGGAGCACTCGGCGTTCACCGATCGGCCGCTTCCAGGAGATCGGGAGGCACGAAACCCCGCCCATCATCGGGCCATTCTGGCCATCAGCACGGCCTTCTGGGATGCCACGCTGCGGGACGACCCGGCGGCACAGGCCTGGCTCGACGGCGACGGCCCACGGAGCGAGTTGGGTCAGGACGACCGATGGCAGAAGAAGTGATGCGGCCGGGCATCCGGCCCGGCGGTCAGGAGAGAATGCCTTTCACAACATTCCCGTGCACATCTGTGAGCCTGAAGTCGCGGCCCTGGTAAGGGAAGGTCAGCCGCAGGTGATCGACGCCCATGAGATGCAGGATCGTGGCGTTGAGATCGTGCACGTGCACTGTCTGGTCGGGCGTCGTGATGTTGTAGCAGTAGTCGTCGGTCGCTCCCCACGTCAGCCCCGGCTTCACGCCCGCCCCCGCCAAGAGCATCGTAAAGCATCGCGGATGATGGTCGCGGCCGTAGTTGGTCTCGGTGAGCGCACCCTGCGAGTAGATCGTCCGGCCGAACTCGCCCCCCCACACGATCAGCGTCTCGTCGAGCAGCCCGCGTTGCTGCAGGTCGTCGAGCAGGGCGGCCGTAGCCTGGTCGGTGTCCTGCACCTGTCCCTTGATCGCGCCGGGTAGGCCCCCGTGGTGGTCCCAGCCCATGTGGAAGCACTGCACGAACCGCACACCTCGCTCTGAAAGCCGGCGGGCCAGCAGGCAGTTGAAGGCATAGCTGCCGGGGCGGTGGACATCGGGGCCGTAGGCATCGAGCACGTGCTTCGGCTCATCGGCGAACCTGGTGATCTCCGGCACGCTCTGCTGCATCCGGAAGGCCATTTCATACTGGGCCGTCCGAGCGGCGATCTCTGGATCGCCGATCGCCTGACCGCGGGCCGCGTTGAGGCTCGCGATCCGGTCGAGCGTCGCCCGCCGCATCTGCCGGTCGATGCCGGCCGGGTCGGCCAGATAGAGCACCGGGTCGCCCGAGTTCCGAAACCGTACGCCCTGGTGCTTCGTCGCCAGAAAGCCGGCCCCCCAGAGCCGGTCGTAGAGGGGCTGGTCGTCCTTGCGGCCGGAACCGAAGCTCGTGAGCACGATGTAGGCGGGCAGGTCGGCATTGTCGCTGCCAAGGCCGTAGCTCACCCACGAGCCGATGCTGGGCCGGCCGGCCAGCTGGTGGCCTGTCTGGAAAAAGGTGATCGCCGGGTCGTGGTTGATCTGCTCGGTGACCATCGAACGGATCATGCACCAGCGGTCGGCGTGACGGGCGATGTTCGGGATCAGTTCACTGAACCACATCCCGCTTTCGCCATGCTGTGCAAACTTGAACATCGACGGCGCGACGGGAAAGTTCTTCTGACCGCTGGTCATCGTGGTGAGCCGCTGTCCCTGCCGGATCGATTCCGGGAGATCCTCGCCACGCCGCTTCTCGAGCCCGGGCTTCGGATCGAAAAGGTCCATCTGCGAGGGCGCACCTGACTGAAAGAGATAGATCACCCGCTTCGCTTTCGCCGGAAAGTTCGGGAATGCAGCAGTCGTTGCAGGGCCGGCCGCCGCCGCGGCTTGGGCCACCGTTGGCTGCATCAGGCTGGCGAGCGCTGCGTAGCCCAATCCCCCGGCCGAACCACCGAGAAACACGCGACGGTTGAGGGCATCCTGCGATCGCAGAATCTGGTGATCGGCTCGGGACCCAGTCGGAAATCGACTCATAAAACGTCACTCCCGCATCACGAATTCGTCGAGGTTGATAATCACGTTCGCCACGAGCGAATAGGCCGCAAACTCCGCCGCCGGCACGCCCTCAGGCCGCTTCACAAGCCCGACCGACGCATAGTGCTCCGCCGCGGCCGGCTCGGCGGTGAACCGCTTCAGGTCGGCCTCGAAGCCACCGACGAGCGTTGCCAGTTCAGCGGGCGTCGGCTCGCGGCCGATCGCCAGCCGGAAGCCATGCGTGATTTTCTCGGCTGGCGTCACGCCTCCCTCGGCAAGCATCCGCTTGCCAAGGCCGTGGGCAGACTCGACGAAGGTCGTCTCGTTCAAGAGCGCCAGTGCCTGCAGCGGCGTGTTCGTCCGCGAACGCTTCACCGTGCAGGTTTCGCGGTTGGGAGCGTCGAAGAGCAGCATCGTCGGCGGCCCGGCGGTTCGCTTCCAGATCGTGTACATCGTTCTCCGGTACCGGCCGGCACCGGTGTCGGCCTTGTACCCGCGCAGGTCGCCGTACTTACTGGTCTCGTCCCAGACGCCATCGGGCATCCAGGGCCGCACGCTCGGCCCACCGATCATCGGCACGAGCAGCCCCGAGGCAGCCAACGCCGCATCGCGGACAGCCTCGCCTGGCAGCCGGATCCGCGGCGCTCGGGCCAGCAGCCGATTGGCCGGATCCTTGGCGAGTTTCTCCGATGTCACGATCGCCTGCTGCCGGTAGACGCTGCTCATGAGCACCATCTTCAGAAAGGCCTTCATGTCCCACGGTCTCGCGGGCTGACCGTTCACGGCCGGCATCGAGCCCGCCTCCATGAACTCCGCCGCCAGCCAGTCGAGCAGTTCCGGATGGCTCGGATACTCCGCCTGGCTGCCGAGATTTTCGCTCGTCTTCACCAGGCCCGTGCCGAAGAACCGCTCCCACATCCGGTTGACCCAGACCCGTGCCGTGAGCGGGTTGTCCCGCGCGACAATCCACTTCGCCAGCGACAGTCGATCGGTCTTCGTGCCCTCGGGCAACCGCGGCAGAAACGCCGGTAGCGCGGCCTCGACCTTGTCGCCCCGCTTGTCGTACTCGCCGCGAATGAGCAGGAAGGCATCCCGCGGCGTGCCCTCCTTCATCACCATGGCGCTGGGCAGCGAATCGCGAAATGAATCAACACTTTTCTTGGCGGCGTCGCGGGCCACCTCGGCGCGGTGGATCGGGCCATCGACGTTTGCACGGTAGAACTTCGCGATCTCGGCCTTCTGCTCAGGTGTCCGTTGCTCGCGGTCGACGGCGAGACCAGCTTTCACGACATCGGGCAGCTTCACACCCGCCACGCCAAGCAGGCTCGGCTCGTCAGGCGAAAACGCCAGGCGAAACCTGCCGATCGCATGGCCGTCGAAGGCCTCTTGTCGCAGGCGGATCACCAGCCGCGAATTCTCCGGCACCGTGACGGCCTTGTCGGGAAAGACGGCGAGGTTCCGCGGCTGCCGCTTGTCGGCCAGATGACCATCGATCGCCCAGCCCTTCCCCTTCTCTCCCTTCAGAACGCTCGCCGCCGGCCAGCCGTCCTGCTGGTAGTCGGCCTCGGCCCGCTTGAGTTCCACGGGGATCACTTTGGCGTCGCCCGGCGGCTCGATCTCTGCCTCCAGCTTCGTCACCACGATGTTGCCGTTGCCCGCGCGGCCGAAGCCGCCGCCGCCGGCCAGACTGGCGTCGGGCAACACCTCCAGCCGCAGGCCGCCAAACTTCCCGGCCGGCAGGAGCGATTCGAATTCGTAGGTATCCCGCGGCGGGACCTGGCCTTCCACGAACCATGAGCCGTCTTCGCTCCTTCGGAAGGTCGCGCCGCCAACGCTGCGCAGTTCGAGCGGTTCGAACGATTCCCAGGCCTCTTGAGGCTTTGCCAGCGCCGGTCGGATCTCCTCTTCCCACGCCGTGACGAGACTGTCGATGTTCGCCGTCTCGGCCTTCAGGGCCAGTTCCGCACCGGCCACCACCTTCTCGAGCCTGGCCAACTCCTGCTCCTGCTCGGGCGACGGGAGCAGGTGCACTGGGTCGATATTGCCTCCGCCGCGATGGGAAGGCCCCTGGTTCGTGCCGGTTTCGGGCACGTTGTTGAACAGCGAGAAGAAGGCGTAGAACTCCTTCTGCGACAGCGGATCGTATTTGTGGTCGTGGCAGCGGGCGCAGCCCACGGTGAGTGCGAGCCACGTCTGTCCGGTCGTTTCGACCCGGTCGATCACCGTCTCCACCCGCCACTCTTCGGCGATGATGCCGCCTTCGCCATTGAGCCGATGGTTGCGGTTGAAACCGGTAGCCACGATCTGGTCGCGGGTGGGGTTTTGGAGCATGTCACCCGCAAGCTGATGGATCGTAAACTCGTCGAACGAGAGGTTTCGGTTGTAGGCATCGATGAGCCAATCCCGCCAGGGCCAGTTCTGTCGACTCGAGTCGGTCTGGTAGCCACTGGAGTCGGCATACCGCGCCGCGTCGAGCCACTCGAGTGCCATCCGTTCACCGAAGTGCGGGCTGGCCAGCATGCGATCGACATATTTTTCATACGCATCGGGGGATTGATCCGCCACAAACGCATCGACGTCGGCGGGCACCGGCGGCAGTCCGGTGAGATCGAGCGCGACGCGTCGCGCGAGTGTCACACGGTCAGCCTCGGCGTTCGGCACGAGCCCTTCATGCTCGAGCCTAGCGAGGATGAACCGGTCGATCGGCGTCTTCGACCAAGCCGCATCCCTAACCTCGGGCACCGCCGGCCGCTGCACGCGTTCAAACGCCCAGTGGCCGCGATACTCCGCCCCTTCGGTGATCCACCGCCGAAGAATCTCGGCCTCTGCTGGCGTGACCGGCTTGTTGACGTGCGGCGGCGGCATGATGACGTCGGGATCGGTGCTCGCGATACGGGCGAGGATCTCGCTGGAGTCTGGCTTGCCCGGCACGATCGCCGTTGAGCCGCTTTCGAGCGCGGTGATCGCGGCACCGCGGTCGTCGAGCCTCAACCCCGCCTGCCGGTCCTCGGCATCGGGGCCGTGGCAGGCGAAGCAGCGGTCGGAGAGGATCGGCCTGACATCGCGGTTGAAGTCGAGGGCCGAGTCGGCGGAGTGCGCCAACTGACTTCCCGGCAGGCATACAAAAGCCGCTAGACAGACACGACGGGCCAGCACGATCACCGCAGCGGTGCATCCCATAGCCGAATCCTCGGTGGACTCACAGGGAAAACACCCGCGTCGCCGTTCGGCGGCCTTCCATAGATATGGAAAACCGGCCGTCAAACGCGGACCTGCACTCCAGCGGCAGATCGATCGGCGGGATCTCTCTGGAGTCTACATCCCGGCGACGGCCCTGCCAAACCCATTGCGTTTGCTGTGGAATCAATCGAAAACTGCAGCGGATTCACGCCGCCTTGAGCCGCTCGATCTCGGCCTCGAGCTTCTTGACCCGCTCTTCGAGTTCCTTGAACTTCTCGCGGGCCTGCTCCATCCGCTGCCGTCCCTCCTGCATCCGCTTCTCCATCATCTCCCGCATCTCTGGCGGCATGTCGGGCCGCGGCGGATGCGGGGGACGGCCTTCGCCCCACATGCCGGGCCTCGCATGGTCGCCGTGCTCACCACGTTCGCCATGACCGCGGTGGCCACGCGGGCCATGTTCGCCCTGCCCGCCATGCTCTCCGCGGCCGCGATGCGGTGGCGGCCCGGGGGGGCCCATCCGCTCGGCACTCATCCGGTCTACGACGCGGTCGAGCTTTTCAATGATTCGATCGAGGCGGCTAGCGGCATCGCTCGCTTCGGAAGACCGCTCATAGGCAGGCCCTTCCTCGGCCGCCCGTGCGAAATGCATTCGTCCCGCCACAGTCCCGAGCACCACCACACACCCAGCCACGGCGAGCCATTTCCACGTGCGATTCATCGTCGATTCTCCTGACATTCTTGCGGGTTTAGCCCTGGTTTCAGCCACCATCTTCGCGGCGGCCTCGCAGTCAACAGTATGCTGCTGCTGAAATGAACGCCCCAGCACACGGAAAGTTTCGCGACCCTTCGCTCATCGATTTCGGCTTCGATTCAGCCGGTCGTGCCCGACGGCTGGAACTGCTGGGAGGCGTGCTCGTCGATCGGCCGCTGCTCCAGCCAGATTTACCCCGCTGCCTCACTGCCCGCTGGAACGACGCCGCGGTGATCTTCCATGCGGGCACCGGCCCCGGCCGCTCCGGCGAATGGACATTCACAGCCCCCCTGCCCGACCCCTGGCGGGTGGCCGTGCCGTTCACGACCACGACCCTGTCGCTCGAAGTCCGTCCCGCCCCGTCGGGCCAGATCGGGGTGTTCCTTGAGCAGGCCGACCAATGGGAATGGCTGGCTCGGGAAACGCCGGCGAGTTCGAACATGCTCTCGCTCTTTGCGCACTCAGGCGCTACCACGCTGGCCATGGCCGCGGCCGGCGCTCGGGTCGTACATGTCGATGCCTCGCGGCAGGCGATCGCGCTGGCCCGTCGCAACGCGGAAGCATCGGGCCTCGCCGCCGCACCGATCCGCTGGGTCTGCGAGGACGCCCGGACTTTCGTCACGAGGGAACTCCGCCGCGGCGGGCGATACGACGGCGTCGTGCTCGATCCGCCCTCCTGGGGCCACGGTCCGAAGGGCCAGGCCTTCGCCATCGACCGCGACCTCCTCCCACTCGTGACAGATCTGGCTGACCTCACCGCCGCAACCGCTCCCGGCGGCCCCGCCGGACCGATCCTGCTCACCTGCCACTCGAACCGCTGGCGTCATCAGCGGCTCCGCGACACACTGACAGAGGTTTTTCCATCCGGCCGGATCGAGTCGGGCCCACTCACCTGCACCGACGCCGCCGGTCGAAAGCTCGAACTCGGCGACTTCGCACGCCGGTGCCCTCGCTGATCGCATGGCATCCAAACAGATGATCCCACACGACACCATCACCAGCGCCGCCAACCCACGGGTGCGTGAAGCCGCGCGGCTACGGGATGCCGACGCCCGCCGGGAGACCGGTCTGACACTCATCGACGGCCGGCGCGAACTGGCCCGCGCGACTCGAGCGGGCGTGGCCATCGACGACGTGTTCGTCGATGCCGACTCGGCCGCGGCCCTGCTGCAAGAAGACTCAGCCGCCACGCACGACACTCCCGACGAACCGCGCCTCGCCAACCTCGCCGCAGGCGGCACGCGGATCACAGGCCTCTCGCAGAAGGCCTTCGAGCGGATCGCCTTCGGCAGCCGCAACGAGGGCGTCGTGGCGGTGGCACGCTATCGTGCCGGTGCGCTTGCGGACTTTACCGTCACGAACGACCGGCCCGTGCTCGTCATCGAGGGCGTGGAAAAACCGGGCAACCTCGGCGCCATCCTGCGGACGGCCGATGCGGCCGGGCTCGCGGGCGTCATCGTCTGCGATGGCCGTACCGACCCGGCCAACCCGGCCGTGATCCGCGCGAGCCTCGGGACGGTTTTCACGGTGTCGCTGGCAGCGGCTTCAGCCCACGACACGGTAGCCTGGTGCGGGTCTCACGGTCGGCGCGTGGTCGCCGCCATGCCCAATGGAAAAATCCTCTGGCACGAGGCCCGGCTGGCGGGCTGCACGGCGATTCTGCTGGGAAGCGAAGCGCATGGCATCTCAGGGGTATGGCAGCAGGCCGCCAATGCCGGCACGATTCACCTCGATACAGTCCGGCTGACGATGGCCGGCGCCGCTGACAGTCTCAATGTCTCAGCCACGACGGCCGTGCTCGCCTACGAGGCTGTACGACAAGCAGGAACCTCCTCATGACGGACTTATCGCCCAAACCCGAAGACATCTTCGCGCAGCTCGCCGCCACGGCCGATTCCGCTGGGGCCGCTGGGGCCGCGGCGATGTTCGACACGCTGGCCGCGTCGCTCAAGGCCCGCGGCCGCTGGCATGCCCTCTTCGATCTGCGGCTCCTCGAAGCCCGTATCGCACTGGGCCTACCGGCAACCGGAGAACTGACCGGACGGGGAGGAGAGGGCGATGTCTCACCGGCTGATCGCGACCAGCTCGACGAACGATCGCTCGCCGCCTGCCGCGAGGTGGGTTGGCCGCTGCTCGAAGCGGGTCAGGTGGCCGCCGCCTGGATGTATCTGCGGGCCTCCGCTGCCCCCGCAGAGGTCGCCGAGAAACTGGCCGGTCTGGCCGATGGCATCACGGCCTCTCAGGAAAACCTCCACACCATCGACGATGAGGAGACTGCAGCCCGCCTCCAAGAGATCGTGCACGTGGCCCTCTGGGAGGGGCTCGATCCTGCACTCGGAATCGACCTCATCGTCCGCAGCCAGGGCACCTGCAACTCGATCACCGCCTACGAGCAGGCGGTCTCCCGGCTGCCCGCGCGGCGGCAGGCGCCGGCCGCCGGCGTGCTCGTGCACCACCTGCATCGCGAGGTGGCTACTGCGCTGGCCGGCGATCTCGCGCACCGCGGCGCGGCATTCTCAGCCGCAGACACGTCCGTGGCCTCGATCACCCCGCTGCTCGATCTGCTTCGGCAGGTCGGCGGCCCGGACGATAGCTCGATCCATGTCGATGTGTCGCACCTGCAGTCGGTGCTCCGCATCGCGAGAGTCTGCACCGATCCGGATACGATCCGTGAGGCCTGGGAACTGGCCTGCTATGCCTGTCGGCTCCCCTCAGACGTAGTCTATCCGGGCGAGCCCCCCTTCGAGAACGTGGGCGAGTCGTCGCGACTCTTCTTCGGCGCGCAGCTCGGCCACGATGTCGATCGCGCGATCGGCTTGTTCCGACGATCGGCGGCGCGGGCCCGTATCGAAGAATCGGGCACGCTCCCCGCCGACACGCTCGTGCTGCTATTCACGCGGCTGGGCAGGCCCAAGGAGGCACTCCACGCCGCCCTCGAACGGCCCGCCGAGGGACCGATGCCGAGCACCATGCTCGCCAGCGGCATGCTGCCGTCGCTGGTGGAACTAGCGACCGCCGCCGACTCGTGGGATGAACTGCTCGCCGCCTGTCGGGAGAGGGGCGACGAGATCACGTTTGCGGCGACGCTCGCGGCCCGTCAACGTGCTCACCAGAGCCGATAGCGGGGCTCACCAGAGCCGATAGATGGGCTTCCGGCATTCGAGACAGGCACCGCCACCACCGTTGCCCGCATAGCCGACATCTGCCGCCGTCTGGAAACCGCGGCCGGGGGGCAGTTGCCACGGGGCCAGCACGTCGGGTCGCTCATGGCCGCCATTGCAGCCCCGCCAGCGGTTGCACGCATCGCACGGATCGGGGCCGCAGAGTTCGTCATGCTTGGCTCCGCAATACCGCGGGCCACAGCCTGTGTCGCCATAGGGCGTGACCGTGCCGCCCGCCCCGCCGCATGGGCCACAGGAGTGGCAGGGCTTCTTCAACAACTCGGCGGCCGCTGTCGGGAAAGACGCCATCGCCATCCCGCAGCCCACCGCCAACAGCATCACGCAGAAACGGAGTGTGCTCTTCATGTGGACTGTTTCGGTCGGCAAACCGCTGCGGCTTCTGCCGGATTGGCCGCAGCAGCAGTGTCGCACGCAGTCTGCCCGGTTTGCCCCGCCCCGCCGCCCCTTTGATAGCCGTGGCAACATGGGCACTGCCGGACGTTTGAGGGAGGGGTTCCTTGCGTGAATAGGCTCGTTGGCTTTGACCCCGGCTGGGAGGGAGCTCTAGCGTCGCGTTCCATTCGGTCCTGGCCACCCCGGGTCTTCGTTGGAGCACACCCACCATGCGTTATCCGCCCAGCCATTCCCGCCGCCACTCGATCGCGCGACAGGCACCGCGGCTGCATGCGCAGTTTGAGTCGCTCGAGCCACGGCTCGCGCTGGCCGTCAGCCAGTCCTACGGTACATGGACGATCACCGGCGACTCCGATCTTGCCCATCCCAACGACACGATCCTTGTCGATCGCAATCCCGCCAATGCTGCGCAGCTGCGGGCAACCGTGAACGGCGTCGTCGTCGGCACGATTCGCGAGTCGCGGGTCACCACCATCCGCATCTTCGGCGGTGCCGGTGACGACACGATCACCGTCACCATTCCCGGCAACACTCGGATCAAGACCGTGCTCAACGGCGGCGCCGGCAACGACACGATCACCGGCGGCGATGGCAGCGACACAATCCTCGGCGGGCCGGGCAACGACACGCTCAGTGGCGGACGGGGCAACGACACGCTCCGCGGAGGTGCCGGCGCCGACTCACTCGCTGGCGGCCTGGGCAACGACACGCTCCAAGGCGACGCGGGCGTCGACACGCTTCGCGGCGGCGCAGGTCAGAACATCCTCGACGGCGGTGCCGGCATCGACGCCTTCTACGGCACGAAGGCCAACGACCGGGCACGGCTCACCGCGGGCGAGCGGCTCATCGGCAACGAAAGCACCAACCCCCTCCGTCAGACCGACGACCTCGATCAGCTCAAGTCGTGGTACATCGACACGGCGATGGTCCAGTGGGGGAATCAACTCGGCAACGATGCCTGGCCGTGGCGGTATTGGTCCGTTGCCATGACCGACGCGAGCGGTCTGGGGGCCACGTCGACGGGCAGTAGCCCTGCCGAGACGGGCGATTTCTCGGGCACGAACAATCAGGTCGCCGGCGTCGACGAGGGCGACATCGTCAAGACAGACGGCAGGCATCTCTTCGTGCTCGCCGGCGATGGCGTCGACATCCTCAACGCCTGGCCAGCAGACGATCTGGCCATCGTGAGCCACATCACGACTCCGGGCTCGGAGCGTGCGATGTTTCTGCACGGCACACGGCTCACAGTCATCTCGCAGGAAAACACCTGGGCGCCGGTCGGCACCGCTGATACCGACACAAGCAGCCGCGTCTCCGCCTTGTCGTGGTGGAACCACACCTGGCAGCCGCATGTGAACGTCACGATCATCGACGTCTCCACCGTGGCCAGTCCGACCATCCTGGAACAGACCACGCTCGATGGCTGGCTCGTTGATACCCGCGCCATCGACGACCGCGTGCTGGTCGTCACGCAAGACACCTTCGACATTCCCGCCCCGGCGGTGATCACGATCCCACCTCCCATCCATATCGATCCCATGTCGGTTGTTCCCGTGCCGGTCGAGTCCGGCACGATCGCTGACGCGAGCCTCGCCTTCATCGACATGCCGATCTCGATCAGCATCGCTCCCTTCCCCAGCGATGGCACGCGGTATGTCTATGAAGACGAGGCCAGCTACCGGGCCCGTCTGGAGCAGGCCTGGGCGACCGTCGCCCTGCCGCAGGTCACCGTCACGGCCACGGGAGGCGGCACCACAACGAGCGATCTCCTCACCGCGGGCCACACCTACCTACCGGTCACGGCGACGGACAACAATCTGCTGTCGGTCGTGTCGTTCAACATCGATGACGACACCGCCGGCCCCGATGCGACGACCACGGTCGCCGGTGTCTCAGGCACGGTCTACGCCTCCACCTCGAATCTCTATGTCTCCGCCACCCACTGGGGCAACTGGTGGGATTCAAGCGACTCCGGCATCACCACAAACATCTACCAGTTCAACCTCGAGGATGCCGATGTGCCGCTCACGGCCATGGGCGCCGTGCCGGGTGTCACGCTTAATCAGTTCTCGCTCGACGAGAGCGACGACGGCCTGCTGCGGGTGGCGACGACCAACAACTTTGGTGACAGGGCATCCAGCGGCATCTACACGCTCGCCGCGTCCGCGGGCAACCTGCAGACGATCGGCAGCGTCACCGGGCTCGCCCCGGGCGAACGGATCTACTCCGTCCGCTTCATCGGCGACCGGGGCTACGTGAGCACGTTCCGGCAGGTCGATCCGCTATTCGTCATCGATCTGGCCAATCCGGCGAAGCCGCGGGTCATCGGCGAGTTGAAGGTGCCGGGATTCTCCTCGTACCTGCACCCGCTCGACGCCACGCACCTGCTCGGCATCGGCCGCGACGTCGATCCAGACACCGGCCGCGTGCGCGGCCTGCAGCTCTCGATCTTTGACGTCGGCAACCCTGCCGATCCGAAACGGACCGCGACCTACACCTTCGCGGGTGACGGCTGGCAGTCGTGGTCGGCCGCCCTCTGGGATCATCACGCCCTCTCCTGGTTTGCCAAGCAGGGTATCCTCGCCCTGCCGGTTCAGCAGGGGGACTGGTGGGCGGGCAGCACAGGCCTTGTCGTCTTCAAGGTCGACACACACTCCGCCGATGGCTTCACGAACCTGGGCACGATCTCGCACGACGGGACGGTTCAGCGGAGCGTTCGAATAGGCGACTATCTCTACTCGGTCTCGGCCGGCGAGGTGAAGGTGCACCGACTCGATGCACCGACGGTCGAGATTGGCAGCACACGGCTCACGGCCGCAGTCGATCCGTGGAGCGGCTACGGCTGGTAGGCGCGGCAAGCGGGGTTATGCTCCCACCCGGTATCCCCCGGCTCGCGCCGGGGGCTTGTATGGATTCGCCGTCACACCCCATACAAGCCCTGAGCGTCAGCGACGGGATCAGTGGATGCCGTCACAACACCTACGATCGCAAGCGGATCTGATCATAGACGCGCAGATATTCGCGGCTGCTTGAGTCCCACGACCAGTCCTGCAGCATCGCGCGGCGGACGAGTCCCGCCCACAGGTCGCGGTTGGCATGGGCGTCCAAGGCCCGCCAGACCACCTGCTCGAGAGCCCGCGAGTCGTACGCTTCGAATATAAACCCGTTGGCCGTACCGTTCTGGAGGCTGTCGGGCGTGGTGTTGACGACCGTATCGACGAGGCCACCCGTGGCTCTCACGAGGGGAAGCGCACCGTAACGCAGAGCGTAGAGTTGCGTGAGCCCGCACGGCTCATAGCGGCTGGGCACGAGCATGATGTCGGCGGCGGCCTGCACCAGGTGCGCGAGCCCCTCGTCGAACCCCAGCACGAGATCGATCGTGCCCGGAAACGCTGCAGCCACGCGGCGGAGCGACTCCTCGACATGGTGGTGGCCGGTGCCGAGCACGACAAACCGGGCCCGTCCGCTGCCGGCCATCCGGCCGAGCAGATCAACGACGAGGTCGATCCCCTTCTGATCGACGAGCCGGCCCACGAAGGCAACCAGCGGTCGCGGGTCGGGGGCCGCATGCCCGAGCCGCACGGCGAGCGCCACACGGGCTGCATACTTGCCGTCGGCGAAGTCCTGCTCAGAGTATGGCCGCGGGATGTGGCGGTCGGTCCGCGGATCCCAGGCGACCGTGTCGATACCGTTGACGATGCCGGTGAGCACGTCGCTTCGCGAGGTGAGCACGCCTTCAAGCCCGCAGCCACCGGGATCCTGCTGGATCTCGCGGGCATAGGTCGGGCTCACGGTGGTGAGCCAGTCGGCAAACACAAGGCCGGTCTTGAGCAAGCTGAGCTGGCCCCAAAACTCCATCTGCTGCCAGTTGAAGTATTTCCAGTCGAGGCCTGTGAGCAGCATGTCCCAGTGCCAGAAGAGCCCCTGGTAGGCCATGTTGTGGATCGTCATCACGGTGCGGGCGTGCTGCACGGCGGCCGCCGAGGAATAGAGCAACTTCTGATACGCGGGCACGAGGCCGGTCTGCCAGTCGTGGCAGTGGATGATGTCGTAGGGCCTCTCCTGCCGCGCAGCCAACTCCATGATGGCCCGCGAAAAGAAGATGAATCGCTCAGAGTTGTCGGTGTAGTCTTCCGAGCCGCCGTAGAGCGAAGGACGGTCGAAGCACTCGTCGTTGGCGACGAGCAGCGTCTCGACCCGTGAGCCGGGCAGGACGCAGCGGAAGATCCGGGCGGGCAGCTGCCGCGTTCCAAGCGGCACATCGAAGGCGATCCCGGTGGGCTCGATCGGCAGCCCCTTGGAAAACACCTCCCGGTAGGCCGGGATCACGAGCGTGACATCGCAGCCCTGGTGGGCGAGCGCCTCAGGCAACGCGCAGGCCACGTCGGCCAAGCCACCGGTCTTGGCGAAGGGGGTCGCCTCACTGGCCACCTGCAGCACACGCATGGGCGGGACGTTCTCTCGGTTTCTGGTGCCGGTTCCGGGTGCCGGTTTCCCAGCAATTTGAGGCATGGGCGGTGGGCCACCGCCTTCTCCTATCCTCTTACTATATAGTTCGTAAAATCCCGCCATGTGCGCCCTCGTCAATCCCGCCGCGCTGTTCCGCTTTCGCCTCCCCTGCCGGAGACGGAAGAAACTCTGGCCACCCACGGCCTGGGATCTCGACGAAGCCTGTCGGCTGCCCGCCTTGGCACCGGTGGCGAATGTGCCGAATCTGCTGGATCTGTGGCTGGCATGGAATGAAGAGGGACTGGCCGTGCGGGCCGTGGCGCGGGGCGTGGGGGCCACGCGGTGGTGCCAGCCGACCCGCCCCGAGGACAGCGACGGCCTCCATCTCTGGATCGCCACCCGACCCACGGGCGACAGCCATCGCGCCGGCCGCTACTGCCGCCGGCTCGCGCTCCTGCCGACCGGTGGTGGCCGCAGCGCAGATCGACCGGTGGCCGTGGCGGCCGTCATCCCGCGGACGAGCGAAGTTCCAACCGACCTCCCCATCGGCTCGGTGCCGATCGAAAGCCGGCTCTCAGCCGATGGCTGGGAGATCGACGCCCAGATCACGGCGGCGGCGCTCCCCGGCTGGGATCCGCTGGAGATTCCGCGGCTCGGCTTCTTCGCAGCGGTGATCGACCGGCGACTCGGCCGCGTGCCCGCCTTCGCACCGCCTGAATACCCCTGGGAAGGCGATCCCACGACCTGGGCCGAACTCGACCTGCGGACCTGAATAAGGGGACGCAGCTCGTTCTGTTGGCAACGCGGATTCCTCTCGCTTGCGCTTCGGGCTTGCATGGGAACCGCTCTCCATCCAAGCCCGCTCACCATCCAAGCCCGCAGCGCAAGCAAAGGAATACGGTTCGCCTGCACATCCCGCCCCTATTGATTCGTGTCGGCGTGCACGCGCAGCAGGCCCAGCTCAAACCCGCGCGCCACGGCCTGGGCTCGGTCGGAGGCGTGAAGCTTCTCGAGAATGCAGGTCATGTGCCAGCGGACGGTGCGCTCCGAGATGCCCAGCAACTGCGCGATGCCGTCATTCGTGAACCCCTGCCGGACGAGCCCCAGCACCTCCGTCTCGCGAAGGTTGAGCGGTCCCGGCAATTCGGACGTCGGACCGCTGGATGGCGGCGCGACGCGTTCGCCCCGATTGACGGCGCGGATCGCCGCCGCGAGTTCTTCATGGCCCACGCTCTTGATCAGATAGCCCCAGGCGCCCGACTGCATAGCCGTCTGGATGTCTCGGGGATCCTTCGAGGCAGACAGCATCAGGATTCGGGCGTCTGGAAAAGACGCCCGAATCCGGCAGAGCGTTTCGATACCGTCCATGCGATTCATGCTCACGTCGAGGAGCGTCACGTCCGGTCGATGCTTTCGGAAGAGCTCGCAGGCCGTCGCGCCGTCATCTGCCTGGGCCACGATGTTGAATCCGTGGCCGAGCGACAGCACGCTCGCGAGCCCGACCCGCATCACGGCATGGTCATCGACGAGCATGACACTGGTGGCCAGCGGATTGGCGGTCGTGGTCGGCCTCATGATTCCTCCGTTTCGGTCAGTTCGTCATCGTAACCGCGGCGCGCGACCTCGGCGTGCACGGTCGTGCCCGCGCCGGGCCGGCTCTCGATCCGCAGGCTACCCCCCAGCCGCTCCGCCCGCTCCCGCATGCCGTGGATGCCGAAGTGGCCGCTCTCGGTGCCGCGCTGCTCTCCCATCTCGAACCCCGCGCCGTCATCCCGCACGATCACGTGGATGGTATCGTCGTCGGCCTTCGCTTCCACGGTCACACGGATCGACTTGGGGCGAGCGTGCCGCAGCGCGTTGGTGATCGCCTCCTGCACGATCAGCAGAATCTGTCCCGCCGCGACGGCCGGCGCATCATCCACGCCGGCGGAGTTTTCGACGGTGATCGCAGCGCTGTGCCCCTCGCCGAGCCTGGCGGCCAGAATTCGCAGCGACTGCGACAGCGACTGTTCGGATATCGGCAGGCTCCTCATCGCCCAGACCGAGCGTTGCAGTTCGCCGTTGGCGTGGTTCACCATCCTTCTCGCCACGTCGAAGTGCAGCCGCGGGCCGTCGGGCTTGAGTAGCCCGCCGGCCTCGCAGGCATCGAGTTGGTAGCCGATGCCGCCGAGCGTTTGTAGGAGCGTGTCGTGGAGGTTCGCGGCGAGCCGGTTCCGCTCGCCGATCGTCGCCTGATATTCGACGGCCGCATCGCGGCGTGACCGCATCTCGGAGGCGAGGCGATGAGTCGTCGCCGCCACCTGCCGGCGCAGCAGCCACACCCAGCCGACCATGGCCGCCAGCAGGCTGCCTGTCGCCCCGAGCGCCGCCGCCAGCCGCCGTGGCGTCCACCACGACGGAGTCCGTATCAGCGCCAGGTCGCCGCCCGATCGCAGGAACAGCTGGATTCGCCCAAGTGATCGGGGTCGCCACGTCCAGGCGACGTCCTCTTCGTCATCGG
>CANHCU010000082.1 GCA_947459185.1 Planctomycetaceae bacterium | reverse complement strand
TGCCGAGCGTGTCCTTGAGGGCGAAGCCGAGCACCGCTGTCAGGACCGCCGAACCGGTGAACAGGTTCTCGGCCCGCACGCCTGCCTCGAAGAGGATCGCGATCAGAGCGGCCGCGATCGTGAGCAGCCGGAGCACGTCGAGGAAGATCTTCGGTATGGGCCGACTGATTCGCTCCCATCCAGACACCGCGATGATGAGCAGCACAGACTGCAGGAGCGACGCCATGAGGAAGAAGCGAATTCCGAACGCCGCCGTCCGGGGAGCGTCGGGGGAATCAGGAAAAAGCCACGCCGCGGCCAGTGGCAGGGGGGCAAGAAAGAGCAGGGCGGCCGGCCCCCACGACAGCCACCGACGGCCCTTGGGCGCCGTGAAAACGAAGAGCAAGAGCGCCACCAGCGCCACGCTCAATTCGCGGCCCACATCGGCGTTACCCCAGATGGATAGGGTGTTGATGATCGTGCTGGGACCGCTGACTTCCATGCGTGCTGTGGCTCCATCGGGCTGCCGTACTCTGGCTCTGGAAGAGCGAGATTGTGCCTGGTTTGGCGGCGGCCGACAAACCCCTGAAACCTCGACTTTACCCGCAAATCCGCGATCTCACCGAGGCCGGATGGACGCCGCAGCGGACTCTTTTTACACTTCTGGGTTCCGCGGGACGGTCCGCGGCAATTCCCTTACCCTGTCCAAGACGATCCGGAACACGCATGGTCAAACTGACGGTTCGCGAACGCGAAAGCATTCAGGAGGCGGTTCGCCGCTTCCGTAAACTGGTCGAGCGCAGCGGCATCAAAAAGGAGATGCGGCGTCGGGAGTTCTTCGAGAAGCCCAGCGAGACCAAGCGTCGCGCCCGCCTCCGCGCTGAGCGCCGCACCAAGCGAAATCGCCTGCTCGGCGTCGTCTGATTTTACGAAGAATACGCTTCACGAAGAACGCGGTTCACGAAATACATGGCCATCCTGCCTGCGGGCCGGCGCGTCATGCTCCCCAGTCGAGCGCGACGTCGAGCCATGGTGCGTCATGGGTCGGCCAGCCGGTGCTGACCCGATCGACGCCGGTCTGGGCGATCTCCGCCACCGTGTCGAGCCGGATGCCGCCTGATGCCTCGAGCACCACGCCCGGCCGGATCGCATCCCGCGTGGCCACACAGGCGACCAGTTGCGGCGGGGTCATGTTGTCGAGCAGGACGATGTCGGGGCCTGCCTCGAGCACCGACGCGAGCGTTTCCACCAAGTCGATCTCGATCTCCACCACCATGGTCTCGGCCCGCGATGGCGGAAAGGTCTCCGCCAGGAAGGATCGTGCCCGCTTCACTGCGGCAGCCGGTGAAATGCCCGCGGCGGCCAGGGCAGCCAGGTGGTTGTCTTTGATGAGGATCGCGTCGTAGAGCCCCATGCGGTGGTTCCAGCCTCCCCCCATGCGAACCGCATATTTGTCGAGCAGACGCCAGCCCGGCACCGTTTTTCGCGTGTCGTAGACGCGGCAGCGGGTGCCGGCCACGGCGTCTACAAGGCGGCGGGTGGCGGTGGCCACGCCCGACATCCTGCCGAGAAGGTTGAGCACCACCCGTTCGGCCGCGAGCACGCTGCGGGTAGCCCCCGCGAGCACGGCTACCCGGGCACCAGCTTCGACGACGGCGGCATCGGCCACCAGCGGCCGCCACTCGAGTCCGGCATCGGCCACGCCAGCCACGATCCCTGCGGCCGTCAGCCCCGCGATCACCCCGGGCCTGCGTGCCACGACGGCCAACTCGCTGCGGGCCGCGCGGTCGATCAGCCCCACGCTCGTCCAATCGCACTCGTGCCCAAGATCCTCGGCAAACCACTCGACGGCCCGCGCCGCCACATGGCCGGCGAGATGGTCATTCCATTCCGATTGGCGAAAGTCACGCTGCTGGATCGACATGGTTCCTCCTGCTGGGCGGCGGGCTATCTTACAGTGCACCGGCTCAAATGCCGCTACCATGAATCGATGGCTCCTCGACCCCCACTCGCCATGGAACCACCCGACACCCCCGCCGCGGTCGTGCCTCCGCGATCACAGCCGTTGATCGCCTTTCTGGTCGCCGGCAGCCTGGGCGTCGGCGTGGCCTGGTTCGTCGCCGCCGGCGGACTGGCTGGACGTCTGGTCCATCACGACGCCCCGCCGGAGTCCGACAACGGCTTCACGGTCAACATCAACAAGGCCGATGAAACCGAACTCGCGCAGCTCCCGGGACTGGGGGTCACCACCGCCCGTAGAATCATCGACCACCGCCGGGAGCACGGTCCGTTCACCTCGCTCGACGGGCTGCTCGACGTGCCCGGCATCGGACAGGTCACGCTCGCCGCGATGCGGCCCTACCTGCGACCGATCCACGTGGCGAAGACCGTCCCGCACCAGCCATGAAGAGCGATCATGAGTGTCCCATCAACCCCGACGCGGATCCCATGACCCTCACGCCCGGCGTGTTCGAACTTGTCGCACCCTATCAGCCGGCGGGCGACCAGCCGGCGGCCATCGACGCGCTCGTCCGCGGCATCGAAGAGGGGCGGAAATCGCAGGTGTTGATGGGCGTGACCGGCTCCGGCAAGACGTTCACGATGGCCAACGTGATCGCCAAGGTCGGCCGGCCGACGCTCGTGCTCTCCCACAACAAGACGCTGGCCGCCCAGCTTTACGCCGAGTTTCGCGACTTCTTCCCGCACAACGCCGTCCACTACTTCGTCAGCTACTACGACTACTACCAGCCCGAGGCCTACATTCCGCAACGCGACATCTTCATCGAGAAGGATGCCGCGATCAACAAGGAGATCGATCGCCTCCGGCTGGCGGCGACGAGCGCCCTGGTGAGCCGACGGGATGTGATTGTGGTGGCCAGCGTGTCGTGCATCTACGGCCTCGGCTCGCCCGACGACTACCGGGCGATGGTCGTCCGGCTGGCCAGTGGCATGACGCTGTCGCGTGATAGCCTGCTCAACAAGCTCATATCGATCCAATACGAGCGGAATGACGTGGCGTTCGAACGCGGGAAATTCCGGGTGCGGGGCGACACGGTCGACATCTGGCCCCCCTACGACGAACTCGCCACGCGCGTCGAATTCTGGGGCGACTGCATCGAGTCGATTGCGATCACGCACCCCACCAGTGGCGAGGTGGCGGCGAAGAAGGACGAAACCTACTTCTATCCGGCCCGCCACTTCGTGATGCCGGAGGACCGCATCCGTGCGGCGGTCGGGGAGATCAAGCGGGAACTGGAGTCCAGACTCGAGGAACTCAAGTCGCAGGGCAAACTGCTCGAAGCGCAGCGGCTCTCGGCCCGGACGCGGTTCGACATCGAGATGATGATGGAGGCGGGATTCTGCCCAGGTATCGAAAACTACTCGCGGCCGCTGAGCGGGCGGGCCCCCGGCAGCACGCCCGAAACGCTGTTCAATTACTTCCCCAAGGAGTTTCTCTTCTTCGTTGACGAATCCCACGTCACCGTGCCGCAGGTCCGCGGCATGTACGCCGGGGATCGCAGCCGGAAGCTGACGCTCGTAGACCACGGCTTTCGGCTCCCCTGCGCGCTCGACAACCGTCCGCTGATGTTCGACGAGTGGGAAAAGAAGCTCGACCAGACCGTCTACGTGTCGGCCACGCCCGCACCATGGGAACTCGACCGCACCGGCGGCGAGGTGGTGGAGCAGGTCATCCGCCCCACCGGCCTGCTCGATCCGCTGATCGAGATCGTGACGGCCAAGCAGCAGGTGACGCATCTCCTCGGTGAGATCGAGAAGACGGTGGCGGCAGGGAACCGTGTCTTGGTCACGGCACTGACCAAGAAGCTCGCCGAGGACCTGTCGGCCTACTTCCAGGAGCGGAAGGTTCGCTGCCGCTGGCTCCACAGCGAGCTCGACGCCTTCGAGCGGGTGGAACTGCTGCAGTCGCTGCGTGAGGGTGCTTTTGACGTGCTCGTGGGCGTGAACCTGCTCCGCGAGGGGCTCGACCTGCCGGAGGTGGCACTCGTCGCCATCCTCGACGCCGACAAAGAGGGTTTTCTACGCAGCGAGACCTCGCTGATGCAGACCATCGGCCGGTCGGCGCGGAACGTCGATGCCAGGGTGATCCTCTATGCCGACACCGTCACCGAATCGATGCGGCAGGCGGTCGATGAAACGGTTCGCCGCCGTGCCCTGCAGGAGGCCTACAACGTGGCCCACGGCATCACTCCCACCACCATCCGCAAGGAGATCAGAGCCGGCATCGAAGCCGAGGCCGCCTCGCGGGCGGTGGCCTTCGAGGTGGTGGGGCAGGGGGAGGAATCCCAAAGGCATGCGGCCGAGTTGCTCGAGCAGCTCGAGGCAGAGATGATGCAGGCGGCGGCCGAGCTTGATTTTGAGCGGGCCGCACGGCTCCGTGACCAGATCGCCGGCCTCCGCGACGGCAAAACCAAGACGGGCAAGGGTGGGCCACGCGGCCGGGGCCGGGCTGCCAAGGGCGGTTCTTTCTCAGGACGGATTCCGCGGCCAAAACGCTGACATTCCCGCCGACATCCGAGGGGCAATCCGATGCCAGACACCAAGCGTTCCAAGGCTGAGCAGACAGCGGCGGTGGTCGCTTCACAGGGTGTCGATACCGCGGATGTCTCCCGGATCGGCACCGACGCGCTCTGGCAGGCGGTCTGCCGCGTCTCGAACAATTATGTCGCCGTCGTCGATCGCACCGGCACGATCCGCTTCTGCAACCGCGTGGACGACGGCTGGTCGCCCGAGCAAGTCATCGGCCGCAGCATGCTCGACTTCACCATGCCGGAGTCAACCGAGCGACTCTATCGGGTGATCGAGGAGGTGTTTACGACGGGTCGGGAGCAGACCACGGAGACGACCGTGCGACGTTTCGATGGCAGCGTCAGCTACTTCTCGATCCGACTGGGCCCCGTGTTCGTCGATGACCGCCCGGCCGCCATCCTCGTCTGCTGCGAAAACATTCTCCCGCTCAAAACGACGGAGCAAACGCTGCAACACGAGCGAAACGTGCTACGGCGGCTGCTCACGATTCAGGAACGGGAGCGGCAGCTCGTCTCCTACGAGATCCATGACGGACTTGCCCAGTATCTCGCCGGGGCGATGATGCATCTGGAGGCCTGCGAACCTGGTCTGAGCAGCCCGGGAGAAAACCGCGAACTCCGCGAGGGACTGCGGCTCCTGAGGGCGGCGGCAGACGAGGCGCGACGGCTGATCGGCGGCCTCCGTCCACCGGCCCTCGACGAGTTGGGAATCGTCGATGCCGTCGAAACGCTCGTATCAGAGGCCCGCATCGAGGTGCCACGGGTCGAATTCACCCACAGTCTGCCGGCCCGGCGACTGCCACCGGATGTGGAGACGACGATGTTCCGCATCGTGCAGGAGTCGTTGTCGAACGTCCGTCGGCACGCCCACGCCGGATCCGTGAGCGTGCGACTCGCACAGCATGGCGAAGGTGCCGTACGGATCGTCGTACAGGACGATGGCATCGGCTTCGATCCGAATTCGATCACGGAGGATCACTTCGGCATCGAGGGCATCCGCCAGCGGGCCTGGTTGCTCGGTGGCGAGCCGCTGATCACGAGCGTTCCGGGACGCGGAACGACGGTGACTGTCACACTGCCGACTGAACCCAAGGGCTCCACCCCGGCCGCCAACTGACCGGAAGACGCGCCGAACGCTCAAGCGGCCTTGCGAACCCCGTCGCGGGCGTGCTCCAGCGAACGACCAAGACGGCGGCGGCCAGAGGTGGCGCCGATCGGCGAGGCCTTCGATTCAAGCACCGTGGGTTCCTGCGGCGCTTCCCGGTGGATGGTGAGCCGTTCGCGGAGCGACTGGGCCAGAGCCGGCCCCAGGTCGTCCCCTTGGTTCCGCGTGCCAACATCCTCCACGGCGTCGGCCAGCCCCAGCACGACCGCCTGTCGAACACCTTCCCGCAGCCACTGAAAAAAGCTCATGGTCAACTCCCCCTCGCTCACCCGGATTCGCGAACACCCGAAACGTCACCGCGGCAGTCGGCCGCTCGGGCCGCACCGCGTATGACAGTGGTATCGGATGCTCAGGCCTCGGGCTTCACGGAGGTCCTGCCCCGGGCGGCTCTCGGGCTCTGGGCAGACTCTACCGGTCCCCGGGCAGTCAGAAGGCGACCAACGCACATCAGGCACATGTCGTCGCTGCGGATCTGACCGGCCGCATGCCGCTCCACGTCCGCCAGCAACCGACGGCCCAATTCGCCGGCCCCGCCGCCCCGTTCCGTCAGCACCTTCTCCAGCCTTTCCAGCCCGTAAAGCCGCTGTTCGTGATCCATCGCCTCGCTGATCCCGTCGGTGTAGAAGACGAGCGTGCTACCGGCAGCGAGATCGAGTTCACAGGCCTTGTACCCGCGGGTGGCATCGAGGCCGAGCGGCAGGCAGCCGAGATCGGTGCCGACCATTTGGACTCGTCCCGATGCCTCGCGGAGGAACACGGGCAGATGGCCCGCGCTGACCAGCGTGACATGGTGCGTCCGCGGATCGAGCACAGCGACCACCATGCTCGCGAACCGATCGTCCCAGCCACCGCGAAGGAAGCTCTCGTTGATGAGCGACACGGCCTTGGCGAGATCCCGTTCACTGGCGAGGCAGTAGCGGACGTCGGCCGAGAGCGCTGCCATCACCAGTGCCGCCGACACTCCCTTTCCAGAGACGTCGGCCAGCACGAACGCCAGCCGGCCCTCGGACAGCGGCACATAGGCAAAAAAATCGCCGCCCACATGCTGCGCCGGTTCGTAGAAGTCGAACACCTCGTAGCCCTCGATCTCGGGTGGCTTCGTCGGCAGCAGGCCCTGCTGCACGCGGTGGGCCAGTTCGAGATCCCGCTTGATCTGCTCCTGCTGCACGCGGCGGTCGTGGGCCACCGCCTGTTCCACCGCCTGCGCCGCCTGGCCGGCGATCCCGGCCAGCACCACCAGGTCGGACTGATCAAAGCCGTTGAGAACGTCACGTGAATCGACGTGAATCACACCAAGCACATGCCCGTCCACTCCCAGAAATGGCACGCACATCACCGAGCGAATCCGGCAGTCAACGATGCTCTCGCTCGCATTGAACCGGCTGTCAGCGGCGGCGTCGGCCGAAAGGATCGCCCGCCGTGACTGCACCACCCGGTCGATCAGGGAAAGACTGAGCCGGAGGGGCCCACCCTGGGCGCTGCCTCGGATCTTCCTGGCACGCAGCAGGAGCCGTCGCGAAGAGGCATCACTCAGCAGCACGAAGCCCCGCTCGGCGCGGGGAAACACCTGGAATAATCCATCGAGCAGCCGTGGCAACACCTCGTCGAGGGAGAGCGATGAGCCGATGGCACGGTTGAGCCCGATGACAGCACGCAGTTTGGCCTCCGCGTGCTCCCCGATCTCCGCATCGCCCGCCGGCTCGCTGATGGCCAACTGCGAGACGATGATGGAATCGTGATCAGCCCCCTCGACGACCTCGTCGAGCAGCGAAGTCTGCGACCCAAAAATCGAACTCGACCCCGGCGCCTGATTGGCCCGCCCGGGGCGGTCGCCGGAGACGAACACCAGCAACTGGTCGCAGATTTGAATCTGGTCGCCTTCCGCAAGCCGGTGCGGTGCGGCAAGCGGCCGGCCGTTGTAGAGGGTGCCGTTGCGACTGCGGAGGTCTTCGATGGTCGCGTGGCCGTCGTGGATCGTGACGGCTGCGTGCTGGCGGCTCACGGCCGAGGCATCAATCACGATGTCGCAGGCCGGATGGCGGCCAATCACGACTCTACCCTCGCGGAGCGACACGCGTTCGCCACTGCGGGATCCGGATTTCAGTTCGAGAAACGCCACGGCCTGCTCGCTCTGGTGCACAGCCCACGGGAAGCGCCACTCGGAATTGCCAGCCCCAAGCCCGCCGAGTAATCTTTACCACCGTTGACCGGCCGACAGCATACACGGATCGTCCCGATCCGTGTCGCAGCAGAGTGGCTGATCGACAGGGACCCCTCCGATGGGGAATGGTGTAACGGTAGCACGACTGGCTCTGAACCAGTTAGTCTAGGTTCGAATCCTAGTTCCCCAGTTTTAGGCCTCACGCGCCGGCGGGCTGGCCTTGCATGAACCTCACGCGCCGGCCAACTTAGACCTCACGCGCCGGCGGGCTGGCCCTGCATGAACCTTACGCGCCGGCCAACTTAGACCTCACGCGCAGGCGGGCTGGCCTTGCGGCGCCGGTGGGCTGGCCTGACACCGCGTGGGACCGAATGGTTTGAATTTCGGGACGACGTCGAAGCATGGGTGGATCCGCCGTTCCGTCGTCTCTCGCACCGGCCGAGCATCGCGTGCTGCTCGTCGATGATCAGGCGATGATCGGCGCCGCAGTCCGTCGCCTGCTCTCAGGCCAGCAGGACATCGTCTACGAGTTCTGCCAGCAGCCAACCGCGGCCCTGGCAGCGGCCGAGGCCTTCCATCCAACCGTGATCCTTCAAGACCTCGTCATGCCCGGCATCGACGGGCTCGACATGGTGCGACAGTTTCGCGGCCTGCCGGCGACGGCCGATGTGCCGGTCATCATGCTCTCTGCCCAGGAAGAGCCCGTGGTCAAGGCGCGGCTGCTCGAAGCGGGGGCCAACGACTACCTGATCAAGTTGCCCGATCAGGTCGAACTCATCGCCCGCATCCGCGTCCACTCCGATGCCTACCGACGACTGCTGGAGCGCAACGCCGCCTTCGCGGCGCTGGAGCGTTCGCTCGCCGACCTAGAACTCGAGCGGGAGAAGTCGGAGCGACTGCTGCGGAACATCCTGCCCGAAAAGATCGTCGACCGGCTCAAAAACGGCGAATCGACGATTGCGGACAGCTTCCCGGAGGTCACCGTCCTCTTTGCCGACCTCAAGGGATTCACCGAATTTTCCCAGCACACCGACGCCCAGCGTCTGGTCGGCCTGCTCGATGAAATCTTCTCCGCGTTCGACCACCTCGCCTCCATCCACGGGGTCGAGAAAATCAAGACGATCGGCGACGCTTACATGGCCGTGGCAGGGCTGCCGGTGCCCCGGTCCGATCACGCCGACGCGGTGGCGGCGATGGCGATCGGAATGCAGAAGGCTTTCCGCGACGTCATGACCAACCGCGGTCTGGGGCTCGAAGTCCGGATCGGCATCCACTCGGGGCCGGTCGTTGCGGGTGTCATCGGGCGGCACAAGTTCACGTACGACCTGTGGGGCGACACGGTCAACCTCGCCAGCCGGATGGAATCCCACGGCGAGCCGTCGCGAATCCACGTCTCGGAGGCGACACGACTGCTGCTGGCCGACCGCTTCCGCTTCGCCGACCGCGGCGAGGTGACGGTGAAGGGCAAGGGCGTGATGCGGACGTTCTTCCTGCTCGGCCCCGAGTGAAGTGTTCACGAAAAACATCGCATCCGCCGATGCAGCGGCTTTACGCTGGCCGCCTGGAGGGCGGCCTCGCGCCAGCGGGCTGTGTTCACGCCAGGGTCGCCAAGCGCTGGCTGGGGACAGCCATCCGCCTGTCGAAGCAGCAGGATGCCGATGTTTCGCATGAAGTCAGTGCCAGCGCTTCAGCCAGCCACGGCGCCAGAAGATGGTCACCATGCCCACGGTCGTCGCCACCATGATCGCAGCAGCGACCAGGCCACCGTATCGGAAGCGGAGGAGCGGCATGTTCCAGGGCGAATCGGTGTCGAAGTTCATGCCGTAGTAGCCGGTGATGAAGGTGAGCGGCATGAAGATGGTGGCGATCACCGTCAGCAGCTTCATCACATCGTTCATGCGGTTGTTGAGGCTCGCCAGGTAGATGTCCCGCAGATCGGCGCCGATCTCGCGATAGCTCTCCATCAGGTCGAGCAGTTCCATGGTGTGGTCATAGCAATCGCGAAAGTGGGTTCGCGCGTGGTCGCCCACAAACGGGGTCTGCTCTCGGCCGAGGGCATGAAGCACGTCGCGGGTGGGCCAGAGGGCCCGGCGGAGCGTCATCAGGTCGTTCCGCACGTCGTGGATCCGCACGAGCGAGTCGCGGCTGGGATTGTTCAGGGCCTCGTCTTCGAGCAACTCGAGCCGGTCGCCAAACTGCTCCAGTACCGGGAAATAGCCATCAACAACCTGGTCGAGCAGCAGGGCGCAGAGCGAGTCGGCGCCGAGATGGCCGATCCGGGTACGACCATGGCGAATGCGCTGCCTGACGCCGTCGAATCCATCCTGGGTGACCCGGTCGCGAAACGTGATCAGATAGCGGTCGCCAAGAAAAAGACAGACCGGATCGGTGACGATCACTTCGCCGTCGAACCTCGCCATCCGCACCGCCACGAGCACCTGATGCCCGAACACCTCCACTTTGGGCCGCTCGTCGGGGGTGGTGGCATCCTCGAGCGCCAGGTCGCCGATCTGGAACACATCGCCG
The DNA here is from genome assembly GCA_947459185.1 of Planctomycetaceae bacterium. GTDB lineage: Bacteria > Planctomycetota > Planctomycetia > Pirellulales > UBA1268 > CAMCQY01. Next base: position 7,413 of record CANHCU010000082.1, on the reverse strand, counting down.
ATCATGCGGATCGCCTCGGCATCGTCCAGTCCCTCGACGTCGATCCAGACGACCGGCCACTTCTCGCGGGCGACGGCAAGTTCTTCCGGCCGCAGGACGACGGTCTCCTGGGAGGTCTCTCCATCGCAGGCAAGCATCCGCAGGGTCGAACTGGGGAGACCCGACGTCGCCACGGCGGAGACGGCAGCACCAGCATCTCCACGGCGTTGACGGCGGCGGCGGCGGTTTCTGCGATGGGCCATGACAAGAGGAGCAGGAATAGGGCAATACGGAAGACGCCGCCACAATCGAGACCGTGCCTCAACCGAGGCGAGCTTGCCGAGTATCCTAAACCGGGTGCGGCCAAATCAGGAATCAGGACGTCGCCGTTTCCCACATCTGCAGTCCATGACCACTCCCCAACACCGCGAAAGCCACGAACACCACGAACAGGGCTCCCCCGTCGGCGAGGCCATGGCCTGGGCGTCGCGGATCATCGCCATCGGAATCGCCATGTTCCTGCCAGCCGTGGCAGGCAACTGGCTCGACAGCCAGTTGGGCACGGGATTTCTCGGGATGGCCGGACTGGTGCTGGGCTTCGTCCTCGGGCTGACGTGGCTGGTGCAACTGAGCGGGAGAAAGAAACTGTGACCGCACCAAAGCGGCCTGCGGAGCTCGGCTGGACCCTCCTCGGAACCGCCGTCCTCGCGGCTGTGCTCGCCGGCGCGGCCGGACTGGCAATCGTGGCAGGGGGGGAGACGCCGCGAACGAGCGAAGCGGTCGCCTTCGCGGCGACGATCTGCCTTGCCGGCGGGGTCGGGGGCTGGATCATTGCCCGCTGGCCGACCAGCAATCCGGCCTCCGGGGTGGCGAAGGGCCTGGGGGCCGTGACGCTTCGGATTTTCCTGCCGCTCGTGGCCATGGGGTGGCTGCAGGCAGGAGGCGGTTGGCTTCGAAAGGCTGGCGCCGACCGATTCGTGCTGATTTTTTACCTCGCGCTGCTTGCCACAGACATTCTTCTGCACATCATAGGAGACCGCGAACTCCGCAGGATTCGCGGTAAAAATTCTCCTGATTGACGGGAGCGGCTCTTTTCCTCCACACTCTGCGTCCCACTGAAAAAAACCTGTCGCATCTGCAAGTCGACAGCAGCCAAGGAACATGGACCAGATGTCCGACCACAACCCGATCTATCACCTGAAAGATTGCTACTTCTTCGAGGTGCCGAAGGCTTTGTGGCGGCAGGGATGGCAGACGCTCGACGCCGTTCCGCAGTTCCTGCGGGATGGCCGCCCCGACATCACCGATGTCGCCGAGTTCAACCATGCGATGGACGGGAAGATCTTGATCCCGCAGCCGTTCGCGACGCTTGACAGCCTCTATGCGGTGAAGTCGGGATTCGGGATCTCCAAATACATGATCCTGGAACTCGTGCTCGCCGGCATCCTGGTGCTGCTGTTCACACGCGTGGCCGCGGCGCTGCGGACGGGCGCAGCACCGACGGGTCGGTTCGCCAACTTCTTCGAGGCGATGATTCTCTTCGTCCGCGATCAGATCGCCCGCCCAGCGATCGACAGCCATGACCATCACGATGACCACGCGCACGATGACCACGCCCACAACGACCCCGCGCATGCTGGCCATTCGCATTCGGGACACTCGCATGGACATGCGACCGCGGCGGTGCACGCCGTCCGCGAACATCACGACGGCGACCGCTTCGTGCCGCTGCTGCTGACGCTCTTCTTCTTCGTCCTCGGCTGCAATCTTCTCGGCATGGTGCCCTGGGCAGGATCTCCCACGGCGTCGTTCTCCGTGACGCTCGCCCTCGCAGGCGTGACGTTTGCCACGGTGGTCGTGGCAGGGATGATGAAATTCGGCTTTCTCGGGTTCTTCGGCAACCAAGTGCCTTCGATGGACCTGCCGCTGCCGCTGGCCGTTCTCCTCAAGCCGATGATCTTCGCCATCGAGATGCTGGGCCTGCTGATCAAGCACCTGATCCTCGCCGTGAGGCTCTTGGCCAACATGGTTGCCGGCCACCTCGTGCTGCTCGGCATCATGGGGATGATCTCGTCCGCGGCCGCATACTCCATGGGCATGTGGGCGACGGTCACGGGCATCAGCGTTGTGAGCTGCACGCTCTTCAGCGTGCTGGAACTGTTCGTCGCCTTTCTGCAGGCTTACATTTTCACCTTTCTGTCGGCGCTTTTCATCGGGGCCTCTGTCCACCAGCACTGAGCCCCCTTCGAAATCACCAGTATTTTCGTAGAACTTTGGTCACCGTTTTCCCAGTTTTTCGTTTCCCTCGCCGGACTTTTCGTCCGGTCCCTCGTTATCCAAGGAGCTTGATCCCGTGATGATCCGATCTCTCACTTCCTTCCGTATGCTCTCCACCCTTGCTGCCGTTCTTGTCACCGTGCTGTGCGCGAACGTCGCCAGTGCTCAAGAGGCCGCCGGTGGCCGGTCGCTCATCGACTTCACGACGCCGTTCAGCGTTGGCCTCGTCGTCATCGGTGCCGCCTACGGCATCAGCAAGCTCGCCTCGGCGGCTTACGAGAGCATGGCCCGTCAGCCGGAAGTCTCGGGCAGCATCCAGACGGCGATGATCATCGCCGCCGCACTCATCGAAGGCTTCACGTTCTACGCGTTGTTCATCTGCTCGCAGAAGTGACGCCATTCCGGGCTTGCGTATTGCCACCATCGCGGGCGGGGAGCGACACCGCTCCCCGCCTCGCGAAGGTTGGCGAACCAGCGGGCCCTAGGGAATGCAGGCCGGACAGAACGAATTTTGAACCCGATGCCGGATCAATGTTGCGGAGAAAGACTTTGAACCAGATTCACGCCATTCGTCGCGATCGTATCGCATCGCGTTCGCTCATCGCAGCGACGATCATGCTCTGCGGTCTTCCATTCTTCGGCGGTCTGTTCGGTGGGGCCGCGTTCGCTGCCGATGCCAAGCATGCCGACGCGTCCCACGCAGACCATGACGCCGGACACGGCGACCACGGCCACCTGCCGGAGATCGGCCACAACCCGCCTGCCGGGGTCTCACAGAAGGACTTCGAGAGCCCTGCCTCGTTTAAGTCCGATCTCGCCATCTGGTCGTTCGTCATCTTCCTCGGACTCCTCGGCCTGCTGACGAAGTTCGCCTGGAAGCCCATCATGCAGGGCCTGGAGAAGCGGGAGCAGGGCATCGCCGACATGATCGCGTCCACCCAGGCCGCAAACGAGGATGCCAAGCGGATGCTGGCCTCCTATGAGCGGCGACTGGCCGAAGCCACTGACGAGGTTCGTGGAATGCTGGAAGAAGCTCGTCGCGACGCCGATACAACCCGCCAGGCAATCGTCGCCGAAGCCCGCAAGGCGGCCGACGAAGAGCAGGCTCGCGCCCGCCATGAGATCGGCCTGGCAAAGGACGATGCTCTCGCCCAGATCGCCGACCGTGCCGCTGACCTTGCTGTTGAAGTGGCCGGCAAGTTCCTTCGGGAAAAGCTGGGCCGCGACGATCAGGCCCGGCTCGTCCGCGATTCGGTCGCCAGCATCGGCACGAAACCCAGCGTCAACTGAGGCCACTGCCATGACCAGCATGAACAGCACAACCAGCGACTCTCACGATCACCACGCGCCACAGCAGGCCGCCGATGGTCCCACCGACATCGGCGTGGAGCGTCTGTCGAGGATTTATGCGCAGGCGATCATCGAGGCCGCCGACCGGAAGCAGTGCCGGCATGAGGTGATCGACGAACTTGCGGCCATGGTCCACGACGTGCTTCCCAAGGTGCCGAAGGCACAACTCGTCTTCGACTCGCCGAAGGTAACGCCCGAGGAAAAGTCGGCTGTCATCAACAGGATCTGCGCGGGCCGGGTGCTCCCCACGACCCTCCACACGCTGCACGTCCTTGCCCGACACGGCAGGCTTGGCATCCTTTCTCACGTGGTGGCGGCTGCCCGTCGGCAGGCCGACGAGCTGGAAGGCCGCCGCCAGGCCACCTTCACCACGGCCCAGCCGCTCGACTCTGGCGAGCAGAGCCAGATCGTGGCCTCGGTCGAACAGGCCATCGGCTCGAGCCTCAGCCCCACCTTTATCGTCAATCCTGAACTGATCGGCGGCCTCATCGTGCGGATCGCCGACACTGTCTATGACCATTCCGTTGCCACGAGCCTTGTGCGGCTCAGGGCACGCCTGAAGCAGAGGAGCATTCATGAAATTCAATACGGACGAGATCGCCTCGGTACTGCGTGAGGAAATCGACCGGTTCGAGTCGGGCATCGACGTCCGCGAGGTCGGTCGCGTGCTCGAGGTCGGCGACGGCATCGCTCGGGTGTGGGGCCTCTCCGGCGTGATGGCCGGTGAAATGGTCGAATTCCCCGGCGGTGTCACCGGGCTGGCATTCAACCTCGAGGAAAACTCGGTCGGTGTGATCATCCTCGGCGATTACCTGAAAGTCACCGAAGGGGACGAAGTGCGGAGCACCGGCAAACTGCTCAGCGTGCCGGTGGGCGAGGCCGTGATCGGCCGCGTGCTCGATCCGCTCGGCAATCCGCTCGACGGCAAGGGACCGGTGGTCACCGAGCATCGGCGTCCCGTCGAAACGCTTGCCCCTGGCGTGGCCGACAGGCAGCCTGTCCGCGAGCCGCTCCAGACGGGCATCAAGGCGATCGACGCCATGACTCCGATCGGCCGCGGCCAGCGAGAGTTGATCATCGGCGACCGTAAGACTGGCAAAACGGCCATCGGTATCGACGCGATCATCAACCAGAAGAACAGCGGCGTGAAGTGCTTCTACGTCGCCGTGGGGCAGAAGGATTCATCGGTGGCGGTCGCCATCGACATCCTGCGGAAGTATGGCGCGATGGACTACACCACGGTGATCGTGTCCGGGGCCAGCACGGCAGCACCTCTGCAATATATCGCTCCGTACTCCGGCACCGCGATGGCCGAATACTTCATGTACAACGGCGAACATGCACTGATCGTGTACGACGATCTGTCGAAGCAGGCCACTGCGTATCGTCAGCTGTCGCTGCTGATGCGGCGTCCACCGGGCCGCGAGGCGTATCCGGGCGACGTTTTCTATGCCCATAGCCGTCTGCTCGAGCGGTCGGCGAAGCTCTCCAAGGAGAAGGGGGGCGGTTCGCTCACCTCGCTACCGATCATCGAAACACTGGAAGGTGAGGTTTCGGCCTACATTCCCACGAACGTGATCTCGATCACCGACGGCCAGATTTACCTGCAGCCTGATCTCTTCTTCGCCGGCCAGCGTCCGGCCATGAACGTGGGCATCTCGGTGTCGCGCGTCGGTGGTGCGGCCCAGACCAAGGCCATGAAGAAGGTCGCCGGCGGCCTGCGTCTCGACCTGGCAAGCTTCCGCGAACTGGAGGCATTCGCCCAGCTCGGCACCGACCTCGACGCGGCCACGCAGTCGCGGCTCGATCGCGGCTACCGCATGGTCGAACTGCTCAAGCAGGGCCAGTATCAGCCGATGGACGTGGTGGACCAGGTGCTGAGCATCTACGCCGGCACCCGCGGTCACCTCGACGCGGTGAAGCGTGAGGAGGTCGCCGATTGGGAGAAGGGGTTCCTGACTTTCATTCGCGACCAAGTCCCGGAGCTCCGTGCAAAGATTGAGCAGACAAAGGAGTTCGACGCGGAATCGGAGCGGCAGTTGGAGGCGGCGATCGCGGAGTTCAAGCGGCAGTGGGCCGCCAAGAATGGCTCGGGGGCTGGCTCGGCTGGCGGCTCACGGTCGCTGGCCGGCACGGCGAAGTAGTTGCGAATTCGATAGCGAACCTGACTGAAGGTGTAACAGCATGGCCAAGGCGAGAGCACTCGATCGACGCAGGCGTTCCGTACGGAACATCCGCAAGATCACGCGCACGATGGAGCTGATCGCCACCGCGCGGTTCAAGAAGGCGATGGACCGATCGGTCGCCGCACGGGACTACACGAAGCAGCTGGTGAAGATTCTCGAGAACATTGCCAGCGTTGGAGCCGACGTCGTTCACCCACTGCTCGACGTTCGGCCCACGAAGCGGGCCGCCGTGCTGGTGCTTTCGGGCAACCGCGGCCTCTGCGGCGGCTACAACTCCAACATCGTCCGGCAGTCGGTGGCGATCCTCGGCCAGTGGCGGAGCGAGCAGGTCGATACCAACGTGGCCGTCTCCGGCAAACGCGGGATCTCAGCACTCAAGTTCCGCGGCATCCACATGGACGAGCGGTATACGTCGTTCGAGGACAAGCCCGCGTTCGACGCCGTGATGCCGATTGGTCGAGCCTACCTCGAGGCCTATGCCGCCGGAAAAATCGATCGCCTCGACGTCGTCTACACCCGGTTTCACAGCATTGCCCGGCAGGAAGCGGTCACCGAGATGCTCCTGCCGCTCAAGGCCCCGGAGATCGCTGGCGCAGTTCCGACTGGCGCAGCTCCGAATGGGGCTGCGTCTGGAACGGCGACGACCCAGTTGGCTTCACAGGAATATGACTTCTATCCCTCGGCGGAGAGCATCCTCGAGGAAATCCTGCCGGCGAGCTTCCTGTCTCGTCTCTTCAAGTGCTTTCTGGATTCGGCCGTGAGCGAACAGGTGGCCCGCATGGTTGCCATGAAGGCGGCCAGTGAAAACGCCGCCGGCCTCATCAAAAACCTGTCACGCCGCTACAACCGGGCGAGGCAGTCCCAGATCACAGGCGAGATCATGGAAATCCTCGGCGGCGTCGAGGCGTTGAAGCAATAGCACGCAGGCCAAACGTCCCCTCCGAATCCATCCCTCCACAATATTCCCTACGACACTCAACTCTTTCGATCGTTACACGAACAGGAACCATCATGGCGACGGCGACCAAGGCAGCAGGCAGAACCATCGGACACGTCACGCAGGTGATCGGCTCGACCTTCGACGTCGAGTTCGCGGAAGACAGCATCCCCGCGATCTACAACGCCGTGCGTATCGACAGCGAGAAGAAGGGGGTGTCGTTGCACCTCGTCGGCGAGGTGCAGCAGCATCTCGGTGGTGGCAAGGTGAGGTGCGTGGCGCTTGGCAGTACCGATGGGCTCATTCGGGGTGCTGATGTGGTCGACACCGGGGGACCGCTCTCCGTGCCGGTAGGCCCGGCTACGCTCGGACGAGTTTTCAACCTGCTCGGTGAACCGATCGACAACCGCGGTGAGGTCAAGACGGCGGAACGCTGGCCGATCCATCGCGATCCCCCGCCGGTCACCGAACTGTCCACGAAGACCGAACTTTTCGAGACGGGCATCAAGGTGATCGACCTCCTGACGCCGTTCGTTCGCGGTGGCAAGGCCGGCCTCTTCGGCGGTGCCGGTCTGGGCAAGACGGTCATCCTCACCGAACTGATCGCCCGCATCGCCAGCGCCCACGGCGGTTATTCGGTCTTCGCCGGCGTCGGTGAGCGAACCCGCGAGGGCACCGACCTCT
>CANHCU010000081.1 GCA_947459185.1 Planctomycetaceae bacterium | reverse complement strand
CACTCGGCAAGCTGCGCGGGCGCGTAGCCGAGGCAAGCCCGCACCGCGTCGGGATCTCGGCGGACGGAGTGGCCGGCGAGCAGGATGTCACCGCCCCGAATCGGAATGGCCGTGGCGAGGGCTTCCGCGAGCGTGCTCTTGCCGGCGCCCGCCCGGCCGATGATCGCCAGCGTGTCGCCCGGCGCGACCGCCAGCGAGAGACGGTCGATCACCATCTGCCCGGACCGTTCGATGATGACGCGGTCGCAGCGAATCATGCCGGCGGCTCCTCCCGATCCCGCGGCGTCACCGCGTGGGCCGCGTTCCCTGTCCCAGCCGCTCCGCCGTCATTTCCAACGATATGAGCAGCCCCTTTGCCTTATTGAGCGTCTCCTGGAATTCGCTCTCCGGCACGCTGTCGGCCACGATCCCGGCGCCCGACTGAACGTAAGCCTTTCCACCAGTGATCACCACCGTTCGCAGGGCGATGCAGGTGTCCATCGCGCCGCTGAAGTCGATGTAGCCGACCGCTCCCGCATAGGGGCCGCGCTTGCGGGGCTCCAGTTCGTCGATGATCTGCATGGCCCGGATCTTGGGGGCCCCGGAGACCGTGCCGGCGGGCAGGCAGGCCCGTAGGGCATCGAAGGCCGTTGTGCCGGGAGTGAGCTGGCCGCTGACATTGCTCGTGATGTGCATCACGTGGCTGTACCGCTCGATCGACATCACGTCGCTGAGCACGACCGAGCCGATGGTCGAGACGCGGCCGACGTCGTTGCGGCCCAGATCGATGAGCATCACATGCTCTGCCCGCTCTTTGGGGTCGGCCAGCAGGCCGGCTGCCAGGCTCGCGTCTTCTTCTGGCGTTTTCCCACGCGGTCGGGTGCCAGCCAGAGGCCGCACCGTCACCTCACCGTCCACCACGCGGACCATGATCTCGGGCGAACTGCCCACGAGCGTCGCGGAGGGGGTCCGCAGGTAGAACATGAAGGGGCTGGGGTTCACCACCCGCAGCGTGCGGTAGAGTTCGAGTGGCGGCAGGTCGAAGGGTATCTCCAGACGCCGGCTGAGCACCACCTGGAAGATGTCGCCGGCACGGATGTATTCGATGGCCTTCTCGGCAGCGGCCAGAAACTCCTCTCGCGTCGAGGCAGCCCGGGCCGTGCCCTCGGTGAGGCAGCGGGGCTCACGTCGCGGGCCGATGTCGGCCGCCGACGGCCAGGGGCTCGGTTGAAACAGTTGCTCGATCGTCGCGTCGATACGGCGGCAGGCCTCCGCATGGCCTCTCGCCGCGGCCGCGGGGGAATCGTTCTCGACGTGGGCCAGCACCACGATGTCGAGCGACTTGGTGACGTTGTCGAAAACGAGCAGCCGATCGTAGAAGGCGAAGCTGAGGTCGGGGAGGTGGAGGTCATCGACCGGCGGATGAGGCAGCCGCTCCGCGTATCGGACAGAGTCGTAGGCCGCGTATCCCACGGCGCCACTGGTGAACGGCGGAAGTTCCGGCAGGTGGGCCGGTCGATGGGCCGCCATCCGCCGCTCGAGATCGGAGAGCGGGTCGGACGACTCGAACTCCTCCACCTCGTCCGAGCCGGCCCGCGTGATCCGCACTCTCGCACCGAAGGCTTCGAATCGCAGGAAGGGCTCGGCGCCCAGAAAGCTGTAGCGGCCGACCTTCTCGCCCCCGACAACGCTCTCGAACAGACAGGCCGATTCTCCCGCGTCGATCCGGGCAAACGCCGACAGAGGCGTCAGGCCATCGGCGAACAGCCGGCGGTAGACCGGCACGAGCCGATGGGTCTGCGCCAGGACGTCGAAGCGGTGCCGGTCGGGAAGGTGCGGCATGGATGGATGGATGCTGGGGCGGCATGTCGCCAGGAAAACAGCCCACAGTATCGTCAGTTCCCCGCGGGCAACAAGCCCGCAGAACAAGGACAAGGATGCCGGTTTGCGGCTCGCCGCCGCACCGAAGGCGACCTTCAGCCTGCCGGCCGCTATGATTCACGAGAGGTTTCAGGCGAGGTGAACGCAGTGAGGCGGCAGCCTCGGGACCACCAGGCAGGACGTGACAGTCATGAAGTGTCAGCAGTGCGAGAAGCAGGCGGTGTTCCACATCACGGAACTCGAGACCGGTGCCGTCCGTGAACTTCACCTCTGCGAGGATCACGCCCGCGTCTACCTCAACCAGACCGAGGGCGGCGGGGGCTCCGCTGACGAGGCCGAGGACGCCGCCGCAGCGGGCGGTGCCGCCGGCCAACTCGGCGTTGGCCAGACTGCCGACGAACTGGCTGCGCTCGACCAAAAGGCCTGCGATATGTGTGGAATCACGTTCTTTGAGTTTCGCAACCAGGGGCGGCTGGGCTGCCCGCACGACTACGTGCAGTTTGCCAAGGAACTGGAGCCACTGATCGCGAACATCCACGGTGCGACCGAGCACACCGGCAGGCGGCCGTCACGTTCGCCGACAACGGCGGAAGCTGCCGCCGCGTCCGGCACGGCCGAACTGACCGGTGTGATCGGGCTCCGCCAGGAGATGAAGGACGCGATCGTCCGCGAAGATTACGAAAAGGCCAAGGAAAACCGCGATGCCATCCGGGCGATCGAGGACCGTTGGATCCCCCCCGCCCGCCCGGAGTCACAGGAGTGAAGGAATGCCGCAGGGTCTTTCCGCATGCAGATCATGAAACTTGACACGCTCGCCCAATCGATCGGTGAATGGCTTCGGGGCACCGGGCCAGAGTCGGATATCGTCATGAGCAGCAGGGTGCGGCTGGCCCGCAACCTGCCGCAGTATCCGTTCGTGAGCCGGGCTTCCGAGCAGGACCGCGCCGACATCGAGCGGTTTCTGCGGGAACGGATCGCGATGTCTTCGGCGGGCCCGGGACTCGAATCGATCGACGTGGGCGGTCTCGAGGAGATCGACCGCCAGTTTCTCGTCGAACGGCAGTTGATCAGTCGGGAGCACGCCGATGCCCAGGGGGCCCGGAGTGTGGCGATCGACAAACTCGAGCAGGTCAGCCTGATGATCAACGAAGAGGATCACCTCCGCATCCAGTGCATCCACAGCGGCCTCGACCTCCGCGGCGTCTGGGAGCAGATCAAGGTGGTCGATGAACAGATCGAGCAGTTCGTGCCGTATGCCTTTCATCCACGGTTTGGCTATCTCACCGCCTGCCCGACCAATGTGGGCACCGGCATCCGCGTGAGCGTGATGCTGCACCTGCCGGCGCTGGTGATCACCCGGCAGATTGACAAGGTGTTTCGCAGCCTGCACAAGATCTCGCTGGCGGTCCGCGGCCTCTATGGCGAGGGCTCGCAGGCGATGGGCGACTTCTACCAGATCTCCAACCAGACCACGCTCGGCAAGTCGGAGGAAGAGCTGGTGGAGCAGGTCGGAGACGTGGTGCCGGTGCTGATCGATTACGAACGGCGAGCCCGTGAGTTTCTCGTCCGGGAGACCGAGCAGAACGTGCACGACCAGGTGAGCCGCGCCTATGGCATCCTGCGGACCGCGCAGACCATCAGCGCCGAGGAGACGATGCAACTCCTGTCGCGGGTGAGAATGGGCGTGCTCCTCGGGCTGATCGGCGACGTGAAAATCGCCGACATCAACTCGCTCCTCGTCCGCACCCAGCCCGCCCATCTCCAGAAGATCCGGGGCATCGAACTGGACACCAAAGACCGCAACATCGAGCGGGCCCGTTACCTCCGGCAGCACTTCGAGGCCGGCGGACAGAACGTCAACTGACTATCCAATGAGTTGACACTTGCATCTCACGAGTTGGCAACGGTTCGGGGCTGCCCGTGCCCCGTCGCCGGACGCTCGCTTCGGGCATCCTGCCCTGTGCTCGCTCGATGGCGGCGGCGCTCTCGGCATCCTGCCTTCGCTTGCCGCCAACGCCGGCTCTCGGGACACGGGCAGCCCCTCACGGATTCCGCAAGGCACATGGCGCCACATCGTCAGGCCCGGAGGGCCGGGTTAGCACCAGCCGACGGAGTCGGCCAAGCGAAAATGGCAGGATGCCATGTTTCGCGTGTATGCAGCCGGCCGGGTTAGCACCAGCCGACGGAGTCGGCCAAGCGACTGGCTGAGGACAGGCATCCGCCTGTCGTGGCGACACGATGTCGTGTTTCGCGCGAAGCCAGACGCTGAGGAGCCGGTCGGAGGCACGCGCAGGCGACGGTGAATTCTGCGACTCACGAGCGATGCACGATTCGTCCAAGAGCCTCCCGTAGCAGAATCCGCCGGCGACCGAGCATGCCGCAGCCGGCGAACCAATGCGGCCCATCAGAACCGCCTGCAACGATTTGCGTCCCACGCCGATGGGTTGTCGAGCCAGCCATCACGCCGGGCCGGAGAGCGTGCGGCGGAGCGGGGCCACCACGGGCGGCGGCACGAATTTGAGCAGCGCGTCGTCGTCGGCCAGCGGCGTGATCTGTTTGAGCAGCGACGATGAAATGTGCGAATACTGGGCGTCGGCCATCAGGAACACCGTCTCAACCGCCGGATCGAGCTTCCGATTGGCCAGCGTCATGGTGAACTCCGCATCGATGTCGGTCAGCGACCGCACGCCGCGCAGGAGCACGTGGGCCCCCTGCTCGCGCACGAAGGCCACCGACAGTCCGCTGAACAGCTCGACGCGAACGTTGGGCAGGCCGGCAACGGATTCGCGGACGAGTTGCACCCGTTCGGCCAGCGAAAAGATGGGCTGCTTCTCCGGGTTGATGCCGACACCGACGACGATCGCATCGAAGATTCGGCTGGCCCGCTCGATCACGTCGAGATGACCGAGGGTGATCGGGTCGAAAGATCCGGTGTAGACGGCGGTGCGCCGGTGGGGGGCGTGCTGGACCACGGTGGCGAGGGCTCCGGGAGGCGTCGGGGTGGGCTGACAAGGCCGCGAATGGTGTTTCCGTCAGGCGGGCGTCAAGGCCATAAGGACGCCGTGGGTCGCAGGGCGATGGCATCCCCCGAGATAGCCGATATCGTAAGGGAACTGTCGGTGATGCAAATGCCCGTGTGCTGGAGGTACGGACCCTGTGTCGAAATTGATGCCGTTTGTCGGGATGATCATGTCGGGGCTTGTCGCGATCCTGTTCCTCGCCGATCTGGCGGCTGGGTTTCCGTTTCAGCGGGTCAGCATCCTGACCGACATCGGTTTTATTGTCAGCAGTGCGATTCTGGCCTACATGAGCTGGACGATCATGGAGAAGCCGCGCCGGTGAACGGCTGGCTTCTTGTGAGCGCCTGCCAGGCCGCCACTAGGCTGCCTTCAAGACTGACCCACCCACGGGGAACCGGCCTGCGCCCGCGATCAGTGAGGGCAGTTCGGAGAGGGTGGCAAACACCACCTCGCCCGCAGCTTTTCGCCGCTCCGCCCAAGACCGCCACTGCTCCACCCGTCCGCGAATCGACGCGGCGTCGGCGACCGGCCCCAGCCCTCCTCCAATATCGACGACGGCCAGCGAGCCAGACCGAGGCCCAGACGCGGAAGCCCAGGGCAGCAGGCGACTGACGAGGCCCGGTGGGGTTGCGGGTGTCTGCGTGACCTCCCAGAGGCCCCAGAGCGTGCTGCGGCACGGCCAGCCATGCGGTGCCGGACGGCGGGAGCCGCGGGGGGTGTCGTCCAGTTGGTCACGGCAGACGACCCGGATGCCGCTGTCGACCAGCACCCGCCGGTGATCCGCCGGCAACGATCCTCGGATCACGGCCGCATCAAGACCGGGAGCGTCGGCCGCGGCCCGCGCGAGCAACTGCCGGAGTTCCTGCCGAGACTGGCTGGCGGGAATCTCCAGGGCGACATGCGGCGGCGCCACGGTGCGGCGCTCTCCCACGATGAGCGGCAGCCGGTCGATCGCCGCGATCCATGTCACCGGCAGCGCGGCCCGGCGACCCGACTCCAGGCATGCCTCCGCAGTTGCCTGCGGCATTCCGGACGGGAGCGGACAACAGATGACTAGCGTGGTTGGCAGCCCCGATTGGCCCATGACGAATCCCCCGTCGTGCCTGTGTGGGCAATGGGCCCTCCATGGCCTTCTTCCCCAGATCCTCTATCGTCGTGGGTTTCCACTGTTCTGGAATTTCCTCGCCGCAGGCAGCCGGTCCGGTCAGGCAGGTGGGGGGGCGTGGGCAATTTCCCAGTCCGCCATGGCCGCGACCAGACTCTCTGCGGCTGCGGCCGCTGCCTCGACCGTGGGCTCGATTCCATGCTGCCGAAGGGTTGCCGACGTGATCGGGCTCAGACTGGCGACCCGCCACCGTCCGATCTGCGAACCAAACAGCCGGATGGCAGATTCGGCGATCAGGGAACTGGTAATGGTGATCCAGTCCACCGGCATCTTGTCGATCGCTGCGACGGTGGCCATGTCGAGCGACTCGACAGGCTCGCTCGAATAGGCCGTCACTTCCCGCACCACGTGCCCGCGGGCCTCGAGTTCCCGCCGCATCAGGTCGCGGCCGCGGTTGGCTCGCACCAGCAGGAACCGGCTGGGAGTGGGAGACCGGGCGAGGGCGGCCGTGATCCCTTCGGAACGAAACAGCGTGGGCGTGAGGTCGCAGGTGAAGCCGGCGTGTTCCAAGGCCTCGCGTGTGGCCGGGCCGATGGCGATCAGCCGTGCCGTGCCGAGCGACCGGCCGTCGAGACCGGCTCCCCGCAGGCGGTCGACGAAGCTCCGCACGCCGTTCGCGCTGGCGAAGACGATCCAGTCAAACGTGTCGGCCTGCCGGATGGCGTCATCGAGCGGCTGCCACGACTCTGGCGGCTGGATGCGGATGACGGGCACGCGAAGGGAGCGGCCGCCCGCTGCGCGAACGAGGCTGTCGAGATCGTCGCGCGGCCCAGGAGGCCGGGTGTTGAGGACCCGCCGTCCTGCGAGAGGTCCGCGGTCTCGCCCTCGATCCATCGCGATGGAAGGCCCAACGACCGGCTGTGCCACCTCGCCGACGATCACCACGGCTGGCGACGGCCAGTTGTGCCGCTCGAAGTCGGCAACGCAGCGGGCCAGTGTGCTGACGGCGATGCGCTGGTCGGACCAGGAACAGTGGCTCACGATCGTGACCGGCGTATCGGCCGGCTTGCCCGCCGACAGAAGCTCGCTCGACCAACGCTCGACCTGTTCCACGCCCATGTAGATGGCCAATGTTCCAGGGAGTGAAGCGAGTTGCCGAAAGTCGATCCCCTCCGGCTTGTCGGCGGCTTCGTGGCCGGTGAGGATCGTGAGGCTCGAGGCCGCCGCGCGGCTGGTCAATGGAATGCCGGCGGCGGCTGCGGCCGCGGCTGCCGCCGTGACACCAGGGATGATCTCGACGGGGATGCCGGCTTCCCACACCGGGCCCATCTCCTCGCTGAGCCTCCCGAATATCGCCGGATCGCCCCCCTTCAGTCGCACCACCATGCGGCCCTCCGCCGCCAGACGCGCAAGCAGCCGGCCGGTCGCCTCGCCGGGGTCGCCGTCCCCTTCCCGTCCATCCCGCGGCACTGCCAGCCGCGCGGCAGCCGGGGGGGCCATGTCGAGCACGTCCGCGGGCACGAGCGTGTCGTACACCACCACATCGGCAAGCCGTAGGCTGTCCAATGCCCGGACGGTGAGCAGCCCGGGATCGCCCGGCCCTGCGCCGACGAACAACACCTTGCCGTGGCGATCATGGTGCGCGGATGGGGAAGCCGAACGGTCGCGAGGCATCGGAAAAGTGGCGGTCTGGGTGGGGCCGCGGCAGGCGGCAGGCGGCGGAGACAGGTAATGAGGGGCGGTCGGTGTGGGGATCGCTGCGTCAGGGCGGGCCTTTGAGGCTTTCGGGGCCGGGGGCTACACTCTGGATCCTTGCCACGACACAGCGGTGCATGCACCGCTTAGCCATGGCAGCATACCGTGCCCGCGGGATTGCCGGAGCTGTTCCTGCAGGATCACGCCGGGGCCCCGCGATTCCACTTTCGACCCAAACTTTCATGGCGAATGAGTCTCCAGCGGCCGGAACGGGTTCTGCAGCCCCACAGCCGTCGGCCTCACTGTCGCCCGCAGAGCGGTCGCGGCTTGCCCAGTGCTTTCAGCATGGCACGCAGAGCGTCGCGAAAAACATCGATTATGCGATTGAGATGTTCTCCGTCTGCGTGGTGGGCGATCCGGCCAATGCCGTCTATCTCCTGAATCTGCTGGGAGCCTTGCGGATCAAGCACGGCGGCAAGAAGGGGGGCGGTTTGGCGGCCCTCTGGTCGGCGGGGGGACGGGGAGGCCTCAGAAAGCTGATCGCGGCTGGAAAATGTCGAGAAGCGATTGCCCAGGGTGTGGAGATCATCAAGGGCAATCCCGTCGAGTCTGGCAGCCTGCTCCTCATGGCGGAAGCCTGCGGGAAGCTCGGATTCGGAGACACGCAGCGGGTCTATCTCAAGGCGGCGCTCGACGCCGCGCCCGCGGACGTGGAAGTGAACCGTAAGTGCGCCGATTTCCTCTCCTCCTATGGCGAATACGACCAGGCCATCGCCTGTTGGATGCGGATCGGCAACGCGAAGGGGATGTCCGATGAGGCCCAGCGGCAGGTCGCGAAGCTCCAAGTTGACAAAACCATCTCCGCCGGTGAGGGCCTGACCGGCAGGAAGCCGGCCGCTGCCGCCGGCCAGAAGGTGGAAGCGGCCGCCGAAGGAGAGAGTTCCAAGGACCGTCGCTCCGCCCTCTTGGCAGCCATCACGAAGAATCCGGCCGCCATCGAGCCGTATCTCGAACTGGCTGATCTCGTAGAGCGGGACGGCACGGTTGAAGAGGCCCAGAAAGTGCTTTCCAAAGCGCTTGCCGCCTCGGGGAACGACCTCAAGGTTCGCGAGCACATCGAAGACCGCCAGCTCCGCTGGACGCGTCACCGACTGCAGTTGGCGGAGAAGCGCCTGGCGGAGGAGGACACTCCCGGCAATCGCCAGGCCGTCGAGCAACTGCGTGCCGCACAGCTGAAGTATGAGATCGAGGTCTACTCCGCTCGCACCGTCCGCTATCCGGAAAACATCAGTTGGAAGTACGAGTTGGCGATGCGGCTGAAGGCTGCCGGGAATCATGCGGAGGCCATCCGCCAGTTTCAGGACGTGCTGCAGGACGCTCGCCGCAAGGGGGCGGTGGCGCTCGAACTCGGCGAATGTTTCCAGAAGATCCGGCAGTATCCGTTGGCAATGCGGAATTACCAGACAGCCGTTGACTCCTTGACCGACCGAGAACAGGACCTCCGCAAACGGGCCCTGTACCGAGCGGGCGTGCTGGCGGCCGGCCTGGATGACATCGACTCTGCCCGGAAATACCTCTCCACGCTCGCCGAACTCGACTTTGGCTACCGCGATGTGGCCCAACGTCTGGACAAGCTGACGCCGGCAAAGGATAAAGGGGCCGGAAACTAATCGTTGTCCACAGTCTGCCAGTCGATTGTCTGCGAGTGATCGCAGCGGGCCTCCGAAGGCCTCCAGCCCCATGGGTGAGCCCATAGGGTCGTATTTTCAAACCGTTTTCGTTCCACCGATCTTGAGAGGGTAGTTACCGGCATGCCACACTCGGCCAGCGCCAAGAAGCGACACAAGCAGAATCTCCGCAACCGCGAGCGCAATCGCGCCGCCAAGTCGGAGCTCAAGTCCCACGTTCGGAAGGTGCTCTCGGCGATCGAGGCCGGGGACGCCACCCAGGCCCGCGAAGCACTGCGAGTTGTGGCCAGTTCGGCTGACAAGGCCGCCGCCTCGAAGAAGATTCATCGCAACAAGGCGGCGCGGATCAAGTCGCGGCTGTCAAAGCGGATGCTGGTGGCGTCGAAGGGCGGCACGGCGGCCACCCCAGTCAAGGGCAGTGGTGCCAAGGCGAGTGGGGCCAAGGGCAGTTCGACCAAGGCCGCTGGCAAGGGCAAGAAGGCGGCTGCCAAGCCGAAGGCCTGACGCCTTCGGCTTCACGCCTTCAGAAAGCGCAGCGGAAAAGAACTGCCGTGCTCCCGCATCACCAGGCAATGCGAGTCGCGTCGAAGACGGGGCCCTCGATGCAGGTTCGCCGGTAGTCCCAACCCCCTGAGCCATCGCGGACGCGGGCCACGCAGGTGAAGCAGATCCCGATGCCACAGGCCATCGGGGCCTCCAGCGACACGTCGCAGGTGATGCCTCGGGCCGCCGACCAGCGGGCCACGGCGGCCATCATCGGATCGGGTCCGCAGCAGGCGACGTGGAGGCCGCGGGGCTTGTCCGCCTCTGTGGAACGGTGCGGCGGGGTGTCGGCCGGATCGCATCCCGACCCCGCCGGGCCGAACAGCGAATCGAGCAGATCCACGACCGTCCCGCGGTAACCGGCGGAGCCGTCGAGGGTGGCCTGATGCACGTCGATGCCGGCAGCCCGGTAGTCTTCGATGCCGCCGAAGAGTCCGGCGTGCCTGGCCCCCCAGCAGCAGGTAACCCGGCGACACCGTGCCGGCGACGGCCGAGATGCCGGTCCATAGGTCGTCTGTCCCAGTCGCTCGCGACCCAGACTCAGCAGGGCCGTCTGGCCGATGCCCCCCGCGACGAGTACCAGGTGGTCCACGGCCGGGATCTGAAACCCGTTGCCCAAAGGGCCCCACGCGATCAGTTCCTGGCCAACCGTCATGTCCTGCAGGGCGGTCGTAAACCGGCCGTGCACGGCATAGATGAAGTCGGCGTAGCGGCGGGGCAATCCTCCGCCCTGCCCCGCGGCGTTGTCGCTGAAGGTGTCGTAGACGGCCAGCGGGCGGGCCAGCAGCGGATCGCTGCGGTGCGGGATGCGGACCATGGCGAACTGGCCTGGAACCGCGGCGGAGGCGATCGCAGGGCAGTCGAGCCGGAGCCGCCACGTGTTGTCGGCGATCCGGCTGTGGGCCACGATCCGTGCCGAGGTGAAGGCCGCGGTGTCGGCGTAGCAGGGCTGGCCGACTGGCTGCTCGTCGATGGTGCTGGCAGTGCCTGAACTCATCGGAATCCTTTCGCTTGCGTGGGGGGCTTATCGGGGGCGGCCGTCGGGGCAACGCGGGCCGGTCACTCGCCGCGGGGCTTCCGCCATGAAGAGGCTTTGCCGGGCTTTCGCGGCCGTCGCGGGGGGCGGCCCGCGGGCCTTCTGGGCTCCTGCTCCGTGCCCTGCCCGGCCGGGCTCCGGGGCCTGACTCCCTTACCGGCCGGCAGCCTGGAGCCCTGGCTCCCGTTTCCCTGGCTTCTGGTGCCTACGCTTCTCGTTCCCTGGCTCCTCGTTCCCTGGCTCCGCTGGCCTTGATCACGGTATGTGCCGCGGGGTGTCCCCTGCCCTGCACGCGGCGGGCGTGGCGGGCCTGCTGTCCCACGTCCGGGGCCGCCGTCGCGACCAGGACGACCAGGACGGCCCGGCCTGCCCGGCCGTTCATCCCGGATCGGATCGTTCATGCGTTCGGCCTCGATCGGGCCGACAGCTGCGATGGCGTCGTGCCTGAGGGCCTCGATTTCGCTCCAGGCGAGCTGTCGCCACTGGCTGGGGAGCAGGTTGCCCAGCGAGAGCTTGCCAACACCGACCCGCTTGAGTTGGTGCACCTTGTGGCCGAGCCGTGCCAGCATCCGCCTGATTTCCCGATTCTTCCCCTCGTCGAGGATCATCTCAAGGACGGCGCTCTGCTTGTGTTGCGAGCGGATGTCCACCCGCTTGGCATGCACCTTCCCGTCGGCCAGCGTGATGCCGCGGCGGATCTTATCGAGCAGTTCCTGGGACGGCACGCCCGCTACCTGCACGAGATATTTTTTCTCCACGCCATACCGCGGGTGGGAGAGCAGATTCGCGAGTGCACCGTCGTTGGTCACGAGGATCAGCCCCTCGCTCATGCGGTCGAGCCGGCCGATGGCGAACAGCCGCTGCTCGCCGGGCACCAGGTCCACTACGCGGGGCCTGCCGGAGGGGTCGAAGTTGGTGGTCACAACACCGACCGGCTTGTTGAGCATGTAGACGACACGCTTTGGATTCGGCAGTTTCTCGCCGTCCACCCGCACCTCGGACTTGAGCGGATCGATCCGCGTGCCGAGTAGCGTGACGACCTGCCGGTCAATTTCGACGCGACCGGATGTAATCAGCTCCTCGCAGGTTCTCCGGCTGCCGAGGCCGGCTGCAGCGAGCACTTTCTGGAGCCGTTCCAGGCCGTCATCGAGGGCCTCGAGCCGACGCTTGGCGGCACTGCGGGCGTCGTCTTCGTCAGGGAGTGGCTGCCGTTGTGGAGGCCGACGCGACGTGATCCGCGAGGGTTCCACGCGGGGAGGACGCGCGGGACGGGATGGACGCGAGGGGCGGGCAGGCTTGGGGCCGCGTGGGGAGCGTGGGGGGCGGTCTGCGGGCACGGTGGGACAATCCATCGAAAAGTGGCGGAACTCAAGCGGCGTGCGACGATCGCTCCCGCGGCACCGATCATACACCCGCCAATGCTCCGCGGCGCATGCCGTGATCAACGGGGCAAAACGCGGTGTCTGACGCTATCTCTGCCATTCTCAAACGGCTACTGCACCGGCGACCACCAGCGGGAGCGGCGCACCTCCGGCACCGGCGTTGCAAAGTCGCGGGGCCGGGTGCCGTCCATCAGCGGGACTCGAAGGCTCGAGGGCGCGATGTCATCCTGCAGATAGGGGTCAAACTTCACGGCCCGCCGCCGCTGGAGTCGCTCGGGACCTGGGTCGAGCCAGTCGGGCTTGCCCAGCGAGGCGCAGCCAGACGCTGTCGTTAGGGCTAGGCCCAGGCCCAGGCCCAGAACTGGCAGCAGCAGGGAACGGTAAGCATGCATGGGGGAACCCACCGGGGCATGAGGCTGTCGGGGGACGGGAGTGTAGTGACCGCTCCCAGAGCACCCCAAGGTCGGTTTTTGTGGGTTTCAAGCGGCAAAGGGCCTCCAGAAAAAGGGGCCCCGAGCCCCTTACGGCAGCTGAATGTGCAGCAGGGTCGTCGCAGCCGCGGCTGCGAGCACTTGGCGGCCGATCGATGCCGGCAGCAGCATGCACATGCCCTTCGTGAGCGGCGGCAGGTGCCAGCGGGGGTCGAGGTGGACGTCGCCTGACAGCACGGCGAGAAAGTGACAGACGTCGTCGCCCCCCACGGCCCAGTCCCCGTGCGGTCGCACCTCGTCGAAGAGAAAGTAGTCGCAGGTCACGAGCCGACGGCTGACAGGGTCGGCGGCCGAGAGTACGCCTGCTGACGTGATGGCCTGCGGCTGAACCGGCGCCACCGGACCGAACTCGGTGACGGCTTCGAGCCCGGCTTCGATGTGGAGCGGCCTGGACTTGCCGTCGGCACCGGTGCGGTTCCAGTCGTAGAGCCGGTAGGTGACGTCGCTCGACTCCTGGATTTCGGCGACGGCGAGGCCGGCCCCGATCGCGTGGACTGTGCCAGCCGGGATAAACACGCAGTCGCCGGCGCGTGGTTCAAACGAATGCATCACCTCGTCGCAGCGGCCCGCCCGGAGGGCTGCTGCCAGCGAGTCACGATCGACACCGGCATGGAGCCCTGCATAGATGCGGCTGCCCGGGGCGGCATCGATCACATACCAGGCCTCCGTCTTGCCCAGATCGGGGGGGGAGAGTCTGGCGGCCCTCATATCGTCAGGGTGGACCTGCACCGAAAGGTCGCGGCAGGCGTCGAGAAACTTGAAGAGGAGCGGGAAGACAGCCCGAGGCGCGTGGCGGCCGAGCAGCTCGGGGCCCCGCTGCCGCACCAGTTCGCCGAGCGTCGTTCCCGCCAGCGGGCCGGCCGCCACAACGCTCTGGTCGGTACCGCGGTCCACGAGTTCCCACGATTCGGCGAAGTCATCCCCGGGCGGCAGGGGCCTGTCGAGGTGCGTCGCAAAGCGGCGCCCGCCCCAGAGGTAGCGGCGGTAGAGGGGCGTGAGCAGGAGTGGGTGCATGGTGATTGCTTCAGACATTGCGAGCATAGCCCTCCAGGATTCGGCCGATCCAGAAGCAGCAGATCGCGGCGACCAGCATCACCAGCATCTGCCCGAGCGAGATCGCGTGGTTGAGCTCGAGGAGGATGGCGACCGCAGGGATCGCGAGGCCGAGAAACTGGCCAAGCCGACCAAGTGCTGCCATCGAATCAGTCTCCGACGAGGAGGTTGGGGAAGGGAATCTGGCGATCACACCACCGGGCAGATCGTAGAACGTCGCGGCGGTTTCTGCCATGCGAACCCTGCCGCCCGACCCCCGTTTTGCTCGCGATCCAGCGGCAGAGGCTTGTCGCCGCCGATTTCCCGGCGATACTTCCGCCTTCGCATCGAAGGTTCACTGCTTTCATTTTCCCCGTCAGGAGATACGCACCATGGGTCGGCACGGCGCAGTAACGTTCAAGGGTAATCCGCTCACGCTGGTGGGTGACGAGGTGAAGGTGGGCTCGCCCGCTCCCGATTTCGACGTGGTGGCCTTCGAGGCCGGCGGCATGCAGCACATCCGCAAGGCGGACCTGCTCGGAAAGCCGGCGTTCATCAGCGTGGTGCCCTCGCTCGACACGCCGGTCTGCCAGGTGCAGACAAAGACGTTCAACACGCGGCTGGCCGCCCTCGGAGACAAGGTGTCGGCTCTGACCGTCAGCCTCGACCTGCCGTTCGCCATGAACCGGTTCTGTGGCGCCGAAGACATCAAGTCGATGCGGAACGGCAGCGACTACATGGACCGCAGCTTCGGCACACACTGGGGCGTGCTGATCGACGAGTTGAAGATCCTCGCCCGGGCGGTGTTCGTGCTCGACTCCAAGGGCGTCGTGCAATATGCACAGGTCGTCACGGAAGTAGCCAGCGAGCCCGATTACGACGCCGCCCTCGCCGCGTTGCAGAAGCTCGCCGGGTAAGCTCTGGGGAATTCCCCAGCTCCCATGCAAGCCCGACGCGCAAGCGAGGGAATCGGCGTTGCCATCACCGGAAGGCCACCCGCATTCCCTTGCTTGCGCTGCGGGCTTGGATGGACGGGTTCACGCGGATTGATCGCCGGGCACGATGCCCGGCCCTCGCCAGCGGGCGGAGGCCCGCCAAGAGGCGTGTTGAGGACGGGCATTCGCCTGTCTTGGCAGCACGATGCCATGTTTTTCGTGAACACAGCCGTTATGCCTTGAGCATCGCTTCGATCGAGGTGCGGGCCGCTGCCAACGCCTCGGGCAGCTTATCGGCGAGCTTGCCGCCGGCCTGCGCGAGGTCGGCGCGGCCGCCACCCTTTCCCCCCACGATCGTCGCCGCATCCTTGATCCAGTTGCCCGCTGACAGGCCGCGCTCCTCGAGTTCGCGGCTGATGCCGGCGACGAGCGTCACCTTTTCGCCCTCGCTCGAGCCGAGCAGGACGGCGATCGGGCTCGCCTTGCGGCGGAGCTGATCAATGCAATGCCGCATGGCAGCGGCATCGCCACCACGGGCGTCGGCCACAACGATCCGCGTGCCGGCGACCTCGGCGGCTCCGGCCAGCAGTTCATCGACCGAAACCGCGGCGCCGCCCGCTGCGGGCTTGCTCTTCTTGAGATCCTTAAGCTCTTTGGCGATGGCCGCCAGTCGGTGCGGGAGTTCGGCGACTGGAACCTTCAGTCCGCCGGCAGCCTCCGCGAGCACGCCCTCCATTTGCCGGCACCGTTCTACGGCGCGGAGGCCGGTGACGGCGGTGATCCGCCGCGTGCCGGCCGACACGCTCTCCTCGGCGGTGATCCGCACCATGCCGATCTGCCCGGTGCTCGACACGTGGGTGCCGCCGCAGAGTTCGCGGCTGACACCGTCCATCGACACCATCCGCACGATGTCAGGGTACTTTTCACCGAAGAGCATCATCGCTCCGGCGTGGCGTGCTTCCGCCAGGGGCAGGAGCTGCGCCGCCACCGGCACGGCGGCCAACGTGTGTTCATTGACCATGGTCTCGATCTGGTCGAGCGTGTCGCGGCCAACGCTGCTCGTGTGCGTAAAGTCGAACCGCAGCAGATCGGCATCGACCTTCGATCCCTGCTGGACAGCATGACTGCCGAGATAGTGCTGCAGGGCCGCATGGAGGAGGTGCGTGGCTGAATGGGCCCGGCGAATCGCCGCGCGGCGGCCGGCATCGACCTTTGTCCGGACCGTCTGGCCGAGGTCGAGCCAGCCCTGGCGAAGGTGGCCGGTGTGGAGCATGAAGCCGCCCTCTCGCTGCGTGTCGCTGACCTCGAAGCTGCCCCCCTGCCATGCGAGCGTGCCGGTGTCGCCCACCTGTCCGCCCGATTCGCCGTAGAAGCTGGTGCGGTCGAGCACGACGGTGATTGGCGACGCATGGCCGACCTCACGGAGCGAGTCGCAGAGTTGCCCCTGCGCGATGATGCCGATCACCTTGCCTTCAGTCTCGATCGTGTCATAGCCGACGAATTCGGAGCCGTGCATGGTCTTCTTGAGCGCGTCGAGTGGGCCCGATGTGAACACCTCGACGCGGGTTCCGGCGCCCGACCGCTGCCCGTGGGCATCCATCGCCTCCCGGAAGCCGTTCCAGTCGAAGCTGCAGTTCCGCTCGGCAGCAAGTGTCTCGAGCAGTTCGGGCGGGAATCCGTAGGTGGTGTAGAGTTCGGCGGCCTCGCCGCCGCCGACCAGGCCGGTGCCGGAGCGGTCGATCGTCGCAAAGAGCTTTTCGATGCGGTCGAGTCCGCCGTCGATCGTCGCCAGGAACGACTCCTCCTCCCGCTTGATCACGCTGCCCACGCGGTCAACCGTCTCTGACAATTCCGGATAGGGCTTCCGCATCATCGCGGCCACCGTCGTCGGGAGGAGGTGAAGGAACGGCTCCTTCATGCCCATCTGCCGGCCGTCGAGCACGGCCCGCCTGAGGAGTCGCTTGACGACATATTTCTCCTCGTTGTTGCCAGGCAGCACGTTTTCGTGGATGGCAAACGTGCAGGCGCGGACGTGATCCGCGATCCGCCGCATCCGACGGCCGTCGTCGCTCGACGCCACATAGGGGCGGTGGCAGACTTCCGCGACCGCCTCGACGATTGGCTTGAGGATGTCGATGTGGAAGTTGCTGTCAACGCCCTGCAGCATGGCTGCCGTCCGCTCCAGGCCCATGCCGGTGTCGATGTTGCGGCTGGGAAGCGGGTGCAGATTGTCCGGCGGTGACCCGACGCGGTTGAACTGGGTGAAGACGAGGTTCCAGATCTCGACGTCGCTGCCATCGGGCATGCGGTAAAAAATCTCGCTGCACGGTCCGCAGACGCCGTCGGGCCCCTGGGAGGGCGAGCTGGCGGGCCAGAAGTTGTCGTCTTCGCCCATGCGCGTGATCCGGGCCGCGGGCACGCCCACTTCGTTGGCCCAGATCGCATAGGCCTCGTGGTCGTCATGGTAGACGGTGATGGAGAGCCTTTCTGGCGTGATGTTCAGCCAGTTGCGGTCAGTGAGAAACTCCCATGCCCAGAGGATGGCCTCCCGTTTGAAGTAATCGCCGAAGCTGAAGTTGCCCAGCATTTCAAAGAAGGTGTGGTGTCGCGGCGTCCGTCCGACGTTGTCGATGTCACCGGTTCGCAGGCACTTTTGGCAGGTGGTCGCCCGGGTGAATTCGAGCTTGCACTTGCCGAGGAAGTGGTCCTTGAACTGGTTCATACCCGCGGGTGTGAAGAGCACGGACGGATCCCAGCGAGGCACGAGCACGTCGCTGGGGCGGCGGACGCATCCCTTTGACTCAAAGAATGACAGATACGCTTCGCGGAGTTCGTCGGCCTTCATGTCGTCATCAGCTCCCGGGGGAAACGCTCGCTCGCAGTCTCGCGTGGGGCTCGGCTGGGCCAGGCCCGATCAGGGCGGACACTATACACGCCCTCCCCGGCGGCGGGCGATGCGAACTCCATTCGCGCCGCAAAAAAACGCCCGCGAGCACTGCTTGAGTCAGTTGCTCGCGGGCGGTGAGGGGACTGAATTGTCAGGGGGAGCGAATCATGCCGGTCAGCCGGCT
>CANHCU010000080.1 GCA_947459185.1 Planctomycetaceae bacterium | reverse complement strand
GGAGGAGCAGGAGCGGTTTGAGGCTCTGCGGCGGCTGACCGTCGACGAGTCGATCGCCATCGGCGAGGCCCTGCTGACATCAGACCTCATGGAGCTCGCCGAATTTCCGGCTGACGATCATCCCATGTGCCTCGCTCTTGCCTTGGGCATCACGCCGAGCCCCACGGGCGTCCGAGACAAGTCGCGGTGAGGCGAGTCGTGTCAACAAGCAGCTTCGATGCCTTCTGCCGATTCGCTTTCACGTTTCTCGAGGAGCAGCGTGTTCGCTATCTCGTCATCGGCGGGCTCGCTGTCGTCGCCGTCGGTGAGCCTCGTACGACTGCCGATGCCGATGCGATTGTTTTCCTCTCCGCATCCGAGGCGGAGACACTGATCGGGCGGGCAGCCAACAACGGTTTCGACCTGGATCCAACGGTCGAGCAGCAGAGGCTCGAGACGACGGGAACGTTGCGTTTCCGCAGAGGCAAGTTTCAGATTGACCTGATTACGGCCTCACTGCCATTCGAAGAGACGGCCTTCCGGAGAGCCAGTCGCCATGAGCTCTTCGGTGTCAGTCTTCCATTCCCAAGTCCCGAAGATCTCATTCTGTTCAAGGTTCTGGCCGGTCGCGACAAGGACATGCTCGATGCCATCGGGGTTGTGCGCCGGCATCACGATCGCCTCGACATCGCGTACCTGGAAACGACCCTCCAGCCGATCTGCGAATTGGCGGAAGATCAGTCCCCTTGGCGGCGTCTGCAGCGGGTGATTGCGGATGGGCAGTGAGTCCATGACCTGCAGAGGCGCCAGGCACGTGACGGACACCTTTTTCGTGCGGCCTACTTCTGGAGATAGGCCAGTGTGTCGGTGTGGTGGCCGATCACCTTCCACGTGCCATTTTCCTTGCGAAGCGTGGTCGTCGTCCGGATCGACACGGGTTGCGGCTTGCCGTCGATGACGTTCTCGCCCTTCTCGTAGTAGTGGGCGACGGCAAGGGATGGGCTGGCCACCACGTGCATGTCCGTCGCGTCGACCTTGCCGCCCAGGTTTTTGGCAGCCTGCATGTCCCAATGGGGCTCAATCTCCGCCCAGCCGACCTGCATACCGCCCACCGGCCCCATGTAGGTTGCGTCATCGGCATGCGACCAGACCGCCTTGATGGGCCCCGCATCTCCTGTGAACAGCACATTGAGTGCCTCGTGAAACTTCCCCACGGCGGCCCGGGCCCCCTGCACATCGTCCTCAGCCGCCCGTGCGTGGGGCATCGACATGAACGAAACGGCTACCAGAACCAGCAATGCCACGGTGACTCGATTGCGCATGACTGATATCTCCGGGAAGTCGAGAGGTTCGTGGCCCTCTCCTTCGAGGACGCGACCAGAACATCGTAGCAGGTGCCGTTCACAGCAACACAATTCACACGGTGGCGTGAACGCGGCCGGAGGCCTACCGCCACCCCGTCACCCGACGGGCGTGGCGTGCTTCATACTGATAGACTTTCGCTGGTTCGTGAGCTTCACCCCACCCCAGCCAGCGGTCCTCGCATGCATCGCATCGCCCTGTCTCGCCTTTCACTGGCCTTGTGCCTGTGCATCTCTTTCGCAGTCGCGGCGGCCGCGGAGCCGGCACCGCCGACGGTCACGCCAAACGTGCTGTTCATCATCGCCGACGACGCCTCCTGCCACTTCGGCACCTACGGCTGTTCCTGGACCAAGACGCCTCACATCGACGCCCTCGCCGCGAACGGCCTCGTCTTCGACAACGCCTACGTGCCCACATCAAAATGTTCGCCCTGCCGCGCCGGCCTGCTCACCGGCCGCAACCCCTGGCAACTCGAGGAGGCCGCCAATCACTGGCCCACGTTCCCGCCGAAATTCACTGCGTTCACCGAGGTGCTCGCCGCCGACAGAATCAGCTGCGGCGCGAAGGGGAAGGTCTGGGGACCGGGCGTCGCGAAGACCGCCGACGGGGCGCGACGCACGTGGGGCCTGCGGAACGCCGATTTCAAGACATTTTTGGAGTCGGCCCCGGCCGACCGCCCGTTCTTCTATTGGTTTGGCAGCGCGAATCCCCATCGAAAATATGAACCCGATGCCGGGCGGGCCGCCGGCAAGAAGCCTACCGATATCGACCGCGTGCCGACCTTCTGGCCCGACAACGACATCGTCCGCCGCGACATGCTCGACTACGCGACCGAGATCGAGGCGTATGACCGCGAGGTGGGCGAGCTGATCACGACGCTCCGCGAAAGCGGCCGCGCCGAGAACACGCTCGTGATTGTGACCTCTGATCACGGCATGCCGTTCCCGCGTGTGAAGGGGCACACGTATGACATGGCCCACCGCGTGCCGCTGGTCGCCTGCTGGCCGGCCGGGATCGTCCATCCGGGCCGACGGGCAGAGCAGCTCGTCAGCCTCATCGATTTGGCTCCCACGTTCCTCGAACTCTTCGGCGTGGACGGCGTGAAAAATGGCATGTCACCCATCACGGGTACGAGCGTCGCGGACCTGTTACGGGATAACCCGCAGCGAGAAAGGCCGTTCGTGATCGTGGGCCGCGAGCGAAACGACGTCCGCTGCCGGCCGGGGACCGAATCGGGGCTGGGCTACCCGGCCCGGGCCATTCGGCAGGGTTCGCTCTTCTACATCCACAACTTCGCCGCGGACCGCTGGCCCTGCGGCAACGTGGAACTCGGACTCCTCGACACCGACGACGGTCCGACGAAGTCGCTCATCGAGGCGGCGGGGCCGGATGACCGCCACTGGCAGCTCTGCTTCGGCAAACGGCCGGCCGACGAACTCTACGACCTCGCGACCGACCCCGACTGCGTGCGGAACCTGGCGACGGAGCGACCTGAGAAGACGGCCGCGCTTCGGGACATGCTCTTCGCCGAACTGCGGCGGCAGGCCGACCCGCGGATCCTCGGCCAGGGCGACGTCTTCGACGCGTATCCGTCACCCAAGGCACCGTAGGCTCGCGCTCCTCAGGGCTTGCGAACGGGAAGCGGCTCAAGGCCAGAGCATGATCTGATCGTGCGCCCAGTCGGGGCGGAGCGGCAGCCGCTCAAGTTCGGTGTAGACCATCGCCGCCGGATTTACCTCAGCCTCCTCCATCGCGCGGACGTGCCGCGCAATCGGCGGCAGGCGGCCAACCTGTGGAAGAACAACAAGCCACGTCAGGGCGACGATGCCGACACATGCCGCCAACCGCAGCGGACCAGCAAGGCGGGGATGGATCACGGCTCCACCACCTTCCTGAACAGCCAGCCGAAGGTGAGGCTCGCCATCGCCAGCGAGAGCGCGAGGTTGAGACACTGGCCGAGCACGTAGAGCAGCAGTGGTCGCCCACTGGCGAGGTAGGGCGCGAGTTCTCGGAACACGGTCTGGATCCCCATGCAGACGAAGCCGACGCAGAACAGCCAGCCCCGCAGCCGCGACGTAAACCCGAGCGTGGCACCGTCGACCCAGAGCGAGTTCTCCGGCGAGCGGGTGAAGAGAAATGAGCAGATCACCGAGGCCGCAAGGAACCCGAAGATGAACTTGGGGAACCGGTTCCAGGCCTCGGCGGCGAGCGACGTCCGCGGGCCCGACGATTCCCGCTCCACCCATCCCGCCCAGTAGACGGCGACGGCGAATGCGATGATCCCGATCATCGAGTTCTGGATCATCTTCACCGTCGCAGCCACCTCGGCCGGCCGCTTGTCGTCAAGCTCCTTGCCGAGTATTTCGCCGGCGGCCACCACCGCGCCAGTGGCGTCGATCGTGCCGCCGAGCCAGGCGCCGCCGACGATCGGGTCGATCCCCGCCCACTGGATAAAGGGCGGCATCGCCACCATCATCCCCACCGTGAACAGCAGCGACAGGCCGATCGCCAGCGAGAGTTCCTCCTTCTTCGCCTTGCAGGCGGCGCCGGTGGCGATTGCCGCCGAGACGCCACAGACGGACATATCGGCAGAGATCACCATGCAGAGCGACTTCGAGGGAATCTGCATCCGATAGACGCCGAACCAGTAGGTCGCCACGAGCACGATCGGCGTCACCACCCAGCTCGTCAGCAGCCCCGGCAGCCCCAGCTCGAGAAGCCGGCTGAAGAGCACTTCCGCGCCAAACACCACCAGGCCGGCCTTGATGAGGAATTCCCCTTGGAGCGCCGGAGCGAGCCAGCGCGGCACGCCGACGGTGTTGCCGATGACGAGGCCGACGAGGAGGGCCCAGAGGGGATATTCGAGGTTGTAATGATTGACCAGTTTCTGCGCGGCGAGCAGATAGGCGAGGCCGCCGAGGACCGCGAGCGCCACCGCGCCGGGGAGTACAGCAGCCACGCTCCTGCCACGGAGGGCCATGCCGGCAGCGACCGCACCGACGACCCACGCCATGCCGAGCAGGATCGGCACCGTCACCGGCTTCCCTTTCTTGTCGGTCAGCGACTGCGTCGGGGAATCGTTCCACGTCTGCGGCTTGTCGATGGTCGCCGCGAGGGGATTCGGCCACCCCTTCGGGAAGGCCTTGCGGCTGCCGACATTCTCGGTCGGTCGGGCGTTCCAGCCCACGGTCAGAGCCAGGGCGACAAGCAGGCCGCCGACGACGATCGCGGCGGTGTCCTCGTGAAATCCTCGGCGGCCGGAGACTGTCACATCGTGCGGCATCGAATCGACTCCGGAAACACGGCATCCTGAATGGTCGATCAGGCTACTCATTCTGGGACTGGAAGGCGATACACTCGCCGGCATCAGCCGCGGCTCGATGCGTTATGCGTTGAGGCAGCATTCCACGCGAATGGATATATTCGGAACCGCTGAAGCGGACTTTCTCACCCCACCGTGCCCGAGGTTTCCCATGCATCTGCGTAACGCGTTGACCGTGGCCCTGATCGCCTCATTCCTGGCACTGCAGCCGCAGACCGGCAACAGTTGCACGCGGTGCGTCTACCTCGGCCCGAACGACACCGTGCTCGTCGCCCGCTCGATGGACTGGGTCGAAGACCCGAGCACCGAGGTCTACTGTTTTCCTCGCGGCATGAGCCGCAACGGGGCCACCGGTCCGAATACGCTTTCCTGGACGAGCAAGTATGGCTCCGTGATCTGCTCTTTTTATAAGGTAGCCACGGTGGACGGCATCAACGAGAAGGGACTCGTCGCCAACACGCTCTATCTCGTCGAGAGCGACTACGGCCGGCCCGTCGCCGACAAGCCGACGATGTCGATCGCCACCTGGACGCAGTACGTGCTCGACAGCTATGCGACCGTGAAGGAGGCTGTCGATGCGTTGGAGAAGGAGCCTTTCACAATCATCGCCCCCACGCTGCCCAACGGCGTTCCCGGCGTCGGGCACATGGCGATCTCCGATCCCTCCGGCGACTCCGCGATCCTCGAGTATGTGAAAGGAAAACTGGTCATCCACCACGACCGGAAGTATCAGGTAATGACCAACTCGCCGACCTTCGACCAACAACTGGCCCTTGACGCCTACTGGAAGGGGATCGGCGGCCTGACGATGCTTCCCGGCACGAACCGGGCCTCCGACCGGTTTGTCCGTACGTCGTTCTATCTCAGCACGCTCCCTCAGACCGACGACGCCCACCTCGCCGTCGCGCAGATCTTCAGCGTGATCCGGAATGCATCGGTGCCGCTGGGACTGAAGACCGCCGCCCCTAACGTCGGCAGCACGATCTGGCGAACGGTCTATAACCACAAGACGAAGACCATGTACTTCGACTCGGCGACCAGCCCCACCGTGTTCTGGATTCCGCTGGCCGACCTCGACTTCACCGTGGGCGCCCCGGTCAAGAAACTCGCCCTGATCGGCGGGGAAACCTACAACGGCAACGCCGCCAAGCAGTTCTTGCCGGTGGAGCCGTTCGCTTTCCTGCCGGCCAGGGCCGAATGACCGGCAGCGTTCTTACCCACTCCATTTGGATGCGATCTATGCGACATCTCTGCTTCTTGATCGCGACCGTGATCCTCTGTGCGCCCCTGCAGGCCGCGGAAACGGCATCAGTCACCGAACCAATCCACGACGTCGTGATTTACGGCGGCACCAGTGGCGCGGTGGTGGCTGCGGTTCGTGCGGCCATGCTCGGCACCAGCGTGGTGGTCGTCTCGCCCGACGCGCATCTCGGCGGGCTCTCCAGCGGCGGCCTCGGCTACACCGACAGTGGCAACACCCGCGCCATCGGTGGCCTCGCGCGGGATTTTTATCGCCGCGTCTGGAAGCACTACCAGTCGCCCGAGGCCTGGAAGTGGCAGCCGCGGGAATCGTTCGTAGGGCTCGGACAGGGAGTGAACAAGACCGACGTGGGCGACAACTCGATGTGGCTCTTCGAGCCGCACGTCGCCGAGCAGATCTTCGACGCATGGCTCGAGGAGCAGGGTATCAAGGTCGTCAGAGGCGTGCTGCTCGACCGCGAGAAGGGGGTAGAGTTGGGGCCGCGAGGCGAGGCGGGCGCGGGGCCGAGGATCGTGGCGATCACGACGCTCGCCGGGCCGGCTGGGCCGGCGAGACGGTTCGCGGGAAAGGTGTTCATCGACGCCACGTATGAAGGCGATCTGATGGCGGCCGCCGGTGTGAAGTATCACGTGGGACGCGAGGCAAACAGCGTCTACGGAGAGGAGTGGAACGGCAACCAGGTGGGCATTCTGCACCACAAGCACCACTGGGAGATGCCAGTCGATCCGTTCAAGGAGCCAGGCAATCCCGCCAGTGGCCTGCTGCCGCTTATCTCCGCCGACCCGCCGGGCACCCGCGGCGAAGGCGACGCCCGCGTGCAGGCCTACTGCTTTCGAATGTGCCTCACCAACCACCCCGACAACCGCGTGCCGGTTGCGAAGCCCACCGGCTACGATCCGGGCACCTACGAACTGCTCGCCAGAACGTTCGCTGCCGGCTGGCGGGAAGTCTTCCGTAAGTTCGACGCCATCCCCAACCGCAAGACCGACACCAACAACCATGGCCCGTTCAGCTTCGACCACATTGGCGCGAACTATGACTACCCCGAGGCGTCGTACGAGCGGCGACGCGAGATCATCGCCGACCACCAGCGGTATCAGCTGGGGCTGCTCTGGTTTCTCACGCACGACGACCGTGTGCCGGCAGACATCCGCACGACGATGCAGACCTGGGGCCTGCCCAAGGACGAGTATGGCGACAACGGCCACTGGTCACCGCAGCTTTACATCCGCGAGGCCCGGCGGATGCTCGGCGACGACGTGCTTACGGAGCACGAGTGCCTGGGCGCACGCGACGTGAAGAAGCCAATCGGCATGGGCTCCTACATGCTCGATTCGCACAACGTGCGCCGCTACGTGACGCCCGCTGGCACCGTACAAAACGAGGGCGACATCGGCGTGCACCCGAAGCAGCCCTACCAGATCGGCTACGGATCGCTCGTGCCGAAGCGGGCGGAGTGCACGAACCTGCTCGTACCGGTCTGCCTGTCGGCAAGCCACATTGCCTACGGGTCGGCCCGTATGGAGCCGGTGTTCATGCTCCTGGGCGACGCTGCCGCGAATGCAGCCGTGCTCGCTGCCCGTGCGGGATCAGCCGTGCAGGACGTCGATTATCCCTCGCTCCGCGGCCTGCTCGCATCCCAAGGCCAGGTGCTCGAACTGGACAAGTGATGTTCCGTCTGCGGCGGCTTGGGTATCATGCGGCCGGTCGCGTGCATCACGGTTCCGCACGCCCAGCCTCGAACACGGAGCGTTTCTCGTGCCAGCTCATTCTCCACGTCGTCTCGTCGTTCATGGTGCCGCCGGCCGCATGGGGCAGCGGATCATCGCCTGTGCCGCAGCAGAAACGGCCGGCTCGTCGGCGTCGGCCTGGCAGCTCGTCGCCGCTGTGGAAAGGGCAGGGCATCCGCGACTGGGTGACGACGCGGGGTCGCTTGCCGGCATCGCCGCTGCTGGCGTGCCCGTCAGCGAAACCTGGACCTGCCCGGCCGACGTGGCGATCGATTTTTCGCTCCCCGGGGCCGTGGCCGGCATCGCGAGTGCCTGCGTGCGGGCAGGCGTGCCGCTGGTCGTGGCCACGACGGGGCTCGAGGCCGCCGATCGACGGGCGATCGAGGATGCCGCGAGAAAGATCGCGGTACTCCAGTCGCCGAGCATGAGCCTCGCGGTGAACATCGCAATGGACCTGGTCGGCCGCGCCAGCAACCTGCTCAAGCGGGTGGGCAGCCGGAGCGATGTCGAGATCATCGAATGCCACCATCGGCACAAGGAGGATTCCCCGAGTGGCACGGCGCTGAAGTTCGGGCAGATCGTCCAGGATGCCTTTGGATTCACCCGTGTGGCCCACGGCCGCGAGGGCCGGCCAGGTGCTAGGCCCGCCGACGAGATCGGGTACCACGCCGTGCGTGCCGGCGACAACCCCGGCGAGCACACGATCCTCTTCGGTCTCGAAGGGGAGGCGCTCTCGGTCAATGTCCGCGCCACCAGCCGCGACTGCTACGCCAGCGGGGCGCTGGCCGCGGCGTCATTTTTGATTGGCAAGCCCGCCGGTCTTTATTCGATGCGCGACGTGCTGGGGCTGTCCTGACATGCCTGACATGCCGCACGACGACACCACGGGTAAACGAAACCCGCTGACCGCAGTCTGGACCGGCCCGTGTGGCGGCGTGCCGCCGTTCGATGGAGCGCGGGTGGCCGATCTCGGCCCCGCGCTCGAGGCCGGCATGGCCGACCAACTCGCGGCGATTGACCGGATCGCCGCCGATCCCACCCCGCCCACGTTCGACAACACTATTCTCCCGCTCGAACGCTCCGGCCGAATGCTCTGCCGCGTGGAGGCGATCTACGGCGTCTATGGATCAGCCCTCAGCGACGACGCCGTGCAGGAGGTCGAACGCACGATGGCGCCCAAGCTCGCCGCCTGCAGCGACCAGATCACACAGAACGACCGGCTCTTCGCCAGGATCGCCACCGTTTACGAGACAATGAAACAGGCAATGCTGTCGCCCGAACAGCAGCGGGTCGTCTGGCTGACCTACACCCACTTCGTTCGCCACGGCGCGCAGCTTGATGCCGCCGCGAAGGCGGAACTCTCGTCGCTCAACCAAGAGCTGGCGACGCTGGCCACGACCTTCAGCCAGAACCTGCTCCGCGACGAAAACGACGGGGCCGTCTTTCTCGACGATGCCACCGATCTGACCGGTCTGTCGGCGGGCCTGCGGGAGGCCGCCGCCGAGGCCGCGGAGGCCCGCGGCCAGAAGGGCCGCTGGGCGATCCCCAATACGCGGTCGAGCGTCGAGCCCTTCCTTACGTATGCCGAGTGCCGCGAAGCGCGGGAGCGGGTCTGGCGGATGTTCGTCGATCGCGGCGCGAGCGGCGGTGCCTCCGACAACCACGCCACGGTCGCAGCGATCCTCGCGGTGCGGGCCCGCCGCGGCCACCTGCTCGGCCACCCAACCCACGCCCACTGGCGGCTGGAAGACTCGATGGCCAAGACGCCCGAACGTGCCATGGAGCTGATGGAGGCGGTCTGGAAGCCCGCGGTGGCGAGAGTCCGCGAGGAGGTGGCTGACATGCAGGCCATCGCCGATGCGGAGGGGGCAGGGATCAGAATCGCCCCCTGGGACTACCGCTTCTACGCCGAGAAAGTTCGCCGGGCGAAGCACGACCTCGACGAGAGCGAAATCACCCCCTACCTGCAACTCGACAATCTCCGCGAGGCGATGTTCTTCACGGCCCGAAAGCTGTTCGGCCTCGAGTTCCAACCCGCCGATCCGCAGACGGTGCCCGTCTACCATCCCGACGTGCGAGTCTGGGAGGTTCGCGACTCGGCCCGCGCGGTGGTGGGGCTGTGGTACTTCGACCCATTTGCCCGAAAGGGAAAGCAGTCGGGTGCCTGGATGAGTGCCTACCGATCGCAGGAAGACTTCGACGACGCCATCCCCGCGATCGTTTCCAATAACTGCAATTTTACAAAGCCTCTGCCGGGCGAGCCGGCACTTATCAGCTGGGACGATGCCACCACCCTATTCCACGAGTTTGGCCACGCGCTGCACGGCCTCTGTTCCCACGTCCGCTATCCCTCCGTCTCCGGTACGAACGTGGCCCGCGACTACGTCGAATTCCCATCGCAAGTGCTAGAGCACTGGCTCTCCACGCCGGAGGTGCTCGATCGCTTTGCGTTGCATCACGCGACCGGCCGGCCGATTCCACGGGAACTCGTGGCGAAGGTCGAGCATGCCGCCACGTTCAACGAGGGCTTCAAGACGGTCGAGTTTCTCGCCAGCGCGCTGATCGATATGAAACTCCACCTCTTGAAGCTCGACGTGTCGGGCGCCGCGCCGCTCGATCCGGCGCAGTTCGAACGTGACACGCTCCACGATCTCGGCATGCCCGCCGAGATCGTGATGCGGCATCGCACGCCGCAGTTCGGCCACATCTTTTCCGGCGACGGCTACTCGGCGGGCTACTACAGCTACCTCTGGGCAGACACACTCACGGCCGACGCCTGGGAGGCGTTCACGGAGGCGGGCGGACCGTGGGACGAGGCAGTGGCCAAAAGACTTCACGACCACGTCTTCAGCGTCGGCAACACGATCGATCCGGCCGAAGGCTACCGGGCGTTCCGCGGCCGCGACGCTCGTATTGGGGCCCTGATGCGGAAACGCGGCTTTTCCGTCTGATCGGTCGCGCCGCCCCAACTGGTCCCCGCGTCGGCCGCCGATTGTGTGAAATCAATGTGCCTGCCCAAATCGGCGGATTTCGCCGAAAACCGGCATCCGCGCTGACGCGGCCCACGAGGTACATTCCCGTCCGTTGACTCTTGTCACGGATGGCCCTCGGGAGGCTTTACCTGCATGAAGGACTCACTGCCCAAGCTCTTTGTCCTCGACACCAACGTCATCCTCCACGACAGCGGTTGCATCCGCAATTTCGAGGAGAACGACATCGCGATTCCGATCACGGTGCTCGAAGAACTCGACCAGTTCAAACGCGGCAACGAAGACATCCACTTCCAGGCCCGCGAGTTTCTTCGTCGCCTCGATGCGCTTACCGGCGACGTGCTCTCCGCCGAGGGCAGCCCGCTGGGGCAGGGGCTGGGTTCGATCCGCGTGGTGCTGGGGGGCGAGCCTGACAGCCGGCTGCACGAATCCTTTCTGCAAGACACGCCCGACCATCGCATCCTGCGGGCGACCCTCGGCCTTCAGCAGCAGTCGGCGCCGCGGCCGGTGATCCTCGTCTCGAAGGACACCAATTTACGGATGAAGGCCAAATCGCTCGGCCTCCGCGCGCAGGACTATACGTCCGACAAGGTCCAGGGCTTCGACACGCTCTACACCGGCAAGCGGACGATCGAAGGGATCGACTCCGAGGTGATCAACCGGCTCTACGCGCAGGGTGGCAGGCTGCCGGCAGCCGATCTGCCGATCGAAGAGCCGCCGCGGGCCAACGAGAACTTCGTTCTGCGCAACGGCAGCAAGTCGGCGCTGGCGACCTACCGCCGCGCCGATGCGTCGTTCGTCCGCATCGAGAAGCAGACCTGCTACGGCATCAGCCCGCGAAACGCCGAACAGTCGTTCGCCCTCCAGGCCCTGATGGATGACGACATCAAGCTCGTCACCCTTTCCGGCACCGCTGGCACCGGCAAGACACTCCTCGCGCTGGCCGCCGCACTCGAATGTCGACAGCGCTACCGGCAAATCATGCTGGCCCGTCCGGTGGTGCCGCTGTCCAATCGCGATCTCGGATTTCTCCCGGGCGACATCGGTGACAAACTCGACCCCTACATGCAGCCGCTCTACGACAACCTCACGGTCATCCGCCACCAGTGCGGCGAAGACTCGCAGGCCGCCCACAAAATCCTGGAGATGCGTGAGTCGGAGAAGCTGATGATCACGCCGCTGGCCTACATCCGCGGCCGCTCCCTGCAGCGGATGTTCTTCATCATCGACGAGGCGCAGAACCTGACGCCCCACGAGGTGAAGACGATCATCACGCGGGCAGGCGAGGGGACGAAGATCGTGTTCACGGGCGACGTGGCCCAGATCGACCAGCCCTATCTCGACGCCCTCTCCAACGGCCTGAGCTACCTGATCCATCGCATGATGGGCCAGCCGCTCTACGCCCACGTGACGCTCGAGAAGGGGGAACGGTCAGCGCTCGCGGACTTGGCCAGCGAGCTGCTGTAGAAACGTCGTCGGTCACGCCGCGGGCGGGAGCGGTTGCCCAGTCCGGCGGCGGTGTTTGGCGACCCATTCCGGCGGCACAGGCTTCACCTCGGCCCGCCAGGTATGGCGTTCCACGCGGCGTCGGCCAAGCACGGCGCCGACGGCTTCACCAACACCCCACGCCATCGCCAGGGGGATCGCCGCGAGCAGCCGCCGGACCGTCGTCAGTGACAGGCCGCCACTGCGGACCTGCTGACGGTAAGCCCGCAGCCAATGCGCCCCCGCGACGGCCGGAAACGCCAGGGCGTAGAGCCCTCGAGCCGGCCGCGGCCACCGCTCCGTTCGAACCGCGCCGAAGCCAAGGCCGCCGGCACCCAAAATGATCAGCGACTGGCCGAATCGAGGCGGGTCGTAGTGGGTCATCATCGCGTCTGCTTCCAGAAAAAAACGCAACCCCTCAGCCCGCAGACGGGGCAGCAAAAACGCGTTGATGAGCAGCGCGTCAGAAAGCTGGTCGCCCTGTTCGAGCAGGTGAATCCGCCGCATCACGTAGTTGTGTCCCGGCAGGTGCGCGACCGGTCCGGACGTCACTGGCATCATCCACTGGCCATAGCCCAGCACGAACGATGCCTCGGCGAAGGCTGTCGCCGTGCCGGGTTGCAGAGACGCGCCCACAACGTCCCAGCCTTCGGCCAGTCGGGCGAACAGCCGTTCCGCACAGTCTGGCTCCGGCAGGCAATGGTCCTCGGCGATGAAGACGACGTCTGCTGTCGCCGCCTCGACACCGGCCGCGCGGGCCTTGTGAACATCCAGCGATTCCGTGCGGACAACGAGGCACTCCGGCCCAAGATCGCGGTTCGCCTCCTCAACGTCTGGGCAGAGCACGACGATTTCGAGCCTCTCCCGGAAGGTCTGCGCCTGCCAGGCGTCGATCGCCGCCTGCACCGACCGATGGCCTCGCATGGCGGGCAGGATGACTGACAGATCAGGTTTCATAACAGCCGTCGCTCCCAAATGAATCGCTCCCACGGATAGCACCAATCTCTCAGCACGCGGTCATACAAGCTAACCAGAGCGTCTCGCATGGTGCGATTCTGCGCGGGCAGGCGGTCGACCACCCGCGCAAGCACCCGCGCATACGGATCGGCAAAACGGCCGGCGATCCGCATCCGCCAGGGCTTCATCCGGCCGGCAAAGTGCACGATGCCCGGCGCGGCGGCGGCCTCGACTGAGGTCTGATCAAACCGTCGACCCACGGTCGCGGGAAGATTCCACCGCGGGTCGAGCGGCGTCCAGTCGTTCCACGCAGTCGCGTTGAGAGCCTCCTGATGCAGAAAATCGACGCGGTCCGCAATGCGACCGATAAAGTCCAATGCCCGCTCGGCCACCCCACGCTGCCGCCAGGCTTCCACATCGATGAGCATGACGCCGGCATTGCAGTAGGGGGCGTCCGCCGGGATGCCGCGGCCGATGCTCCGCGGCACACCGCGGGGCGATCGGCACAGCGGGATCGCCGGGTCGACCGTGGCGGCCCAGGCCCGGCCCGCGAGATCGTGGCTCCAGAGCGGCCCGATATCATCGAGCACGAGCATGTCGGCGTCGAGGAAGAGCACACGGCCGATGTCCGCAGGCAGAAGAACAGGAAGAAACAGCGGCGCGGCAGCCTCGAGCGGATACCGGTGATCACGCGGAAGACGGCCGAGGCATGTGCCCGAAAGCGTGATGGGATGGAGATCGACAAGCGAGGCGATGCCGTCGCGGACAGGCTGCGACAGGTTTCGATGGAGGAGATACACCCTCATCTGCCACGGCGGCGACAGGCATGCCGCGAGCGACTCGAGCATCACCGCCAACGGCAGCGCATAACGGTCATCGATGCTGCAGGCGACGGCGATGGTCTGGCTGGCCATGGGTGATTCTCGTGGCGGGGGGGCTGTCACCGTTGCCGCCTCAAAAACCACCAGCCGGCGACGATCTGAAGAAGCAACGTGACAAGCCCAGCCCGCGGCAGTCCCGATGCCGCCAGCACCGCGCCGAACAGCAGACTGGCCACGAACCCCGAGAGCTTGGTGCCGACCTGCATCATGCCGAAGGTGGCCCCGAAGCGGCCTCTGGGCGCCAGCCCGGCCACCGTTGCACGGATCACACTCTGCACGCCGCCGAGCACGAGTGCCAAGAGTGCCGCCAGCCAGTGGAGTTGGGCGGGAGTCCGAACGAGCGTTGCCAGCGTGAGCACTGCGATCCAGCCGACCAGGCAGAGGACAAGTGCCCCGTGGCGGCTCCACCGCGTGGACAGCCAGCCGATGAAGAGTGCCCCAGGCAGTGCCACCGCTTGCACAAGCAACACCAGCCGCACCAGCGCCGGCCCGTCGAGGTGGAACTCTTCCAGGGCGACGCTCGAAAACTGTGCGATCGCGGTCTGCACCGCGCCCAGCACGAGCACGCAGCCCAGCAGTACCCGGCCGAACGAGCGTCCACTCTCGTCGGCCACGCCGTGCTCAACGCCGTCAGATGACCATCCTGCCAGCGACCGCGCAAAGGCGAGCAGTTCGCCGGCTGACGAACCGGCATGCACTTCCTGGTCACCGCCATCCGTCCGACCGTCGCTGCCAAAGCGGGCAAAGGCTGCCGGGAGCGAAAACAGTAGCCACCAGCAGCCGATGAAGACAAAGGCAATTCGCAAGGCCCCTGGCGTGGTCAGCCCCAGACGGTCGTGCGCCCCAACAATCGCCGTGGCGATTACCAGAGCAATGGCTCCCCCGGCATACCCCGCGGCGAAGCCACCGGCGGAGAGCTGGTCGGCCTTCCGCCCAGAGGCGATCCACGGCAGCAGGCTGCCGGTGAAGATGGCCGCCATGTCGAAGCCGACGGAGGCGATGACGATGCCAGCGACCACTGCAGCGTGAGCTGTCGACGGTACGGCGCCGAGCGCGAGAAGACCGACGCTGCCGGCCAGCACGCTGGCCATCAGGGCGGTCTTGTGCCGTTGCTTCCGATCGGCCCATGCCGACAGGAAGGGAGCGGCCACGGCTGACGCGAGCATCGCCGCCGCCATCGTCCACGCCCAGATCACGCCGCCTGAGAGGCCCCATGCCTTGTCGGCAAACACCACCCGCTCGACGTAGGCCACAATGAGCGTGATCAGCACCGTCGAAAACGCACTCGCGGCCCAGTCGAGCAGCACCCAGGCAACGGCGGCAGAACAGCGAGGCAGTCCACGCAACGCCACCGCGCTGGTCGGTTGCCGTGTCATCCACTGACTCCCTGATAACGTGCCGTTGAGCGATCACCCAATGGCCATGGTATCATGTTTTCATGCGAACCAGTATCACATCGACGCCGCGGGGACGACGGAAGGGGGCGAAGCCGCCCGCCTCGGGCACGTTCGTGCTGCGGCTCGATCCGCGACTCCACGCCGTGTTGCGAGAAGAAGCGGCATCTGCCGGCACGTCACTCAATGACTGGTGCGGTCGCGTGCTCGCCGCGCCAGGTTGTGGCGGCCTCGAGCCGGCCTCGAAAGTCATTCTTGCCATCCGCTCGCATCAAGAGGCAGATCTGGTGGGAGTCGTGGCCTACGGATCGTTCGCACGCGGCGAACTCGCAGCCGGCTCGGATGTCGATCTGCTGGTGGTGCTCGCAGGCCGGGTGCCGATTACGCGAGCCCTCTACCGGGAGTGGGAGGGCGTCGTGCCGGATTGGGAGGGCCGCGAGGTTGATCTGCATTTCGTACATCTTCCGGAGGCCGGCGACCCCGTGTCGGGCACCTGGGCCGAGGCCGCCGTGGGCGGAATCGTGCTTCATGACCGTGACCTGACCGTGTCGCGGCGGCTCATCGATATCCGCAGCCGGATCGCAGCCGGGGAACTCGTCCGCCGGATGGCTCAAGGACAGCCCTATTGGATCCACGAGTGCCGCGATGCGAAGTCTTGAACTGTCTGCCGATTACGTCCGCAGGGCGAAGGCCCGGCTGGCCGCGGTCGACGCGCTCTTCGATGAAAAGAGCTGGGCCGACGTCGTGCGGGAGTCTCAGGAGGTCGTGGAACTTGCTCTGAAGGGGCTCCTGCGGGCGGTGGGAATCGAGCCGCCGAGAATCCATGACGTGTCCGACGTCCTGATGGCCGAAAGGCCGCGCTTTCCCATGACGATCCAGCAGGACCTCGACATGCTCGCGGCAGGTTCACGGACGCTCCGCCGCGACCGCGAGCTCGCGTTCTACGGCGCGGAAGACCTCACCCCCTCGGGGTTTTACACGCAGGAAGACGCCGTCTCCGCCCGCGAGATCGCCCGCAGAACGGTCGCCACGATCGAGCCGCATGTGCCTGGGGCGTGCCTTTGAAGCCCGAGGGAGTTCGGAGGCCGATCAACCGTAGAGATCGATCGCCTGCACGATCTCGTCGAGCCGGTTGCTCACGCTCACAGCGCGGTTGGCGAAGCTCGCACGGCTCACGCCTCGGCTGCCGAGCACCTCGTTGAAGAGCTTCTGGTCGGTGGTGTGGTAGGCCACCGTCGCAGTCGGATCCTTGAGCTGGTGACCCGTGAGGATGCAGACCACCCGTTCATCCCGGCCGATCACGCCTTCGGCCACGAGTTGCTTCGCGCCCGCCACACTCGCGGCACTGGCCGGCTCACAGCCGAGCCCACCGGCGCCCACCTGGGCCTTGGCGTCGAGAATCTCCTGCTCGCTCACTTCGCGGACCACGCCATCGCATACCTCGAGCGCCCGCAGGCACTTGTTGAGATTCACTGGCCGGTTGATCTCGATGGCGCTGGCGATCGTGTCGGCCCGCTTCTTGTCGCGGTCGAGTTCGTCGTAGTAGTGGCAGGCGGGCGAGAGGTCGGCCCGGCCGCCTTCCCAGCGGAGGCCCCGATTGTGATAGAGCTCGTAGAGGGTGTTGGCACCGGCGGCATTGATCACGGCCAAGCGAGGCACGCGGTCGATGAGGCCGAGCTTGCGAAGTTCGGCGAAGGCCTTGCCGAAGGCGCTCGAGTTGCCGAGGTTGCCGCCGGGCACCACGATCCAGTCGGGCACCTCCCACCCCATCGACTCGAGCACCCGATACATGATCGTCTTCTGGCCTTCGAGTCGGAACGGATTGACGCTGTTGACCAGATAGATGCCAAGCTTGCCAGCCACTTCCTTGACGCGTGCCATGGCGTCGTCGAAGTCGCCGGCGATCTGGATCGTCAGCGCGCCGTAGTCGAGCGCCTGGGAGAGTTTGCCGTAGGAGATTTTTCCCGAGCCGATGAAGATGATCCCACGCATGAGGCGAGTGACGGCGCAGTAGACGGCCAGCGACGCGCTCGTGTTGCCCGTTGATGCACACGCGGCGCGACGGGCCCCGATCATGCGGGCGTGCGTGAAGGCTGCCGACATGCCGTTGTCCTTGAAGGAGCCCGAGGGATTGAGGCCTTCGTATTCGAGAAAGAGCCGGCCCGGATTCATGCCGATGTAGCTGCCCACGCCATCGGATGCGGCGAGGAGTGTCTGTCCCTCGCCGATCGTCACTACCGATTCCCGGGGCGCGTAAGGGAGCAGTTCATGAAACCGCCAGACGCCGCTATAGGCGAGCGGGTCGCTCCGACGCATCCACTTCCGCTCGAACACCTCGAACGACGTGGGCGGACGGATCCGCTCCCAGTCATACTCCACGTCGAGCAGGTTGCCGCAGGAGGGGCAGGAGGTCAGCACCTCGTCAACCGAAAACGTGGCGCCGCAGGCAGGCGAGATGCACTGCTGAAACGCGAGATCGGTGCGAGATGCGACGGCCACGGCGTGGAACTCCGGCAAACCAGAAGGCTACGAAAACACCAATCTAAGGCTCATTGTCGGCATGGGCATGCCGGCGGCTGTGGGAAGACTTTTCTCAGCGGATCGGCAGAGGTCCACCATCGGCCAATGAACCAAAGCCTAGGT
>CANHCU010000079.1 GCA_947459185.1 Planctomycetaceae bacterium | reverse complement strand
GCCAGCTGCCAGGCTGATCGTCTCGTTGAGCGGGCCCGAGCCACTCGCAGGACCGGTCGAGCCGGCACCGCTGTAGGTCGCCGTCCAGGTCGCCGTGCTCACCTGCGGCGGCAACGCATCCACCACCTTGCCATTCGCCAGGAAGCTCGGGCCGGAGTTCGAAGCCACGATCGTATACGTCGTCGACGTGCCCGGAACATAGATGAGCGAGCCATCAGTCTTCGTGATGGCGAGGTTCACGTTCGGATTGACCGTGTTCGTGTCGGTCGCGGTGGCTGTGTTGCCCGTCGTGCCTTGCGGCGGCGACACCGTCACCGTGTTCGTCATGTCGCCTGTGGCATCCGACTTGATGTTCACCGTGAACAGGAATGTCGCCGTGCCGCCGACCGCCAGGCTGATCGTTTCGTTCAGTGCGCCGTTGCCGCTGGCAGGACCGGTCGAGCCGGCGCCGCTATACGTCGCCGTCCACGTCGCCGTGCTCACCTGCGGCGGCAGGGCATCGACCACCTTGCCATTCGCCAAGAAGCTCGGGCCGGAGTTCGTCGCCACGATCGTGTAGGTCGTCGATGTGCCCGGAATGTAAACAAGCGAGCCATCAGTCTTCGTGATGGCGAGGTTCACCGTCGGCTGCGGTCTGTCGGTATCGGTGGCAGTGGCGGTCTCACCCGTCGTGCCCGGCGGCGGCGAGACCGTCACCGTGTTGGTCATGCTGCCCGTCGCGTCCGACTTGATATTCACCGTGAAAAGGAACGTCGCCGTGCCGCCAACCGCAAGGCTGATCGTCTCGTTGAGCGGGCCCGAGCCGCTAGCGGGACCGCTCGAGCCAGCGCCGTTGTACGTCGCCGTCCACGAGGCAGTGCTCACCTGCGGCGGCAACGCGTCAACCACCTTGCCGTTCGCCAGGAAGCTCGGGCCGGAGTTCGTCG
Organism: Planctomycetaceae bacterium; assembly: GCA_947459185.1. Taxonomy (GTDB): domain Bacteria; phylum Planctomycetota; class Planctomycetia; order Pirellulales; family UBA1268; genus CAMCQY01. The sequence continues at coordinate 17,109 of CANHCU010000079.1, read as the reverse complement.
CGATGATCGTGTAGGTCGTCGATGTGCCCGGAACATAAAAATCCACACCGTCGGTCTTTGTGATGGCAAGCTGCACCGTCGGCTTGGCGGTGTTCGTATCGGTCGATGTGTTGTTGCTTAGGTTTGGGTCGATGACGCCACTCGGCGGCGCCACCGTCGCCGTATTCACGAGATTACCAGTCCGGTCTGCCGCCGGCTTCACCGTCAGCAGAAAGCTCGTCGTTCCGCTCGGCACAAGCGTGCCCGACACGAAGCTGACAGTGTTCGTACCGGCGTTGTAGGTCGCACCGTTGGTGGCCGACACGAATGTCGTATTTGCTGGCAGCACGTCGCTCACGGTCGCCCCGGTCACCGTGCTTGGGCCGCCGTTGGTCACCGTCACCGTATAGGTCAGATTCTGGCCGGGGACATACGTCGCGCTGCCGTCGGTCTTCACGATCGACAGATCGGCCGAGGGCTTGCAGATCACGTCAACGTTGTTCGACTTCGCCTCGAGCTGAAACCGGCTCGTCTCAGCCACGAACGTGGATACCGCCCTATTGCGAATCAGCGTCTCAACAACGACGTCCGGATTCACCGTGACGTCAAAGCTCACCGTCGTCGTTGCACCGGCGATGAGCGTTCCCCCCTGGAATGCCGTCGCACCGGTGCCGAGCTGGAACTGCACCTGATTGCCGATGGAATCGAATTCCGCCTGATCGTCGCCAGGGGCATCGGTTTTCGGCCCAGCGTTCGCTCCGGCCGTGATCACGAGACTGCCCGGCTTATAGGTCGTATTCGTCGGAATCACGTCCTGCAGGATCACGCTGGCGGCGGCATCGAGTGCGTTGGCGGCATTACTCACCGTGACCGTGTACCGCAGTTGATCCCCGGCGATAACCTCGCCCCCATTGAGATCCGTCACAGCCTTCTCGACCGTCACCTTGGGAGCGTAGAGCTCGATGTTGGTCGTGATCACGCCCGGATAATACTGGTCCTGCGTGCTCGTAAGTCGCACCTGAGCGCTGGTGGCACCGTTCGCGACGACGTTCGTGGTGGCAATGAGGTCAGCATCGAAGCCCAACTGGTTCACGTAGTCAGGTGTCTTCGTTGTGACGCGTACGCCGCGGTTCGTGATCGAGCTGTTGAAAAAATTGTTGGCCGGATTCGTGGCGTTGGAGAGTTGCGACTCTCCGTTGCCGCCATTCAAAAAGGCGCTGTCGCCGGTAATGCCCAGGTCGCCCTCGTAGGTCACGAAACCGAGCGTCGCGTTGACATCCCCACTGGGTGGCGCGATGAAGCCGCTGAACGGCACCGTGACATTCCGGTCCGCGGCCGAGTTGTTGCTGACATCGGCGAAACCGTTGAAGACGGTGAGATTGCGGGCCACCTCGCCGGGTGCCGCATAGGCCACGACAAGCGACCAGCCGGCAAAGTGGTTGATGTTCCCCGGGTTGCCCTTCACGTTGGCGGTGGTGTAGGTACCGGCACCCGTGGCCTTCACGAGGTTCGTCACATCGGCATACGCGCCATACGTCTGCACATTGGCTGGTAGGTTGGAGACACCGCCGATCACCTTGCCCACTACCGCGCCAGTGATGTCGTTGTAGCCCGCGTCTCCAGGCCGCTTGAATTTCACCGCTTGCAGCACGCTGTCGCTGTCGGCAGAAGCGGCCCGGGCCCCCCAGTAGAGGCCCGCAAAGAGCACGTCCGCGCCGGCTGGGAGCACGAGTTGTGCGGAACTCGAGTTGAACGTGGATGCGTCGCCGTCGATATCGACGTAGGCCATGTTCCAGTTGTCATTGTTCAACTGCGACCCAACACCGTTCCGGGCATCGATGGCCGCCTGGGTGTTTCCTGGAGACGTCATCAGCGTGTTGGCCGCGAAGGTGATGTCTCCGATCGCGTTGGTGGTATACGCGACTGCAAATGGCGTCACCACGGCCAACGCGAGTCGATCCTCCAACCGCTCCGCGTTTTCCAGGTCCCGCAGCCGATTCCGCCTTGCCGCCAGTCGGTTCTGCGGCTGTTTCCTCGGTGCCTGCGTCCGTTTTGGAAAAAGCGTGTCAAAAACGTTCATGGGTGACTCCGACTGCTGGGTGAACTGCGGCGTGAAACGCGCTTGGACGCGGCGAAAAACAAAAAAAGCCGGCGCGAACGAACACCCGTGTGTTCACTCGCGCCGGCTCTCGCGTTGCAGAACCCCCACGGCTTCAGCCGGGATGTTCCTTCAACTCGTTTTCCGACACATCAGGATTTGATTTTTCGACTCAGCCACCGCCCATGGCGTGCGGGTTGCGCGCCTGCGGTTTCCTCGTCAGTGCATTCATACGTATGAGACTTCACCATGGACAACCTGACTCACTCGCTTTCAGTGAGCGAGCGGCCCTGAGTCGTTGCGACGCAACGAGTTGCGCCGCACGTCGATTCGGCGGGACACATGCGACAGGCGATCACATTCCACATTCCCCTTGCTTGCGCTGCGGGCTTGGATGACGCCTCGCACGATGATCACGATTCCATACAAGCCCGAAGCGCAAGCGAGAGGAATTCGCGATCCAGGCCGTGACGCTGCCCGCATATCCCTTGCTAGCGCTGCGGGCTTGGATGAGGAGTCGCTGGGATGCGCGGGTCCGCCTCGCGGCGTTATGCGGCGCGGAGCGACGCCGCCGACCCCGGCGGCACGAGCTTGAAGAGCGCGAAGAGGTCGTCCTGCGTGAGGCCGCTCGCAGCAGGGGCCTCCGCCTGCGAGAGGATCGTGTCGGAGAGATCCCTCTTGCGGCGAAGCACCTCGTCGATCCGCTCTTCGATCGTGTTCGCCGACAAAAAACGGGTGACAGTCACCGCCCCCGCGGCCCCGATCCGGTGGGCCCGATTGATCGCCTGATCCTCGACGGCCGGATTCCACCAGCGGTCGAAGAGAAACACATACTCCGAGAACTGCAGGTTCAGGCCCACGGCTCCCGCCCCGTACGAAAGCAACAGCACGGAGTGTTTTTTCTCCTGCTTGAACTGCCGAATCGCCTCGTCGCGGGCGGTGGTCGACATGCCGCCGTGGTATTCGAGGGCCCCGAACCGCGAGAGTTTCCCGCGGAGCCGGCCGAGCGTCTCCACCCACTGGCTGAAGACAAGCGCCTTCTTCCCACTGGCATGGATCTCCTCGAGATCGGCCTCCAGGCACTCGAGCTTCGCACTTTCCCCCGTAAAAGTGTCGAAATTGCAGATCTGCTTGAGCCGGAGCACCAACTCGAAGACGTTCTGGATCGTCGCCTCCTGCCCCAGATCGGCAAGCCGCAGCACTCCCTCCTCTTCCGCCCGGCGATAGGTCTCCCGCTGCTCGACCGAGAGCTCGATCCGCTCGTCACGGTTGAGCCGAGGCGGCATGTCCTTGAGCACCTTGTCCTTCGTGCGTCGGAGCACATGGTCGGCCGCGGCGGCCCCCATCACCTTCGGCGACATCCGCTCATTGAGATGGCCCGGGGCGATGAACTCGAACACCCCCACGAGATCATCGGAACTGTTCTCAACCGGTGTCCCCGTGAGGGCCCAGCTGCGGCGACGGGGCACCGATCGCACCGCCTCGCTCGTCTGACTGGAGCGGTTCTTGATCCGCTGCGCCTCGTCGAGCACCATCAGATCGAACGACAGTCCAAGTTCCGCGATCAGTTCGCGGTCGCGGACGAGCGCCTCGTAGTTGGCAACTTTCACCGGAACATCGGCGAGCGACCACTGCCACCGCCGCCGTTGCTGGTCTCCTTCGATCACGGCGACGAGGATTTCCGGCGCCCAATCGGCCAATTCCCGGGTCCAGTTGGAGACGAGCCCTTTCGGACAGACCACGAGCACCCGGCGGGCCTGTCCCGATCGCACGAGCAACCTGATCGACGAGATCGCCTGCATCGACTTGCCGAGGCCCATCTCGTCGGCCAGCACCGCGCCGTGCCGTGGCATCAGAAACGCCATGCCGTCAAACTGGAAGGGAAACGGCTGGCGGGGAAACTCAAGGCTGCTCGTCTCGAGGATCGTCTCGAGGTCCGGCTGCAGCAGATAGAAAAACCGCTCCGAGAGCTTGACGACATCGGCCGGCGGGGCGATCCGCGTCCTCTTCGGCGGCGGGGCCGCGGAGTCTGCTTCCGCGTCAGCCTGCGGTTCCTCGGACGGCGGCGCAAGCGGCACCGTCGCCGATGCTGCGGCTGCGTGGGCTGCACGCTTCGGCACCGCAGGTGGCGGGGCGACTGCGGGCTGAAACCGGAAGCTCTGCACAACGGGCCGCGCATCGAAGAGACCGATCCGAGTCACAGCGGGCCGCGGCACGTCGATCGGAAACCGCAATGCCGCAGGTCGGACGACCCGCGGATCCACACGGGGCACAACCGCCACCGGCGGGATCGCCAGCTCCATCGCCCGCCATGAATGCACCGGCCGGATCTGCCCGGAGTCTGCCGTCATCGAACACTCCGTCATTCGTTCCTGCCACCCATCAAAGCCCGCCTGCTTCTGCCGTCACCGTCGCTGCGCCTCGTCGATCGCGGCGCGAATCCGTTCAAACGGCTCGCGGAGATCGACCGCAGCCGCAAGTTCCTCGAGCCGCACCCGCAGGTCGGCCTCGCGAGAAGCGTCGGTGGCATGCGGACTGACCGTGGCATTGCCGATCGTGAAACTGCAGGTGCCGAGCGTGCTGCCTGCCACGCCCACAGGCGTGACCGAAGTCGCATCTCGCACAAACGCGACGGGGAGCTTCGTATGGCTCCGCACATGCAGCATCGGCTCGAGGTCAGTGAGCACCATCTCCGGCGTCACGGTGCCCTCGGCCAGCAGCGTGCCGCCGATCTGCTGACCGTGGAGGTGGGATTGGAGCGTGGAGCCGAACAGAATCTGCTGGGCCCGCGACACCTTCACAGGAGCGGTGCAGTGAAACTCGAGCGGCCGCCCCAACGGATCCACCAGCAGGTAGCCGCCGAAGACGCCGTGCGACCCCGATTCGACCGCCGTGAGAAACCCGTAGGCCCGGGGCCCCGCAGCTGTTCCGCCCGCTGGCTCCGCTGACTTCTGCTCCATGCTGCGTTCGATCCCTCCGCCCGGTCGGGGTGGCTGCTTCCCTGCCGCCGCTCCCTTCCGCTCCATCCATCGGGCATCCTCACCGGCCACTTGAGCGGCAGGATCCGGACCTCCCGCGTCACGCCCTGCAGGTCCGCGTCACGGAAGCTGGGGAAACCCTGACGGCCAGCCCCCCAAACACGTCGGCCGCGTGGAAAAGAACCCTCATGCTGCCTAAGATGGGGTGTCGATTGGGTCCATCCGTCGCGAGAGCACTCATGAACGACGTTCCGCAGGTCTGCACGCAACTCGATATCTCCGCCACCATGATCGGCCCGGCGGCTTCAGCCCCGCTGCCGCTGGCCGACTCCTCGGAAACCAACCGGCTGCTCCGCGACATGGTCGCCCTGCAGCACCGCTCCTGCGAACTGCTCACAGAACTGGTGAATCAGGTCTCGCTCCAGCAGCGTCAGCGAAACGCGGAGCTCAAGGCCTGGAAGGAGGCCAACCCGAAGCTGGCCAACGCCTGCCGCCATGCCGCCGAGTCGCTGACGAAAGTGCATGGTGAGTTTCTCTCGACCATCGCCAACGAGGCCTTCGACAACGCCGAGAGCTTTTCCGACAGCGATTACGCCCTCGGTGATTTCCTCGACCGCTACGGCCCGCGGCTTGCCCACTTCAACGGCGTGCTCCAACTCTTGTCACAGCTGAGCGCACAGCCGCCCCAGCCTCTCGCTGAGAAGCCGCCGCAAGACTGACGTCTGGGCCTCGGCGTGCGTCGAGACGGTCCCCGCTGCATCCCGCCCCTCTCCTTCCCTCGGAAACCAAACCATGGCCACGTCATCGACCTCCCAGCCCGCCTCATCCGCCGCCGCCGGCAAGCCGCCGGTGTTCCAGGTTGCCGATGCCGCGGCCGTCGCCGAAGCCCGTGAACGGCTCGATGCCCACACGGTGGAGATGATGGCCTGGCACTTTCACCCCTCGACGGGCTGTCCGTTCTGGCTCGACTACGCGACGTCGCTCTCGTTCGACCCGCTCAAAGAGGTGACGTGCTACGACGACCTGAAAAAGTTTCCGCCGTTCGAGGATGAGTGGCTTCGTGGCGGCCCGGTGCGACGGTGGGTGCCGAAGGGCATGGCCGACAAGCCGATGTTTGTCTTCGAGACCGGCGGCACCACGGGCGTGCCCAAGTCCCGCGTCAACCATCGCGACTTCCGCACCGACTACGAAATGTTCAGCGACACGCTGCCCGACGAATACTTCCCGCGTGGGGCCAACTGGCTGATGCTGGGCCCGAGCGGCCCGCGCCGGCTGCGGCTCTCAATCGAACATCTCGCCCAGCATCGCGGCGGCATCTGCTTCTGCGTCGATCTTGACCCGCGGTGGGTGATCAAGCTCATCCAGAAGGGCTGGATGGAGCACCTGGAGGCCTACAAGCAGCACTGCATCGACCAGGCGATCACGATCCTCGAGGCCGGCCACGACATCCGCTGCATGTTCACCACGCCGAAACTGCTCGAATCATTGGCGCTGGCGCTTGAGAAGAAGGGCACAACGATTCGCAAGGCGGGCATCACCGGGATTTTCTCGGGTGGCACGGAGTTTACACCGCAGTGGACCCGCTTTGCCGTTGAGGAACTCCTTGACGGCGCCTACATGACGCCTACCTACGGCAACACGCTGATGGGTCTGGCCGCCTCCCGTCCGGTCGTGCCGGCCGACGGCTACACGATCGCCTACTACGCGCCGCAGCCACGGGCCGTGATCGAGGTCGTCGATTTCGACAACACGAATGAAGTCGTTCCCTATGGCGGCACTGGCCGGGTCCGCCTCACCACGCTCACCCACGAGACGTTCATTCCAGGATTCCTGGAACGTGACGAGGGCGAACGCGAACTGCCCTACGCGAAGTATCCCTGGGATGGCATCAGCGGCGTGCGTCCGTTCCGCGCCCTCGCCGCCTCGACCACAGTAGGAGTGTACTGATGCATCTTCCCGCCTATCGTTTCGGCAAGCCCTACGAATCGCTCGAACGCGACACGCTTGTCCACTTCCTCACCGGCGAGAAGATCGCCGAGGTCAGCCAGGTGGGCGGCGCGATCGTCGGCCGTGATCTGCAGAAGGCGGGCCAGGCACGGGCGGCGCTCTTGGCCATCGATCCCGAGGAGATCGTCGAGCGACTCCAGACCGCGGGCACTCTCTACGCCCATGGCACGCTCACCGTTGGCGACTCCAAGCAGTCGCCCGACGACTTCGTGAAGCAGCAGTCGGCGACCACCGGCCTCCCTGAATCGCTCTGCCGGGCCAACATGCAGAAAAACATGTTCGTGCTCGCCAACATGGACCGCATGCTCGATGCCCTCTCCCGCGGCCTGTCCCCCGAGATTCTCTGGAAGGGCTATGGCACCGAGCACCGCGGGGTGGTCGTCAGCTACCAGGCGCAGTCGCCGGTGCTCGGCCTCGTGCTGCCGAGCAATTCTCCGGGCGTGCACACGCTCTGGCTCCCCGTGATCGCGCTGGGCGTGGGCCTCGTGATGAAGCCGGGCAGTCAGGAGCCCTGGACTCCCTACCGCATGACCGCCGCCATGATCGAGGCGGGCATCCCCGCCGAGGCGATCAGCCTCTATCCGGGGCCGACTGACGTGGGGGCCGGCATCCTCAACACCTGCCGGAGGAGCATGATCTTCGGCAGCGCGAAGACGGTGGAGCAGTATCGAGCCAACCCCGGTGTGCAGGTGCATGGGCCGGGATTCTCGAAGATCATTCTCGGTGACGACATGGTTGACGACTGGGAGCAGCATCTCGACGTGATGGCTGAAAGCGTGGCCATCAACAGCGGCCGTGGCTGCATCAACGCCTCAGCGATCTACGCCAGCCGCCACACGAAGGAGATCGCCGCCGCCCTCGCGGAGCGTCTCGGGCCGATCGACGTCAAACCGCCGCAGGATCCCGATTCCAAGCTCGCCGCCTTCACGATCCCGGGTGCCGCCAAGGCGATCTGGGGGCAGATCGAGACGGGACTCAAGGCCTCGGGCGTGTCTCATATGACCGCTCCCTATGGCGACCGTCTCGTGGAGGGGGGGCGGTGCGGCTGGCTCCGGCCAGTGGTCGCCCACTGCACGTCACCGGAGCCGGAGATTGCCAAGGCCGAATACATGTTTCCGTTCGTGAGCGTCGTGGAATGCCCCCAAGCGACAATGCTCGAAAAAATCGGCCCCACGCTCGTCTGCACGGCGATGACCGAAAACCCCGCGTTCCAATCGGAGCTGATCAACAGCACAGCCATCGACCGGCTCAACTTTGGCTCCATTCCTACGACGAAGCTCGACTGGCTCCAGCCGCACGAGGGCAACATCATCGACTTCCTCTACCGGTCGCGGGCGTTGCAGATGGCGGTGGAAAAGACTGCCGCTGTATCGTGACACGCGAGCACGCACCGTGACGCATCCGGATGCATCCGCCGGGTTTGAATTCCGCGCCGCCACGCGGCTCGTGGTGGGCCGCGGCACCGTTGCGAAACTCGGGGCACTGGCCCGCGAACTCGGTGCGTCGCGGGCGCTGGTCGTAAGCGATCCCGGCGTCGTCCGGGCGGGCCACACCGCCACGGGTCTCGCTGCCCTGGCCTCTTCCGGGATCGCGACGACCGTCTTCGACCAGTTTGGCGAGAATCCCACCACCGCGCATGTCGAGGCAGGCACCGTGGTGGCACGGGAGTTTCGGCCCGACTTGATCGTCGGCCTCGGCGGCGGCAGTTCGATGGACTGCGCCAAGGGGATCAATTTCCTGCTGTCGTGCGGCGGCCGAATGCACGACTACCACGGCCGTGGGAAGGCAACCGGGCCAATGCTCCCCTCGATCGCCGTGCCGACGACCGCCGGCACCGGCAGCGAGACACAGTCATTCGCACTCATCACCGATGCGGCGACCGGCATGAAGATGGCCTGCGGCGACCCACGGGCCGCCTTCCGCGTAGCGATCCTCGATGTGCATCTCACGCTCACGCAGCCACCACGGGTGGCCGCGTTCACGGGCATCGATGCGGTGTCGCATGCGGTGGAGAGCCATGTGAGCCGGGCCGCAACGCCCGCCTCGCAGATCTTCTCTCGAGAGGCTTGGCGGCTGCTCGCGATCAATCTGCCCCGCGTCTTTGCCGACGGTGGCGATGCGGCTGCCCGCGAGGCCGTGCAACTCGGCGCGGCCTGGGCCGGGCTCGCGATTGAAAACGCGATGCTCGGCGCGGCCCACGCGCTGGCCAATCCGCTCACGGCGGCCCACCATGTCGTGCATGGCCAGGCGGTGGGCCTCATGCTGCCGCACGTCGTCAGGTTCAATGCGGCCTCCTGCGGCACGGCCTACGCCGACCTCCTGCACGACGTCGGCATCGATACAGGCCCGGAGACGGCCGGCGACGAACTGGCCACATGGCTGTCCCGACTGCTGGCCGCGTCGAACCTGAGGACGACGCTCTCCGCTCTTGGCATCCCCGCGCCCAATGGGCCAGCGCTCGCCGCCGCCGCGGCCACCCAGTGGACCGGCGGCTTCAACCCGCGGCCTGTCAGCCTCGACGACTTCGCCCGCCTCTACGAGGCCGCCCGATGAAACGATTACGACTGCTCGCGATGCTGTTGGTGCTCTCTCTGCTGCAGGGGGCTGCCGCAGCCGATGAAGCCGCCCCGGCCGATGCCTGGCCGATGGCCCGCGGCTGTCCATCGGGCACCGGCCGATCAGCGACGACGCTACGCCTGCCGCTGGCCGAGAAGTGGCATCGTGGCCTCGAGAAAACGGCCTTCGGGGCTGTCCCCGTGATCGCCGGCGGCATGATCTTTCTCGGTGACCTCGATGGCACGTTCCATGCGTTCGATCTCGTCACGGGCGCTACGAAGTGGACGTTCAAGGCCGAAGCGGCAGGGTTTTCGTCTGCGGCAGCCGTGTCGCTCATTCCCGCGCAGCCGCTGGTCGTCGTGGGCGACGACACCGGCATCGTGCGGGCCTTCGACCGTCTCACCGGCAAGATCATCTGGGAGTACGAAACCGAAGGTGAAATCTCCGGCGGCCCCACGATCCTGGCCGGTGCCGACGGCGGCCGCGTGCTCGTCGGCTCGCAGGATGCGTCGCTCTCGTGCCTGCAACTCGCCGACGGCAAGCTGCTCTGGAAGCATTCGATCGCCGACCAGATCCGCTGTTCGCCGACCGTGGCCCGCTCCGCCGATGGGGACCGGGTCTTTCTGGCCGGCTGCGACGGGAAGCTGCACGTGATCGATGTGCAGAGTGGCGAGGAAAAGGCGGCCGTGCCGATCGATGGCCCGACTGGGACGACGCCGGCCACCAACGGCGACAGGGTGTTCTTCGGCACCGAAGGAGGTGGCTTCTTCGCGATCGACTTCCTCAAGGCCGATGTCGCCTGGCGGGGGCGGTCGGCGGTCAACGGCCAGTCGTATCGCTCGAGCGCGGCGATTGCTGGCGATCTCGTGATCGTGGGCTCGCGGGGCAAGGCAGTCGAGGCTTTTGCGTGTGCGGACGGCGCCAGGAAGTGGCGGCATCCCATGCGGGGGAAGGTGGACGCCTCGCCGATCGTGGCAGCGACGGAGGACGGCCGGCCACTGGCGATCGTCGCCGACAGCGCCGGCAAGATCGTGGCCCTCGACGCGGCAACGGGGGAGAATGTCTGGGAATTCGACGCCGGCGGCGGCTTCTCGGCAGGAGCGGCGGCCGCGGCAGGCCATCTCGTGATCGCCTCCGACGACGGCACTGTCTGGTGCTTCTCATCACGAAAGCCCTGAATCAGGCGACTGAAACACACGGGATCACCACCCATGGCCTGGCTGCAAACGGAACTCCGGCTCGCACCGCGCCGCCGCGGATTCCACCTGATCACGTCCGAGATCGAGGCGGCGATCGCGGGTATGGAGAGGCTTCGCGTCGGCCTCCTCCACGTCTTCATCCAACACACCTCGGCAAGCCTCTCGATTAACGAAAACGCCGATCCCGAAGTCCCCAGGGATCTCGAAATGGCGTTCAACCAGATCGCCCACGAGGATTTTCCCTACGTGCACACCATGGAGGGGCCCGACGACATGCCGGCCCACGTGAAGGCCTCGATGATCGGCAGTTCCGTCACCGTTCCGATCAGGGACGGCGGGCTCTGCCTCGGTACCTGGCAGGGAATTTATCTGTGCGAACACCGCGACCGCGGCGGTCCCCGCCGGCTCGTGCTCACCCTGCAGGGGGAGTGACGGCAGGCGGAGCGAGACCCTGCCAGACCCTGTTGGAGGCATTCCAACTGTCATGACCAATTTTTCCTGCATTTCCGCCCCCCTTTCGGCCGATCTTCGTTGAATTCCAGGTGCATGGGGATGGCGGGGAGAGGGAGCGAACCAACTCCGTAGGCGACCCGTAGTATTGGTTGCGACCCTGTTTTGGACGGCCTTAGTACGGCCGGCGGACCGGGCGAGGAGCAGCAAAATGGCACGAAAAGACTCTCTTTTGAACCTGCGGGCGATCCTCGTCCGCCGCCGTGACGCCCTGCGAAGTGCGCTCGCTGGCGACCTTTCCCTGCTGAAGGATCTGCGGAGCGAGTCACCCGGCGACGTGATCGACGCAGCCTACGATTCGACGCAGGACGAGATCAGCTCCCAACTCGCGGAGGTGGAGAGCCGCGAACTGGCCAACATCGAGAACGCTCTGGAACGCATTCGGGCCGGCAAATACGGCTCCTGCGAGTTCTGCGGCGGCAAGATCCCGATGGCCCGGCTCAACGCCCTCCCCTACGCCACCATGTGCATCGAATGCCAGCGGGAACTGGAGCGATCTGGCTCGTCCGGCATGTCGCGGCATGATGATCGGGAGGAACAGGCCGAGGAATCGGTCGCCGGCGACTACGAGTTCTGAAGTGGGGTGGCGACGGACGATATGATGTCGCTGGGCGGACCGATCTGCCGATGGTTCTCGGCCATCCGATTCTGGCCCCCGAGCGAGCGATTCATGATGCCTGTTGAACGCCGCGTGACACGCATTTCTGCTCCCTGCGCGACGGCCTTCGCAGTGCTGTTCGCGATCGCCTGTTCGCCGGGGATTCGTGCCGACGAGCCGTCGTCGCTGGGGCCTCCTGCGGTGAGGCTCGCGCCGATCGACCGCGCCGCCGCCGGGAGCGGCGGACGGGTCGATCCGATGCGGCCGGCGCGGCTGTCGAACTCGGAGCGGGAGAAGCTCTACGAGCAGGTCTCGCGAGACGCGGAGGCTCTCGAACGTCAGGGCGCCCAACTCCGCCGGCTGACGCAACTTCTCAGGCCCACGGTCGTCCACATCGATGCCAAAAAACCAGCGCTCCGCCCCAAAAACGGCAAGGCGAGTGAAGACGAGGCCGGCTCCGGCGTGATCACGCTGGTGGCCGGACGGACGGTGGTGATCACGAACCGCCATGTCGTCAACCGTGCCGAACTCGACAACATCACGATCCGCCTCGACGGCGGCCGGGAAATCCGGCCGATCCGGCTCTGGTCCGATCCCATGACCGACATCGCCGTGATGGAGATCGAGGGGGATGATCTCGACACGGCACATCTCGCCAATGGTGATTCCCTGCAGATCGGCGACACCGTCCTGGCGATCGGCAGCCCGTTCGGTCTGTCGCATTCCGTGACGCTCGGCATCGTCTCAGCCAAGGGTCGCCGCGATCTCGAACTGGGTGAGGGCAACGTCAAGTTTCAGGACTTCATCCAGACCGACGCCGCTATCAATCCGGGCAACAGCGGCGGGCCGCTGGTGAACCTCCGCGGAGAAGTGGTCGGACTCAATACCGCCATTGCCAGCAATTCCGGCGGCAGCGAGGGGATCGGCTTCGCCATCCCGATATCGATGGTGATGTTCGTGACGAAGCAACTGGTGGAAACGGGCTCTGTATCGCGGGCCTATCTCGGCGTCACGCTCGACCGCGTCTTCACGCAGAAGGCGGCCAACCGCCTCGGCATGGTGCGGGCGGTTGGGGCGCACGTGTCGGGAGTCACCACAGGTTCTCCCGCCGATGTCGCGGGCGTACAGGCCGACGATGTGATTCTGGAAGTGGACGGTGTGGCGATCGAGGACGACGATCACCTGGTGAGCCTCGTGAGCGTGACGCCCACCAACAGCACGGTGACGCTCAACGTCTTTCGCAATGGCGAACGGATCTCCCTGCGGCTGCCAGTCGCCAGCCGCGAGCAGTTCGAGGGCAAGTAAAGACGCACGACACGGCATCCTGCCGTTCTACTTCACGCGAAACACGACATCGTGTCGCCCTGACAGGCGGATGCCTGTCCTCAGCCAGTTGCTTGGCAAACGCAGTTTGCTGGTGCTGCGCATCGCATCCTGCGATGCAGTCTGTGTTCGCGCACGACACGGGCGGCTTACGTCGCGGCGGCGGCGGTGGCCAGCGACCGCAGGATGCAGTCCTTCACCGCGGAAACGTCGCAGTTGACGAACAGATCGGCGTTGGGCCGCTGCTGGCGAACCTGTCGGCGGTCGATCACCAGCATGCCTGCCGTGAGGTCGCCAGCCGTCTCCACGTCGGCCACGATCGCCGTCCGCTCGAAAAGCTCGGGGTTCGTCGCCGCCACGAGCGCCACCACGTCGTGCAGCCAAACCCCCTCGCTGCCGAGCAGTTGGCGATGCGCCCGGAAGGTGTGCGGCAACATGCGCCGCAGCAGCAGGCCGGCCCGTGACGTCTCGTCCGGCACCTGTTCCAGGAAATCAAACTCGAGCATCACCTGGCTGGTGGTCTCAAGCGGCACCAGCGACTTCGTGAGCGGCTCGCGGATCACATGCCGAGCTGCCGGCGGATCGCAGTAGAAGTTGAGGTCGGCGACCGGCGTGACGTTGCCGGCTCCATGCGCCGTGCCGCCAGCGATAATCACCCGGTCGATGATCTCGGCGATCGAAGGATCCCGCCTCAGCAACCGGGAGAGATTCGTGAGCGGCCCCAGCGCGATGATTGTGACCTCGCGGGGATTCGCGCGGATCGTCTCCCACATCACCTTCTCCGCCACGTGCCCGCCGTGCAGTTGGGCCCGCGGCAGATCGATGCCGCCCAGCCCGTCCCCGCCGTGCATGTTGAACGGCTTTTCTGGAAGCGCAGTGTCGTTGGGGGCGATTCCGATCCGCGGCAGACGCGGCGGATCGAGATACGCCACGATCGCCTGCAGGTTGCCGGTGGCCTGCTCCGAGATCACGTTGCCGCCGACTGCGGTGACAGCCAACACATCCAGCCGCGGATCGAAGAGGGCCATGGTCAAGGCGACGGCGTCGTCGATCCCGGGATCGACATCCAGGATCACCTTGCGGGGCTGTATCACGGGCATGATGGAGTTGGCGTCGAGGTGATTCGCTGCGATCGGTTCATGGGGTAGGCTAGCTGGGTTCAATCCTAGCTGAAACCGACACACCATGCTGTCTGCTCCGTCCGGCACGACGGCTCCTGCGAGATTTCCATGGATCAACCGGCAGACACCTCTGACATTTCCGATTCACTCGCCCGCCTGAGGGAGGGAAGCCACGCCAGCCGCGGGGAGACGCGGCAGCTGGTAGACGGCGTTCTGGAGGGGACGGTCGATCTGGAACTTTTCGGCCAGTGGCTGCTGGCGCTGGCCGACCTCGGCGAATCGGCCGACGAGATCGCCGGTGTGGCCGAGGCGCTGCGGGGCCGGATGCTCCCCGTTCGGACCACGCGCGCGATCGTGGCCGATACCTGCGGCACCGGAGGCGACGGCTGCGGATCGTTCAACATCTCGACGGCGGCGGCGATCGTTGCGGCGGCGGCCGGGCTGCCGGTGGCCAAGCATGGCAACCGCGCGGTGACCAGCCGCACCGGCTCTGCCGACGTGCTGGAGCAGTTGGGCGTCGCGGTCGGTGTGCCGCCCGAGACGGCCTCACGGCACCTCGCTGACCTCGGTTTCTGTTTCTGCCTCGCGCCGGTGCATCATCCGGCGATGGCCCGCGTCGGTCCGCTGCGGCGGTCACTCGGGCGTCCGACCGTCTTCAACCTCGTCGGGCCGCTCTGCAATCCGGCCGGCGCATCGGTGCAGGTGATCGGGGTCGGCCGGGCCGCCGCGCGGGAACCACTGGCCGAAGCCGCTCGGCTGCTTGGCGCGAAACGCACGCTTGTCGTCTCGGGCCATGTCGGCGACGACACGAACGCGAAAGTCTTCGACGAGATCAGTCTGTTTGGTCCCACCGACGTGATCGACGTGTCAGCCGGTGCGACCACCCGTTCGCGGTGGACGCCCGAGGACTTTGGCATCACGACGCAGCCGGTTGCCCGTCTCGAGGAGCTCTCGGTGGCCGGCCCTGCCGAGAGCGCAGCGGCGATCCGCGACGTGCTCGCGGGCGTGAAGGGGCCTCGCCGCGATGTCGTCGTGCTCAACACCGCCGCCGTTCTCTGGGCGGCGGCCCGGGTCGCCGACCTGCCGGCAGCCCGGGCAGCCGCCGAAGCGGCGATCGATTCCGGCGCCGCAACCCGCCTGCTCGACAGCCTTGCCACAGCCACCTGATAAAAATGGTGCCAGCCACCAAAATTGAGTAATCCAGGTAAGCCAAACACCCATCTTGCCCAGATTTGGTGGCTGGCACCTTTTCATTCAGGAAACCGCCATGCAACTCGACGTCATTCAGCCTGCGCTCGAGCCTGCGGTCGTCAAGCCTTGCTGCGCCAAGGCAGCGGCCGGGGAATTCGGCTGGCGGTGCCCGATGCATCCGCAGGTGACGAGCAGTTCCGCTGGCACCTGCAGCATCTGCAGAATGCCGCTTGAACCGATCGGGCAGGAGGCCGGCGCCGCAAGCAGCCAAAGCGACGACCTGCGACGGCTCCTGATCTGCAGCGGGCTCGCCGCGATTCTCATGGCCGTGGCGATGCTGGGCATGCTCGGGCACGGCCGACACGATCCTCTGAATGGTGGGCACCGCGGCCTGCTCCCAAGTTGGCTGGCCGGCCAGGCTGGTAACTGGCTGCAACTGCTCCTGGCCACACCGATCGTCTTCTGGGGAGGCTGGCCGATTCTCTCGGGCGGCCTCGCCGGCTTCCGCCACGGCCGACCGACGATGTTTTCGCTCATCACCCTGGGCGTGCTCATGGCCTGGGCAGTAAGCGCGATAGCCACCTTCGCACCGGGCATTTTTCCCGACGCGTTCCGCCGGGCCGACGGGAGCGTCGAGGTGTTCTTCGAATCGGCCGGCATGATCGTGGTGCTCGTGCTTCTCGGACAATTGCTCGAGAGCCGGGCCCGCCGCGGCACGACCGCCGCCATCCGCTCACTAATGGACCTGACCCCTCCGACGGCCGAGCGGGAGCCGGGGGGCGAGACGATTCCGCTGGCGCTGGTGAAAAAGGGCGACCTGCTCCGCGTGAAACCCGGTGGCCGAATCCCCACCGATTCAATCATCCGTGAAGGCGCAACCACCTGCGACGAATCCTTACTGACAGGCGAACCGATGCCGGTGGCACGGTCGATCGGCGACCGCGTGCTCGGCGGGGCGATCAACGGCTCCGGGGCGATCGTCATCGAGGCCGACACGGCAGCCGATGGCGCGCTCGTGGCCCGGATCGCCCGGCTCGTCCGAGAGGCACATGAGAAACGGGCGCCGATCGAGCAGTTGGCAGACCGAATCTCCGGGATTTTCGTGCCGATCGTGCTGGCGATCGCGGTCGCCACCTTCATGGCTTGGTCGGCGATTGGACCGCAGCCGCGAATGACGCTGGGGCTCCTGTCGGCTGTGAGCGTGCTCGTGATCGCCTGCCCGTGCGCTTTGGGTCTGGCGACTCCACTGGCAATGACGGTGGCGATCGGTCGGGGCGCCCGATCCGGTATCCTCGCCCGCTCGGCCGAGGCGATGGAAAAGCTGTCTCGTGCCGGCACGATCGTCTTCGACAAGACAGGCACGCTCACGCAGGGGCGGCCACGGATCGTGTCGGCCGTCGCAATGGCCGCCGACGGCCGCCCGGTCGCCGTCGATGAAGCAGCCGCGGCCCCAGACTCGCTCGCGCAGGAACCATTCCGGACGCTGCTGTTTCAGGCGGCCAGTCTGGAGGGCTCGAGCGAGCATCCGCTGGGGCGGGCCTTCACGCAG
>CANHCU010000078.1 GCA_947459185.1 Planctomycetaceae bacterium | reverse complement strand
TGGGCCGGAAGAACACGATCGACTCCGCCACAATGATGCACAAGGCTCTGGAGCTGATCGAGGCGCGGTGGCTCTTCGGCCAGCCGGCGGCGAAGCTGGCGGTGCTCATCCATCCGCAGTCGATCGTCCACTCGATGGTGGAGTTTGTGGATGGCTCGGTGATCGCGCAGCTCAGCCCGCCCGACATGCGGCTGCCGATCCAATATGCGCTCTCGTATCCGGAGCGGATCGACGGCCCGACACGGCGGTTCGATTTTGCGCAGGCCATGACGCTCGACTTCGCCCCGCCGGATCCCGATCGTTTTCCGGCCGTGCGGCTGGGGCACGAGGCAGCCGCGCGGGGTGGCACCGCCGGTGCCGTGCTCAACGCCGCCAATGAGGAGGCGGTGCGCGGATTTCTGGACGGCGCGATCAGGTTCACCGACATTGCAGAGGTTTGTGCGCGGGTGCTCGACGAGCACCCATTTCAGCCCGATCCGTCACTCGACGATGTCCGTCGACTCGATGCATGGGCCAGGCAGGAGGTCGTGAAGTGGGCATGTGTCTGATGGCGGCGGCGTGTTTTGCCGCAGGAACCTGGTTCGAGTGGATCATCCAGCCGTCAAGCTGGTGGGTGATCATGCAGGTGGCACTCGGCCTGGGGTTTGTGATCTTCGTGCACGAGCTCGGTCACTTCCTCGTGGCAAAGGCCTGCGGCGTGAAGTGCGAGAAGTTTTTTCTCGGCTTCGACGTGGGCGGCATGAAACTGGCTAGCTTCAAGTGGGGCGAAACGGAATACGGCATCGGCGCGTTGCCGCTCGGGGGCTACGTGAAGATGCTCGGCCAGGACGACAATCCTGCCGCTGCCGCCGAGGAGGCCCACCGCGCACGGGCGGCGCTCGAGTCGGGCGACCTGCCTGCGGAGCCGACCTCCGACCCCCATCCCGCCTGGGATCCGCGGAGCTATCCCGCCCAGAGCGTGCCCGAGCGGATGGCGATCATCTCCGCCGGCGTGATCATGAACGTGATCTTCGCGGTACTGATGGCGTCGTGGGCGCTGGGCCTGGGCGTGCGCGAGATGACCTGCGAGCTTTCGAGCGTGCGGCCCGGCGGCGCGGCCTGGCGGTCCGGCCTGCGGACGGGCGACCAGATCACCGCGATCGGCGGTCGCAAGAACCCGATCTTCACCGACCTTCGCAACGGCGTGACGCTCGGCGATGCGGTCAAGGGAGTGGAGTTCACGATCCATCGGCCGGCCGACGACTCGACGCGGACGGTCACGCTCCATCCGGACACCGATCTGGGCGTGCCCACGGTGGGAGTGACGAGCCCGTTCTCCGTAACGCTGCCGGCCGATCTGGCCGACGGGCTGCCGGGCTCCGCGGGGAAGGCCGTGCCGCCGCTGGAGGCGGGCGACACGATCCGCGGTGTCGATGGCACGCCGGTGAAGACCTACGCCGAACTGATCACAGCGCTGTCGCGGCAGCCCTACAAGGCGGCGCAGCTGTCGGTGGAACGGCGGGCCAAGCCGGGCCAGGCGGCCGCCGAGAGACTGATGGTGACGCTGCCGCCTCAGGCGGCCCGGACGACGGGGCTCGTGATGACTGCCGGGCCGATCAAGGCGGTGCAGGACGACTCGCCCGCGGCGGCTGCCGGACTCAAGCCCGGCGACATGATCACCGCGATCGATGGCGAGCCGGTGGGTGACCCGCTGGCACTTGACCAGCGGCTGCGCGGGAAGGCCGGCGCCAAGGTGAAGCTCGCGCTCGACCGCGCCGGCACGGCAGTTGACGTGGAGGTCGAGCCCCGCGTGGTGACCTGGATCGAGGATCCGCGGTGGCCATCGAGTCCGGTGTCGCTCTCCGCGATCGGCGCGGCGATCGGTGTCGATGCGACCGTGGCGGCTGTCGAAGTCGGCAGTCCTGCGGCGGAAGCCGGGATTCGTTCGGGCGAGCGGGTGGTCCGCGTGGCCTTCGTCGAGCCTGGTCAAAGGGAGCCGGCGGCCGAGGCAGGGCTCGAACTGTCGGCGAAGTCGCCGAGTTGGCCCTACGTTGCATCGGTGCTCCAGCAGGTGCGCGAGGGGACGAAGCTGGCGGTTGAGGTCGAGTCGGCGGCCGATGCAGCCGGCGGCAGCACGCGACGCACCGTGGAACTCACCACCAAGGACGCCGACGATCAGTTTGTGGTGGACCGCGGGCTCGTGTTCGAGCCGGTCTATGAGATCGTGCGGGCCGGTTCGTTTTTTGACGCGCTGTCGCGGGGCAGCCGCAAGGCCTTCGAAAACCTGTCGCTCGTCTACCGCTTCCTCCACAAGCTGACGAGCAACCAGATCAGCCCCCGCCTGCTCGGGGGGCCGATCGAGATCGCCAAGCAGGCGGGCAAGTCGGCGGAGGAGGGATTCAGCCACTTTCTGCTGTTTTTGACGATGCTCAGCGCGAATCTCGCGGTGGTGAATTTTCTGCCCATCCCCGTTTTGGACGGCGGGCATATGGTGTTTCTGGTGTACGAATGGATCCGCGGCAAGCCGCCGAGCGAGAAGGTGGTGGCGGTGCTCTCCTACCTTGGACTGGCCCTCATCTTGAGCCTGATGATGTTCGTCTTCGGTCTCGATCTGGGTCTGATCCCGCGGCGGTAGCTCCACTGGAACTCCCATGACGACGGCTGACACGGCTCTGGTGGAGACATGGCCAGGAACTGTGTTTCCGCCGGCGGGTGTGGGCGTGGTCGTGTTCGACGTGGTGGGCACGCTCGTCGAGCCGAGTCCGTCGGTGGCGGTGGCCTATCAGCAGGCTGCCTTACGGCATGGCCTGACAGTTGACGCGGCTGTCATTCAGGAGCGGTTCAAGGCGGCCTGGCGGCGTCAGGAGATGGTCGATGCGGCGGCGGTGCCGGCGTTTGCCACCAGCCGCGGTCGCGAGGCCGAGCGTTGGCACGCGATCGTTGACGATGTCTTCGGTGGCGAGGCTGTCTCAGGGGCCATCTTCGCCGATCTCTGGGAGCACTTCGGCCGGGTCGAGGCCTGGCAGCCGCTGGTGCACGGCCGCGCCCTTGTGCGGCAGGCGATCGACGCTGGCGTGACGGTGGCGCTGGCGAGCAACTTCGATGAGCGGCTGCTCGCGATCGCCGAGCGGCTGGAGCCGCTCTCGTGGGTGCCGCATGTGTTTGCGTCGTCGGAGATCGGCTGGCGGAAGCCGGCGCCGGAATTCTTTCGCTGGGTCGAGCGGCGGCTCGGCTGCGGGCCGGACGAGGTGCTGCTCGTCGGTGACGATCCGGAGCTCGACGTCGCCGCCGCCCGCCGGGCCGGCTGGCGTTCGCTGGGTGTTGCGGACCGTTGAAGGCGATGCTGGCGAGCATCTTGATGTCACGAAATGTTGATGCTATGATGCCTTCATGCGAACCACCATCACTGTGGATGCCGACGTCGAGCAACTGCTGCGGCTGGCGATGCAGCAGAGTGGGCAGAGCCTGAAAGCCACGCTCAACCAGGCGGTGCGACGTGGCTTGGCCGGGACGATCGTTGGCGAGGCACAGCCGCCATTTCGGGTCGAGTCGCAGCCCATGGGTCTGCGGGCTGGCATCGACCCAGCACGGCTGCAGGAACTCGGCGACGAACTCGACGTGCAGGCGTTTCTCGAACTCAGTCGCCGCCTCCGGCCGGCCGCCAGCGAGCCATGATCGTTCCGGATGCCAACCTGCTGCTCTATGCATACGACGGCAGTTCGCCGTTTCATGATCGGGCGAGGACGTGGTGGGAGACGTCCCTTTCCGGAAGCGAGACCATCGGTCTCGTGCATCCGGTGATCTTCGCATTCATCCGGATCGGCACAAGCACGCGGGCGTTCGAGCGTCCGCTGTCGCTTGATCAGGTGTCGAAGCACGTGGCCGCGTGGCTCGATCGCAGCGTCACCCGAGTGTTGCAGCCGGACCATGACCACGTCACGCGTGTTCTCGACCTGTTGCGCGGCATCCAGGCCGCCAGTCCAAACCTCGTGACCGACGCCCAGGTGGCGGCCATAGCGATGGCGCACAAGGCGACGGTGCACACCGCGGATCGTGATTTCATGCGATTCAAAGGGCTTGAGTGTGTCTTCCCGTTGGAGTCGTGAGAGCAGGTCTCACGTTTTCTTCACTTCCCAGAGGTCAATTGATGGTCCGAGCAATCCTGTTCTCGATGGTGGTGACGGTTCTCTGCGCGTCGCGATCGGCTGGTGGCGAGGGCGTCCGGCAGGAGGACGATGGCCGGATCATCTTCACCGCGACGGCTGACCGCGTCGTCGGCGACGAGACGAACCAGTGCAGTTGGGACTACACGCCCACCCGCTGGGGCATGTACGAAGTGTCGCTGACCTACGCCAACGCCGGGCCGGCCGGCTCCGAGGTGGAGGTCGCGTGTGACGCGGCGAAGGTCGTGGGCACGCTGGACACGACGGGCAGCGTCGATCGCGATACCACGCAGTCGCTCGGACGGCTGTACGTGGCCGACACGAAGCCCCGACCCCTCGCGGTCCGATGCACACGGCAGGTGGATGGCGTGCAAGTGAAGACGGTGACACTGACGCCCGTGTGCGAGGGCAAGCCCCCGATTCAGGCTGAAGATGGCGTCGTGACGCTGCACGGCCGAGACGCCACCGTGCAGGGAACGGCGCTGCGGTACGAGCCGGCCGAGAAGAAGCAGACCCTCGGCTTCTGGACCCGGCCCACCGATGCCGCCGTCTGGTCGTTTACGGTCGCACAGGCAGGCACGTTTGACGTGGAGGTGCTGCAGGGCTGCGGTCCGGGGCAGGGGGGCAGCGTGATGACGGTCGCCGTCGATGCCGGGCGGCAGGCGGCGGCCGATCCGCTCGAGTTCACGGTTGAGGCCACGGGCGGCTTTCAGGACTTTCGCGACAGAGTTGTCGGCCGCGTCGGACCACTTGTGGCCGGGCAGCACACGCTGCGGATCATGCCGAAGCAGATCGCCAAGCAGGCCGCCTGTGACATCCGGCAGGTCAGGCTCGTGCCGGTAGCTCCCTGACCGAGCCACGCGGCCTTCTCGCCGGCAAACGCCTGCTCACGTCCGCTCGGCGCCGGTGTCGAGCACCGCCATGAAGGCCTTCTGCGGGATGTCTACCGAGCCCACGCTCTTCATCCGCTTCTTGCCTTCCTTCTGCTTGGCCCAGAGCTTCTTCTTGCGGGAGATGTCGCCGCCGTAGCACTTCGCGGTGACGTTCTTCCGCATCGCTGAGATCGTCTCGCGGGCGATCACCTTCGTGCCGATCGCCGCCTGCAATGCCACCTCGAACATGTGGCGGTCGATCTCGCCACGGAGCTTCTTCACGATCGCCCGGCCGCGGCGGTCGGCGTCGCGGCGGTCGCAGATGATCGAGAGCGCGTCGACCTTCTTGCCGCCGACGAGGATGTCGAGGCGGACCAGGTCGGCAGGGAAATAGCCGACCAGCTCGTAGTCCATCGTGCCGTAGCCACGCGTCACGCTCTTGAGCTTGTCGTGCATGTCGTAGATCACCTCGGCCAGCGGCAGGTCGAAGGTGAGCATCGCCCGCGTGGGCGAGAGGTATTCGGTCTTGAGATAGACGCCGCGGCGGTCGGTGCACAGCTGCATGATCGGGCCGATGTGCTCGACGGGCGTCAGGAAGTTGGTCCGCACGATCGGCTGACGGAATTCCTCAATCTCGCCCGTGTCGGGTACGTCCTGCGGGTTCCTGATGTTGATCGTCTCGCCGTCGGTTTTCAGGATCTGGTAGGTGACGTTGGGCGCCGTCTGCACGAGGTCGAGATTGGACTCCTGCTCGAGCCGCTGCTGGATGATCTCCATGTGCAGCAGGCCCAGGAATCCACACCGGAAGCCGAAGCCAAGCGCCTCGCTCGATTCCGGCGAGAACTCGAATGATGGATCGTTGATTGCCAGCTTTTCCAGCGAGTCGCGGAGTTCCTCGAAGCTCTCCCCCTCGGAAGGATAGAGACCGCAATAGACCATCCGCTGGGGCGGCTTGTAGCCCGGCATGGGCGAGGCCGCATGGTCGCCGGGGATCGTCACCGTGTCGCCAATGTGAACCTGCTTGACGTCCTTGATGTTGCAGACCAGGTAGCCCACCTGGCCGGCTACCAGTTCCTCGCAAGCCCGCCGTTGCGGTACGAACTGGCCGAGTTCCAGCACCTCGTGCGTCACGCCGGTTTCGAGGAAGCGGATCTTCTGCCCCTTCTTCACCGTGCCGTCGATGAGCCGGACATACGTGATCGCGCCGCGATAGCTGTCGTAGTGGCTGTCGAAGATCAACGCCCGCAAGACAGCCTGCGGATCGCCCGTGGGGGGCGGGATCCGTTCGACGATCGCGGCGAGGAGATCATCGATGCCGATGCCCGTCTTCGCGCTCGCCTTGATCACCTCCGTGGGGTCGATCGAGAGGCTCTGCTCCATCTCGGTGAGCACCTCGTCGACCCGTGCGTGCACGAGATCGACCTTGTTGATCACCGGCACGATCGCCAGATTCTGGTTGATCGCCGCGTAGGCATTGGCGACCGTCTGGGCCTCGACCCCTTGAAACGCGTCAACCAGCAGCACCGCGCCCTCGCAGCAAGCCAGACTCCGCGAGACCTCGTAGTGGAAGTCGACGTGGCCCGGCGTGTCGATGAGGTTGAGCTCGTAGAGCTCCCCCTTGTGCCGGCATTCCATACGGACGGCCCGGGCCTTGATCGTGATGCCCCGCTGCCGTTCCAGTTCCATATCGTCGAGCATCTGCGCCTTGAGGAGACGCTTCTCAACGGTACCCGTGCTTTCGAGGAGCCGGTCGGCAAGCGTGCTCTTGCCGTGGTCGATGTGGGCGATGATGGAGAAGTTACGGATGTGCTTGCAGTCGATGCTCATGCGAGGATTGTAGACGAGTTTCCGGCCCGATGGATGGGGAATTTACCCACCGATACACGGGCGTTTCATCGTGAGGCCCGCCGGGACGGCAGAAGTCTCGTCGCAGTGGCTTTTTCGTGAACACAGCCTCGCCGGCTGCGGCATGCTCGTCGCCGGCGGATTCTGCTACGGGAGGCTCTTGGACGAATCGTGCATCGCTCGTGAGTCGCAGAATTCACCGGACTCCTGCGCGTGCCTCCGACCGGCTCCTCAGTATCCGGATGTTTCAGGACTTCCCACGCATGCCGGGGAGGGGCGTGCATCCAAGCCCGCAGCGCCAGCAAGGGAAATACGGGCGGCGTCAGCGAGTTGCGTTGCGTCGCGCCAATCCGGCGGTCCCGATCGAGCCGGCGTCGCCTCCCAGGCTTGCAAAGCGGATAATCGTCTTTTCCGCCAGCAGCGGAAACGCGCGGGACCTCACCTCCGCTCGCACCCGCTCGATGAAGGCTTTGCCGACGGGGGCTTCTTCGCCGCCGAAGGTCATCGCGCCGCCGATCAGCACCGCCTCCGGGTCGAGCGTGTGCATGAGCGTGACGATGCCGATCCCCAGCCAGCGCGCGGTCTCCATGATGAGGTCGGTGGCGAGCGGATCGCCTGCGGCCGCCTCCCGCGAGATCAGGATCGGCGTGAGTTCCTCGCCTGCCGAGACTGCCTTGGAGAGCGAACTCTCCGTGTTTTGGGGAATCGCGTCGCGGGCCCTGGCTTTCAGGGCTGTCGCGCTGCAGTAGGCCTCAAGATCGCCGCTGTGGCCGAACGGGCAGATCCGCGCAGTCGCGGCCGTATCGACGATGATGTGGCCAAACTCCGAGGCATGGCTGTGGGCACCGTCGATCGATGCGTTGTCGATGATGATGCCGCCGCCCACGCCCGTGCCCAGCGTGAGCAGGATCAGGCTGTCGTAGTCGCGGCCCGATCCAACCCAAAATTCGCCGTAGGCCGCGGCGGTGGCATCGTTGGCGTAGGTCACCTCGTGGCCGCAGTGCACCGCCACACGGTCACGGATCGGGAAGTTGTCCCAGCCGGGCAGGTTGCCCGCGCGGAGGATCACGCCCGTCGCCAAATCCTGTGGGCCTGGCGTGCCCAGGCCAACGCGAGCGATGTCACTCGTGGCGATGCCTGCCATGCCGGCGAGCGTGTGCACCATCCGGCCCATCCGCGCGGCGGTATCCTCGGGGCCCCGTTCCGCGTGCGTCGGCTCCGTGTGAAAGGCGACCATTCGCCCGTCGTCATCGACCAGCGCTGCCTTGATGTTGGTACCGCCGAGATCGATGCCGGCATAGAGCGGCCGGCGGGCTTCTGAGAGCGGTAGCAGGGAACGTTTCTTCGTGCTCATGGCCAGACCGGCTCAATCCCCGGCAGGCAGTCGGCTCGTCTCGACCGTCGGCGTCGGACCCGTGCAGGCCTTCATGAACTCGACGAGGTCGGCCTTCTCCTGGGCAGAGAGCTTGAGCGGCCGGATCTTCGCGCTCAGGTGCGGGTTGGGATGGCCGCCCTTGTCGTACCACTCCACCACCTCCTCCAGCGTCGCGACCGAACCGTCATGCATGTAGGGACCGCTCAAGGCGACGTTGCGAACCGTCGGCGTCTTGAAGGCACCGGTGTCGGCCGGATCCTTTGTGACGGCGAAGCGGCCCACGTCGGGGTCCGGCTTGTCCATGCCGATGCCGATGTTGTGGTAGTTCTCGTCGGCAAGATTCGCACCGACGTGGCAGGCGGTGCAGTTGCCCTTCTCGGAGAAGAAAATCTCCCGACCGCGCTTGGCCTCGTCCGACATCGGCTGGGCCGCAACTGCAGCCTTGGCCGCAGCATACTTCGCCGCGAGGTCCTCGTCCTCGGCGATATCGTCGGGGTCGAGGGCGGCGAACGACTGCAATTGCTCGTTGTAGTCGTAGGGCGAGGGAGCCGTGACCAGTGCCCGTTCGAAGGCGGCGATCGCCTGACCGACGCGGTCGATCGAGAGATCGCCGAAGATCGTCTCGAACTGTTTCTTGTAGACCGGCATTTCACCGAGCCGCTTTACCACGCCTTCATGCGTGAAGCCCATCTCGATCGGATTTTGGAGCGGACCGACAGCCTGGTCCTCGAGCGACCCGGCCCGGCCGTCCCAGAACTGCGGGCCCGACAGGATGCGGTTGAACGACACGGGCGAGTTCCGGCCTCCGAGCTGGCCTCGGACGCCCACGCCCGTCTTCGTGTTGGCGGAATAGCCCTCCGCTGGACTGTGGCAGCTGGCGCAGCTGACGGTCGAGTCGACCGAGAGCCGCGGGTCAAAATAGAGCTGCCGGCCGAGTTCGATCTTGGCGCGTGTGAGCGGATTCTTTTCGAGGCCCACCCGGTCGATCTGGGCCGCCCCCTGCGAGAGTCCAAGCGGCAGAACAGGCTCCAGTTCAACCGCGTTCTTTGGGTCGGCCAGCCACTGGTCGATCTGTTCCAGCGTGATCGGACCGCTGCCCGGCACGCCGGCTGTCAGCGACGGATCGCCCAGCGCGACGCGTTCACGAGCCGCGACGCGTTCACGGGAGGATGCAGGAGCGGCTGTAGCTGCAGGCGTGGCAGCGTCAGCGGCGGCGGTGGCAGCGGGTGCGGCAGGAGTTGCAGCAGGTGCCGGTGCAGGTGCGGTTGCAGTCGCCTCGGTCTTCTTCTCCGCCGTCTCCACGGCCACCTGCTCGGCCTGCGGCTTCTCCATCACAGGCTGTTTCTCAACAACCGCCGGTTCCTCGGCCTTCCCTTCGGTTGTCTTGCCCTCGATCGTCTTGCCTGCCTCTGCGATCGCGAGATCGGCTGCGGCTGTCGCCGCATCGACGGTCTTCTTCGCCTTGGCAGCTTCCTCGTCGATCGCCACGGCCTTGGTGTTCTTCTGGGCCTGGTCTGCCGCGGGGATGGCCTCGATCGTTTCGATCTCGACGACCTCACCCTTCGAGCCGGTTCGCCCGGAAGGCGCACAGCCCACAAGGGTGATCACGAGTGTGACCATGAGCGCGGCGACGGACGTCGAGAGAGTCAGCGCGGCGGTGGCGGTCGGGCCGGCGCGGAATGTGGAGCGATGGCGTGTCACGGCAGCAGTTCCTTTGGCTATGACGGTGATCGAGTCAATCCCGGACGATTCGAAGGCGGAAAATCCCCGGTATAGGCCCTATAGCATAGGCCGCCAAGCTTGAAATGGTAGCCGTCAGTCAGACGATGTCTTCGGTGGCCAGCCACTCCAGTTCGCCGGGATGCCCTGGACCGTCGTCGAGCCGGATCGACGCGACCGCCCCTTTCTGCATCCGGATCGAGGCGGAGCCGTCGCCGATCATGAGGCCGACCAGCCGGCCGACGCAGGGCATGTGCCCGACCCAGGCGACTCTGGCGGCATTCTGCTGGGTCGTCCATTCCACGAGGGAAGGCCAGTTGGAGGCGGGTGCGAGGGCATCGACCACCTCCACGGGCGGGGCGTTGGCGAACGCCGCGGCCAGGATTTCGGCGGTCTCGCGGGCGCGGATGAGCGGGCTGGTGGCCACGATGTCCACCTGCATGCCGGCCTTGCAGAGGCTCTTCATCATGGCGGCGAACCGCTTCCGCCCCTTTTTCGTGAGCCGGCGGGAATGGTCGTCGATGCCCGGGCCCTGATCTTCGGCCCAGGCGTGGCGGACGATGTAGAGATGGGTGGTGAGGGCTGCCATGCCGAGCATTGTGCGTTCCGCCGCCAGCCGGGGCAAGTTAGGCACGCCGCCAGAGGTCGTCGTCGGCGACGTGCGCCTGCTCGATCGCCGCGGCGGCGTCGTGCCGCCACCGCAGGGCATCGGTCGGGTAGCCGGCCGTGGGTCGCAGGCCCGGCACGCGGTCAGCCCAGAACGAATTGAAGGCCTGCATTGAGAGTTCGCGGACATATTTCGCCGCCATGCTCGCCAGAGCCACGGGTGCCCGTGATTCCCCCCCCACGCAGAACTCGATGCGACAGGCCTGCATCGGGGGACGGTCACTGACTGGCACCAAGTAGGCCGACCGTGCGGGTGTTTCTTCCAGCGGCTGGACAAGGGCGGCATCGAAGTGGCGTGCCACCAGTCCACCATACCGTTTGCGGCCGCCGTGCCGGTCGCACCACACGATCGCCGGCTCGTCGGGACCGACGGCCCGCAGGCTGGCCGCCAGGTCGAGCGTGGCAGCGGAGAGGATGTCGGACTTGTTGAGGCCGCGTTCGAGCAGTGCGTTGAACTGGCCGGGATAGATGCCGCGGCAGGCGATCTGCTCGAGCACCACGCCATGGCGTGCGAGCAGATCGCGCACAGCCATCACTCGATCGATGCACTCGGCGGCGTCGGCCTCACGGGGCAGGGTGAGCGTTGCGAGGTTCTCCCACTCTTTCCGGCAGCCGTTCTGCGGTGAGATCGGTCCGACGGTCTCGGTAAGCTCCGCCCAGCTGCCGGGCAGTCCACCGGACGCAAGGCCGAGTCCGATCAAGACACCGCGCTCGAGCCTGTCGAAGCCCGCACCGGCACGATAGATCTGTTTGGAGTCGGCCCACAGCGGCGTGCTACGGCTGGCTCCCGTTGCCGCATCGACCTCCAGCATGGCCTTGGTGAGCACCGCCTCGGCATCCTCGGCCCGAGTGGCGACCCGCCAGGCCGTGGCCGCCACCAGAAGCGGACCCAGGTTGGGCCCGTAGCCCGCCTCATCGGTGCCGATGAGCAGCGTCATGCGTGGGCCCGCGGGGACGTCTGTCCCGCTGCTTCCACCCAGCGGCAGTATTCATAGATCGCAATCGACGCCGAGGTGGCGGCGTTGAGGCTGTGCGGCAGGCCATACATCGGAATTTCCGCGACGCGGTCGATTCGGGCGAGCACGTCGTCCTCCAGGCCGGTCCGTTCGTTGCCGACCACGAGCACGGTGCGGGCGGCGAAAGGAAACCCAAACAGGCTCTCGGAGTGTGTCGCCTGCTCCAAGCCCACGATCTCATAGCCCTCGTCGCGAAGGCGGTCGAGCACCGGCGGCAGGCTGCGATGAATCTCCAGCACGACCGAATCGGCACCATCCCGCGCGATCCGCTCGTGGAGCCTGGCCGCGCCGCAGGCGATCACCCTCGGTACGCCAAAGCAGCCGCAGGTGCGGACGATGTGCGAGAGGTTGACATGGCTCCGCATCGGCGGACATGCGACCACCAATTCCCGTGGTGCTGTTGGCCGTTCGGGCGGCTTGTGGCGGATGTGTTCGAAGCGGGGCATTCCAGTATTCTGCACGATTGTCCTCTACACTATCCATGCCGGCCCCTGCCTCAGGAGCGATCATGCCCCGCCTACCCAGCCAGCCATCCCGTGCCGCGGCAGCCTCAGGCGAAGCGATGGCTTCCGCAGTGGCCGCCGCGCCGAGCCCGCCGCGGCCGGGCGATGTCGTCAAAAGTCCGCTCGGCTTCGGTCGGGAAACGGTCGAATCGGTCGTGATCGCCTTCACGCTGGCGCTCCTGTTCCGGGCGTTCGAGGCGGAGGCATTCGTGATCCCGACCGGCTCGATGGCGCCGACACTGATGGGCCGCCACAAGGACCTCGTCTGCGAGTCGTGCGGCCGCGACTTCCGCGTCGGCTGCAGTGCGGAAGAGGACGACCAGTCGCAGAGCCTGCGGACAGAGGCAGCCCGGCTGGAAAGGGAACTCGCCTCACTCAAGTCCGTCGAGAAGTCCACCGATTTCAACGGTGGGATGGGGCTGGAGGAGCGGGCGACCCGCCGACGTCGGATTGAGCAGCTTGAGAACGACCGAGGTCCGATCGGCCAGTTGCGGGCGCGGCTGGCGGGCAAGATGGTGCCGGCGGCGAAGTGCCCCAACTGCGGCTATGGCATGCGGCTGGTGGAGGGCTCGGGTGGCCAGATGCGGTACGACCCGCGGTATCCGTCCTTCAGCGGCGACCGGATCCTCGTGGACAAGTTCGCCTACGACTTTGCCGAGCCCAAGCGGTGGGACGTGGTCGTCTTCAAGTATCCCGAGGAGGCGAAGACGAACTACATCAAGCGGCTCGTCGGCCTGCCGGGAGAGACGATCTCGATCGCCGGTGGCGACATCTGGACCAGCCGCGACGGCGCCGCGGCCGAGATCGCCCGCAAGCCGCCCGACACCATGCGGGCGATGCTGCAGTGCGTGCATGACAGCCGCCACGTCTCGGCCGATCTGCAGAAGGCCGGGTGGCCGCTCTGCTGGAGCGACTGGTCGCCCCGCGGGCAGGGACCGAATGCCCTCTGGACGAGCACCGACGAGGGCCGTTCATTTAGCGTGTCGGGCGGGTCTACGGACGCGCCTGCCGTCCTCCGCTACCGGCACTTTTTTCCGTCGGCCGAAGAGTGGGAGGGAGTACGACAGGGAGAATCGCTCGCCGGCCGTGCGCGGCCCACGCTGATCGATGATTTCCAGCCGTACAACGCCATCGGCACCCGCTCGCACTGGGTGGGCGATCTGGCTCTGGAGATGGTCTGCGAAACGGCTGACAAGAATGGCGGTCGGCTGATGCTCGACCTCGTGGAGGGCGCCGCCGCGCACCGCTGCGAGATCGATCTTGTCACCGGTGACGCCCTGCTCATGATTGCTGGCGGCCGGGAGGGTGAGTCTGCCGCCCGCGGCCGCACGCCGGTCCGCGGGAAGGGGTCTTGGAAGATCCTGTTTGCCAACGTTGACGATGAACTGTCGCTCTTCGTCGATGGCCGCCGGATCGCCTTCGACAAGCCCACGGCCTGGACCCGCACGATCGATGACGTGCCGCTCAACCGTCCCGCAGCGGTCGTGACCGTGCCGGGTGGAGACGAGCCGAGCGATTTGGCGCCGGTTGGCATCAGTGTGGCTGGGGCTGACGTCCGCGTAAAAAACCTGCGGGTACTCCGTGACACCTATTACATCGGCGCCATCGACGTGGGGGCCCGTCCTGGCGAGATCCTGGAGGAGGATCGGCTGGAGTTCGACCTTGAGGCCGACCAGTTTTTCATGCTGGGCGACAACTCGGCCGCCAGCAAGGACAGTCGGCTCTGGCTGGAGGGGCACCATGTTGACCGCGACCTGCTCATCGGCAAGGCGATGGCCATTTTCTGGCCCCATGCCGTCCCGGCCCGGTGGAGCGTGCCGGTGAAAATTGGGGGTGCCGAGTTGCGATTGCCCTCGTGGCCGAACTTCGGGAGGATGCGGTTCGTGCGGTGAGGCTGGCGACGTGCCAGGATCGTGTTCCCAGGATTGCGTTCCAGGATAGAGTTCACGGAGGAACCAGATGCCGCTGTTGTCCGTCACGGGCCTCGTGAAGACCTACGGCCGCCGTCGGGTGGTGGACGGCGTCGATTTCCACGTCGAGGCCGGCGAGATCGTGGGCCTGCTGGGCCCCAACGGTGCCGGCAAGACGACCAGCTTCCGCATGACCTGTGGCCTGGTCATGCCAGACGCCGGCAGCGTGCTCCTCGACGATGAAGAGATCACCCACTGGCCGATGTTCAAGAGGTCGCGGGACGGCGGCATGGGCTACCTCGCGCAGGAGCAGAGCGTGTTCCGCAAACTCACCGTCGAGCAGAACCTGCTGGCGATCATGGAACTGGTCGGCATGGCTCCCAAGGAGCGCCGCCGTCGCTGTGAGGAGCTTTTAGAGCAATTCGACATCACGCGAATCCGCAAGTCGAAGTCGCACTACATCTCGGGCGGCGAGAAGCGGCGGCTCGAGATTGCCCGCTGCCTGGTGACGGAGCCGCGGATCATCCTGCTCGACGAGCCATTCACCGGCATCGACCCGGTCACGATCCACTCGATCCAGAAAGTGATCACGGGGCTGCGCGACACCGGCATCTCGATCCTGATCACCGACCACCGTGAGCGGGAGACGCTGGCGATCACCGACCGCAGCTATGTCGTTCGCGCCGGCAAGGTGCTCTGTCACGGCACGGCGCAGGAGGTGCTGACGAACCCCGACGCGAAGAAGTATTACTTCGGCGAGAGCCCGGGCGTGGAAGCGGCGTGAGCTTGCACCGTCCGCCTGTGGCTCGGGGTTGCCCGTGCCCCGTCGCCGGACGTTCGCTACGGCCATCCTGGCCTTCGCTCACTCGATGCTGACTGCGCTCCGGCATCCTGCCTGCGCTTGTCAGCAACGCCGGCTCTCGGGGCACGGGCAACCCCTCGCGGGATCCTCGTGGGGGCATGTTTTCAACTTGCGTTTTTCGCATTCTTCAGCCGCGGCTTGCGATAAGCACACTGCGGCCGAGGGCCGTCGGGCCGCGGTCCACGATCCGCATGCCGAGATCGGCCAGCCAGCTGCCGATCTCGGCCGCTGAGTAGAGTCGCCCCTGCGTCACCGTCGTGAGCAGCACGGAGTACTCGGCCGCCCACAGTGGGCCCGACTTGTCGTCATCGAGCAGCATATCGTGAATGAGCAGGCGGCCAACGTGCGGGAGTGCCGCCACGCTCTTCGCGAGCAGCCGACGGCAATCGGCCTCGTTCCAGTCGTGGAGCACGTTCGAGAACAGGTGCGTGTCGTGGTCAGCTGGCCACGAGTCGGTGAACATGTCCGCTGTCACGACGTCGATCCGGCCATTGAGGCCTGCGGCAGAGATCGTCCGCCGCGCGATCCGATCGACGGGCGACGCTTCAAGGACCGTCGCGCGTGCCTGGGGGAAAGATTGGGCCACCGCGATTGAATACACGCCCGATCCGCCGCCGACATCGAGCAACCGGTGGGGCTGACTCCCGGGCTTGGTCCCGGCAAGGGCCGCGACCAGCCCCGGCCCAAGAACACGGCCGCGACAGTCCATCGCCGCGGTGAACGATTCGGCGAACGCCTCGGTACGCATCGCGGCATGCCAGTCGGCCTCCCCCTCCTCGCCTGGCCAGTTGGCGGGGCGGTCGGTCCGCAGCACGGTGAGGAAGTCGGCGACGCCAGGTTTGTCGGCGATGCTCGCGTAGTAGGGACGCGCATCGGATGGCGAGCCCGCCACGAGGAACTCCTGCGCGGTGTCGGTGACGTGCAGGATGCCATTGCCGTCGCGTCGTAAGAGGCCGTTGCCGACCAGGAGCGTGCAGAGCGTGTCGGCCGGCCGCGGGTGGATCGCGAACCTCTGGCAGATCGTGGCCAGGTCCGCCGGGCTGTCGGCAAGCCCCGTGAAAAGGTCGAGATGGACGATCGCGGCGGTGAGTGCATCGACCGCGGCGAGCGATTCGCGGTAGCGGTAGATCGCTGTGGGGTCGGTCAGGGGAGTGGGCGTCATCGGAAGGCTCGTCTTTTCACGTTGGCGGCTTCGTCCACGGTTGGCACTGGCGGCGGTGCTCGGTGGGGGTGAGACCAAAGGTCTTCTTGAACACGTTGCACAGCTGCGCCGCATGGGCGAAGCCGCAACGGGCGGCGATTACCGCCAGCTTGAAATCGGTGTCGGCGAGCAGACGGCGGGCGGTGAGCAGCTTCGTGCGGATGATCTCGTCGTGGAGCGAGCGGCCGATCGCCCGCGAGAACTGCCGCTCGAGTGACCGCCGAGAGAGACTCGTGACCCCGGCGACCTGCTCGGTGGTAAGGCCGTCGCAGGCCTTGGAGCGGATGAGCCTCAGGGCCAGCCGCACGTCGGGATCGTCAACTGACAGGACGTCGGTGCTGCGGCGGACGCTCACTCCCAGGGGTGGCACGAACACGCTGTCTGCGTTGACGGCCTCGCCATTCATCCGTGCCGTGAGCAGCCTCGCCGCTTCGAAGCCGATGCATTCCAGGTTCTGGTTCACACTCGAGAGATTCGGCGACGCGAGATTGCAGAGCACCTCGTCGTCATCCACGCCGATCACGGCCACGTCGTCGGGGCATGCGAGTCCGAGCGACCGCACGGCGTCGAGCACCTCCAGTGCCCTGACGTCGTAGGCCGCCATAATGCCCATCGGCCGCGGTAACGATTCGATCCAGCGGGCGATGGCCGGCACGGCATCAACTCGCATGCCCATCTGGTTGGCCTGTGGCGAGTCGAAGACATGTACCGTGGCACCGCGGGCAGCGGCATACGATGCGAAAGCCTCCTCGCGGAGATGCGACCAGCGGGTGCGGACACCGCAGAAACCGAGCTGGGTGAATCCCTGGTCGAGCAGGTGGTCGGCGGCAGCCCGCGAGATGGCGGCCTCATCGGCATGGATGCCGGGCGACGGGCCGCAGCCCTCCTCCCACCGCAGCGACACCAGCGGTACCTCGCCCCGTCGCCATGCCGCCGGCAGGCGGTCCTGCGGCACGCGGGAGATGACCCCGTCGACCTGCCAGGCCTCGAGCCCCGGCGGTACGCCCTCCTCGAAGCCACGTTCGTCGGCGTAGAGGCTCCACGGCTCGTGATCCCGTAGCCAGCGGCTCACGCCCCGCAGCACGCCGCGTCCGAAAGCCTTCGACGTTTCCACGAGCAGCGCCACGCGGCGACCCACCGCTCGCGGCACGTCGAGTGCCCGCGGTGAAGAGTCAACTGGCTTGAGTGACTGACGAGCGATCATGACGGCCTCAGTCTACCGTCCCGTTGACAGGGGTGTTTTTGGCAACGTTTTCGGTAGCAACGCGTAATCGGCGGCGAGCGGGTCGTGATAGGGTGAGGTCGATAGTCTCTAGGAGGGCTTGTTCCATGCACTACCATCGCGCCGGGTTTGTTTCGCAACGCAGTTTGTCTTTCGTGGCGATGCTGTTGGTTGGTGTGGCCGCCTGCATGGCGGGCGGCCTCGATGCGGCTGATGCGATGGGCGGTTCGCGGCGGATCCTCGTCTGCGGAGGCCGGACCGCCATCGTCGACATCACGCCTGACCATCCCGAGGGCGTGGTCGAGTGGTCTTGGCCGGCCGCGACCCGCGAGGGCTGGGTGCTTCCGGACGGCAACGTGCTCCTGGCGTTGTCGAAGGGCGCCAGCACACCAAAGGGCGCGGCTGTCGAGATCAAGCGGGCCGCAAACGGCGGTGCGGATGAGATCGTCTGGCGGTACGACGGCACACAGGACGAGGTGAACAGCATCCAGAAGACGCCGGAAGGAAGCTACGTGCTGACGGAGGCCGGGCCGAACCCGCGGCTTTTGGAGCTCGCCCCGGACGGTTCCGTGAAAGTGGAGTTCTCTCTGGCCTGCCAAAAGCAAAACGCCCACATGCAGTCGCGGATGACGCGGAAGCAGGCGGACGGTACCTATCTCGTGCCCCACCTGCTCGACTTCGCGATCATCCGCTATGACGCCGCCGGCAAGGAGCTTGCACGGATCGACACGCGCGTGCCCGGCGACGCGAAAGTCAACAGCTGGCCCTTCACGGCGATCAGTCTGGCAGACGGCGGCATCCTCGCGGGGCTCAC
>CANHCU010000077.1 GCA_947459185.1 Planctomycetaceae bacterium | reverse complement strand
CCGCTTCGTCTACGACACCCGCAACCGGCTGGTGGCCACACTGCTACCCGATGGCACGACTACAAGGCAGCGGGTGGATGGCGGCGGCCGCGTGGTGGCCACGATTGATCAGGCCGGCGCGACGACGACCACCGCCTACGACAAACTCGGCCGCACGGTGCGGGAGACGCGGCCCGATCCTGACGGAGCTGGGCCGCTGGTGGCGCCCGCCACGGCCACGGGCTACGACTCTCGCGGGAACGTTCTCTTCGTGACGCCATCCTTCGCCGGTCAGGCGGGCGTGACCGCAGGCGATCCGGCCTGGTCGTCTCACTTCGAATACGACGCCCTTGGCCGCAAGACGAAGGAGACGCAGGCCGACCCCGATGGCACGGGCCCGCTCGGCCGGCCGGTGACGTCATTCGCCTACGACGCCGATGGGAATCTCACCTCCGTCACCGACCCGCGCGGGTTCACGACGGCCTACGCCTTCGACGGTCTCGGCCGCAAGATTACGGAGACGTCCGCCGACCCCGATGGTGCGGGGCCGCTTGGCCCGCTCGTGAAGCGGTTCGTCTACGACAAGCTGGGCAATCTCCGATTCGAGGTCGGCCCGGGCGGTGCAAGCGAGGCCGACGTCGACTTCACGACCGAGCATGTCTACGACGCCCTCGGCCGCGAGATCCGCACGATCCTGCCCGATCCCGATGCCGCGGCGGGCCCGCTCGCGCGGCCTGTGTCCACGCGGGTCTACAACGCGAGCGGCTTTCTGGCGACGACGACCGATCCGCTCGGCCGCAGCACGAGCTTTACGCATGACAAGGTCGGCCGCGCCGTGACGGTGACGAATGCTGCGGGAGGAACGGAGACCACGGTCTTTGACGCTGTGGGCAATCCCGTGACCACGATCGACAGCCTGGGACGGCGGTCGTTCTCCGTCTACGACGCGATGAACCGGAAGATCGTCGCCCGCGGTCCGCGGCCCGACGCCTCTGTGCAGACGCCCGTCACCCGGTTCGCTTACGACGCTGCCGGCAACCTCGTCGCCACCACCGACCCGCTCGGCCGCACCACCTGGCGGCAGTTCGACGCCCTCGGGCGGGTGACCGCAGAGACCGACGCTCTGGGCGTCGTCTCCGGCGATCCGCTGCACACCACGCGCACGGAATATGACGCAGCGGGCCGCGTGACGGCCGTGATCGACGAGCTTGGCCGGCGGACCGACACCGTCTACGACACGCTGGGTCGGAAGATCCGCACGCTCGCCCCCGACGCAGGCCAGGGCCGGCCCACGACGCACTTTGGCTACGACGCCGCCGGCAATCTCCGCTTCACGACCGATCCTCGCGGCGGGTCGGCCGGCGACGCGGGCTTCACGACCTGGATCTTCTACGACGCCCTCGGCCGCTCGGTCGCCACGGTCGACGCCCTCGGCCCAGACTGGCCGATCGCCGCCGTCCCCGATGCCTTGCCAGCAAGCGTGACCGGCAACGTCGTCCGCAAAGCCTACGATGCCCGCGGTCGCGTGGTTTCGACTACCGACGCGCTGGGGCGAACCACCGATTTTTCCTTCGACAACCTCGGCCGCAAGGTCTCTTCGACGGCTCCGGCGCCGGCGGTCGGCGTAGCCAGGTCTGTCACCCGTTTTGCCTACGATGCGGTTGGCAACTTCACCGCGGTCACCGACCCGCTCGGGTTCGTGACGACCTATGGCTACGACCTGCTCGACCGCCGCACGACGGTGACGGACGCCCGCGGTTTTTCGACGGTGACCACCTACGACGCGGTCGGCAGCACCACGAGCGTGGCCGACGCCTCGGGCAACGTCACCCGCTATGCCTACGACCGCCGGAACCGGCTCGTCACGGAGACCGATCCGCTTGGCAAGGCCACGTCGTATGCCTACGACCTCGTCGGCAACAAGATCCGGGAGACCGACCGGCTCGGCCGTGTCACGTCGTTCGTCTACGACGCGGCGGATCGGCTCGTCGAGGAACGCTGGCAGCAGTCGGCAACGGCCGTCGTGTCGCACACGATCAAGCGGTTCTACGACGCGGCCGATCAACTGCTCGGCGTGACGGAGACCGACACGCTCAATGCCGCCGCGACGACCGCCTGGCAGTTTGCCTACGACGCGGGCGGGAATGTTGTGAGGAGTCGAATGGCGCCGGGGGAACTCGGGCAGGTGCCGACGGTCACGGCCGCGCCGACTCCACCCGGGAGTCTCGCTGCGGGTGACACGACGATCGATTGGGACGGCGACGGCAAGGCGGAGCGGTACGACTCGTATGCCATCACATTGGCCGCGGGGGATCAACTCCTGCTGACCGCATCATCGACGGCGTTCGATCCTGTGCTGCTGCTGCAGAAGCCCGGCGGCGGAGTGACCACGGCGGTGTGCGATGATGCATCTGGGGGCGGCACGACGGCTCGGCTCTTCGTGATGGCCGACGTCGCCGGCACCTGGGTGATCGCCGTCACCTCGCGTGATGAGAA
The DNA here is from genome assembly GCA_947459185.1 of Planctomycetaceae bacterium. GTDB lineage: Bacteria > Planctomycetota > Planctomycetia > Pirellulales > UBA1268 > CAMCQY01. The sequence continues at coordinate 15,808 of CANHCU010000077.1, read as the reverse complement.
CGCCGCCGGCGGCTACGACCTGCAAATCGTCCAGGATGCGAATGTTTTCGTGCCCGACGCGCTGGTGGAATACGACTTCACATACGACAAGGCGGGCAACCTCGTGGCGACTGCCGAGGACCAGGCCGCTGTCGCCACCGTTGGCAGCTTCGGCAGGGCGGCCAGCGGGCTGGGGTCGCGGACGAGCTTCACGATTGACGCTCTGAACCGGGTGACGCGGTATGAGATCGGCGACGCTGCCGCGGGGGCCGTGGCGAAGCGGGCTGACTACGCGTATCGGCCGGATGGCACCGTGGCGTCGGTGACGCGGCATGCCGGTGCCGGTGTGAACCCCGTGGCCACGACCGCCAGCACGTTCGACGGGCAGGGGCGGATCGTGGGGATCGTGCACACACCGGCCGCTGGGTCGGCGATTTCCTCGACGTATGCCTACGACGCCGCGGACCGTGTGGTGTCGCAGACGACGCCTGATGGCACGAGCAGGTTCACGCTCGACGCGGCCCACCAGTTGCTGTCGGCGAGCCTGACGGGTGAGTCGTATGCCTACGATGCGACGGGGAATCGCACCGGGGGCGGCGTGGTGACGGCCGCTGGCAACCGACTGCTCTCTGACGGCGTCTATCGCTACGCCTACGATGCCGAGGGGAACCGCACGGCGAAGTTTCGGGACGTTGATGCAAGCGGCACGCTCACGGTGGGTGACATCGATGTGACAGCGTATGGTTGGGACCAGCGGAATAGACTCGTGGCGGTGAGCCATGTGGCCAGTTGGACGGCGGCTCAGGCCGGAGCGGTGGCAGGTTTTCAAGCGACGGGTGCGGGACTGCCTGGGTCGGATCTGGAGCTCCGCTCCAGCTACGACTTCGCCGATCGGCGGATTCGACGGTCGTTCGACGCCGATGGCGTGGCCGGGGCGGGGCAGGAGAGCGTGTCGTATGCGGCGTATGCCGGGAGTGATCGAACGCTCGAGATCGCGCGGGGCGGCATCGTGATCCGGGATGGTGGCGGCCGTGTGATCGGGTTTCTCGGGGGCGTGTCGCAGCGGAACGTGTATGGCCCCGGCGAGGATGAGATTCTGGCGGTGGATCGTGTGAATGGTGGCGCGACGAGCACGTTCTGGATGCTGGCGGACCGACAGGGAACAGTTCGGGACATCGTGTCGGGCAACGCCGCCGACCGCGGTAAAGTCGTGGAGCACCGGCAGTACGACTCGTATGGCCGCATCGTGCGTCGGACGACGTCGCCTGTGGCGGGGTCGCCAGTGACGGCTGGCGTGGGCATCGACTTCGGGTTTGCGGGGAGGCCGCTCGAGGAACGGACTGGGCTGTCTGACAACCGGGCCCGGTGGTACGAGCCGGGCACGGGGCGGTTTTTGAATGAAGATCCGAGTGGGTTTAAGGGGGGCGATGCGAATCTGTTTCGGTATGTGGGCAACGATCCTCTCAACCGGATCGATCCGAGCGGCCTGATTGCGAAATGGGCCCAGCCAGCGAGCCGCGCGAGCGTGCCAGCGACGGGCTGGGCGGCGGTTGGGCAGGGGGGCGTGTCGGTGAGCGGCGTGACGCCTCGGCAGCCGTCGGCAGCGGCTCCGACTTCGATGCCGACGTATTCGCTCACGGGGGGCGGCACATCGGCTTCCCGGCCGGTAGCGGCCCCGTCGCAGCCAACGCTTTCGATAAAGCCGTATGCGAGCCTCGTGACGTCGGGCCGGGCATCGCCGCAACAGGCGGCTGAGTCGCCGCGGTGGACCTCGATGGATCGGATAGCCAAAATGGCTGCCGACGCTGCGTATAAAGTGAAGGACGGAGGCTTACTTAAGCAGTATTTGCCGGAGTACGACCCGACGGGAAGCACTGGGAAATATGGCAAGTGGGGGTTCAGTGCGACGTTGAGTCGTGCCTCGGATTATGATCCACGAGCGGCTGAGAACCTGTACATCCTGGCCTTTCGAGGAAGTACGTCGAGCTGGCACGATTGGTTGGCGAATACTGTCCAAGGCCTTGGGTTCCGGACATCCCAGTTTGAACAGTCACTCCGATTGATGGGCGATGTTCTGCAAAATCTCCCCAACGGTGCCACCTTGATTGGGGCCGGCCACTCCAAAGCGGCGGCACAGGCAGTGGCGGCATCCTTTGCAACAGGAGTTCCGGCGATCGTGTTCAATCCTTCGTCTTTGAGCCGCGTGTACCAGCAAGGAACCTCCGGGCAGGTTCGCACCCACATCACCTTTGCTGATCCGTTAAGTACGGCACGCACGGTTCAGAACATGCTCGAGATTCTGGACCCACCACCGATGCGAGAATTACGATCTGCTTACGGGGAAATCATTGTGCATCCGCCGCGATCTCTGCGTACGCATAGCCTTGAAAGCCTGCCGCAGTAAACGCTTTTGGGAGAACCACAGTGCATCGGATCGCGCTACTTTGTGCGTTTGCAGCAGTGCTGTTGCTATCGACGGGTTGCCACAAGGTTGGGCACTTCCTCGGCTATGTACGAGAGGAACTAATCATGCCGACGGAATTCAGCTCTGAGCCGCTCGTTCGCCGGCTTGCGATTGCAGTCGAGAATGCCAACGGGAAGGAGATCTCGGCGGCCATTCAGGCGGGGGCCGACGTGAATGCATTCGGTCGGGCGGGGTTCCGGTTGCTCGATTGGGCCTTGGCCCGAAACAATCCTCGCGGGTTCGATGCCTTGCTTGGGCAGGGAGCGAGCCTCGATGTTTTGTATAGAGACCCCAAGACGGTCCCGGACCGTTCGTATAACCTGACGATATTGGAGCGGGTGCTCGGCACAAACAGCGTTGAATTCATCGGGGGCGTGCTACGGAGCGGTGTCGATCCGAACCACGTGCCCTTTCCCGAAGATGGGAGGTCTCTACTTTTCTTCGCCTCCGATGCCAAGGCGCTCCGGGTGGTCGATGCCCTTCTCGATAAGGGCGCCGCTATTGACCACCGTGATAAATCAGGGAATACGTCGCTCTTCGATGCGATGCTCATGCGCAACTACACGACTGCTTGGCACCTGATGCGGCGCGGTGCCGACCCAACGGCGCGAAACCGTCACGGCAATGACTTCGTCTGGGGCTTGAAGGAATACGGCTCCCGTGGTGTTCGCCCCGACCACCGCGAGAGTTTCGACGCGATCGTGTCGGAACTCGTTCAACGAGGCCTGCTGACCCATCAGGACATCATCGAGGCCGACAAGCCGAAGACACCAAACGCCGGCATCACCGTGATTGAGCATGCGCGCGACTCCGAGGCGGGGCAGGAACTTTTGCGACTCGACCAGACGGAACGGGAATTCTCCGAGCGGCAGAGGCGATCAAAGCCAGAGTCGGGAAATTAGGGACGGGAGCATGAGGGTTTGGCGGGGCAGCTTCGTGTGTTTCTTGCCGAGTTCGTGACGCGCGCGGCTTTGGGTAGGTCGTGACGCGGATTCCCTCGCTCGCGCATCGGGCTTGCATGGGAATGCGTAGCCATCCAATGGCGGAATAACTAGGGACGGGAGCGAATTACGGGCCGCAGTCCAAGTGTGCTCTGTAACGGGGCGGCCCCGCCGAATCCCGTCGCTTACGCTCAGGGCGTTTATGAGGTTGCGCACGACCGTTGATCGTCGGGTGCAGTCCACATAGAAGGCCCCGGCGTGAGCCGGGTGTTTGAGCTGAATCGGAGCGCGACGGTTTTCTCTTACGGCTCATTTTGAACGGCGGTGCGGGCTGCTTCGGCGGCGGCGCGGGAGGGGCCGTGGGCTATCTCGGGCTGCGTGAGGTGGCCCCAGTCGAGGGCCTGGTCCTGCCGGTAGTCCTTGTCGAGCGTGATGGCCGTCACCGCCTTCGCCATCTCGTAGCCCAGATAGAAGGCATGGCTCGGATCGACGTCGGTGCGGCCGGCCGCCTCCAACTGCTTGAAGAGCGCGAAGGGATCGCGTGACTCGAGGTGCAGCCCGGCACCCACCAGATGGATGGCACCGCGCTCCGCAAAGATCCGGAAATTGGGGTCGCGAATCGCCTCGGCCAGGCTGTCGAGCACCTCTTGGCCATGCGTCTGCGGCTTCCCAGAACGGAGCGTCACCAGCCGTGGCTCCACATGCTTGGGCAGCGTGCGGTTGGTGACGGCGTGGTGGGCCAGTGCCCGCGCAAGCGCGCATTCACGGACACTGTCCCGCGCCCAGTGGATCACCTGCGTGGTGAGCACGGAGCGGATACCCACCTCCTGGCAGAAGCCGATCAAGAGCGTGTTGATGCCCGCCGAATCGACGTCGGTGAGTTCGCTCAAGTTGCCGACGCCCATCATCATCTCGGCGGCCGGAAACCGGCGACGCACGTCGAGATACCGGCCCAGGCTCGCCGCGAAGCCAAAGCCGATCGGTTCGAGCACCGGATCGAGTCGCATCTTCACGCCGTCGTGATCGAGCCGCTCGATCGTGGCGTCAAAGCCCTCGAGCGTGGCGGGCACGTCGGGCACCACCACGACCTCGCAGCCCCAGTCGGCCGCGGCGGCCATGTTGGTAGAATTGACCGAGAGCACGAGGCTCGCGCCGGCCCGCACGGCGGCCGCGATCTCCCGCGGCTGGAAGCTGTCGATCGACACCTTGAAGCCATCGGCGACGAGCATCCGCACCGCGTCGGCGACGCCAGCCCACTCACTGCCGGGATCGCAGCCAAGGTCGATGCGATCAGCGCCGGCCGCGCGGAGACGGCGGGCCTCGTCGAGGAGCGCAGCCAGGGGCAGCCGCGGGGCATGGTTAATCTCGGCGAGGATCTCGATATCGAAGCTGCCGTAGTCGGAGAGGTCTCGAGACTGCTGGCCGAAGAATTCATCGAGCCGACGCAGGTCTTCAGGGCCGCGCTCGACCGGGATCGCCGTGACGTCTTGGAAGGCGTCGAGCGAGCCGCGGCAGCCGCCCGGGATGATGATCCGCGTGGTGCCCTCGGGCACGGCGAGTCGGCGGGCGATCCACTCGGTGGTCATGAGCGCCGCGACGGTGATGTGCAGCGTCTGCACCGTGGCTTCGAAGCCGACCCGCGGCGCAAGCTGTGCGAGCACCTGCCGGAGCGAATGCTCGGCGAGCCGGCCGGTGACGAAATGGATTTTTTCCGGAGGTGGAGACATGACCCCATCTATCGTACTCGCTGCCCGGCCGTAGACTGTTCCGCATGATTCTCGAAGGACTTGTCACCACCACCGACCTGGCCGGAGCCATGCACCTGGCGGCCATGGGACCGCAGGTGGATGCCACGGCCGCCTCTGGCCACGCGATCGAGCAGCTGCTGCTCAAGCCCTTCGCGTCGAGCCAGACCGGGAGCAATCTCCTCCGACTGGCGGAGGGGGTGTTTCATGTCACGGACGACAGCCTGCTCCTAGCCCGCGTGGTGACTGGCACCCTCGCAGGGCCGCCGGCGAGCCGGCCCGCGACGGCCGTTCGGGGCTGGGTGCTCGACGACGCCTGCCGAGCCTACGAATTCAGGGTGGTGGCGGCCGACACCTCGCAGGAGCGGCTGCGGCTGGAGGCACGCGTTGTGGCGGTGCACGAAGGACGGCCGTTCCTGGGGTTCAATCGGGCCCGCCATGCCGTAGTGGAGGGGGCTATCCTCGTGACGAGGCTGCACCTACTGGGTGTGGACGAGGTGCGGCGGCAGCTTCGCGAGCTGGCGGTGCTCGTTGAGAAGACAGGCGGACCGCGCGAGCACGAGGCGTTTGGGTTGCTCGAGGAGAAGGTGGCGGCGGGGTGAGGCGTCGCGGCATCGACGCTGGTACCGGGTGCTTGGCCGGAGTCCCCCGGCTTGCGCCGGGGGCTTTTATTCCGGCAACACGCGGCATCGAAGCCCGTAGCCGCTGCGGCGCTATTCCTTGTCGCGTTGTCCACGACGCGGTCTACTCTTCCCATGCGGCACAATCCTCTGCCAACGACACGCTGGCCCACTGCGGTGGAAATCCATACCCCGGCGCGGCTGCATCTTGGCATGCTCTCGTTTGGAGTGCCTGATATCCGTGCCTACGGTGGCGTCGGTGTGATGATCGATCGGCCCGGCGTGCATCTCCGCATGACGCGCGGGCGGCCAGCAACTGGTGATCGCTTCCATGCGACTGGGCCGCTGGCTGATCGGACAGCGGCGTTTGCCCGCGCGTGCGCCGAGGCCTGGCGGCTTGACGACGACGCAGCCTGCACGATCGAGGTGGTGCAGGTGCCCGGCAGTCATGCGGGGCTTGGCAGCGGCACGCAGCTGGGGCTGGCCATCGCGGCCGGTATGCGGCAGTTGTTTCGTCCGACTGCAACGCAGGCGGGGCCTGACGGCGTTATCCAGTTCGACACGAGCGACGCCGTGGAACTGGCCCGGGCCGTGGGCCGCGGCCGCAGGTCGTGCGTTGGCGTCTACGGCTTCAGCGGCGGTGGACTGATCATCGAAGGAGGGCGGCACGTGCCGGCCAACCGTGGCCGCGAGGACGACGCCAGTCGGCCGTTCTCCCCCCTGTTGGCCCGCGTGCAGCTGCCGGCGGCATGGCGGTGCGTTGTGTTCGGCATGCGAGACGCGGTAGGCCTGCACGGTGATGCCGAGAAGCAGGCCTTTGCCAGCCTCCCGCCGGTGCCGCGCGAGATCTCAGCGGAGCTGTCACGGATCGCGGTGATGGAACTCTGGCCCGCGGCGGTCGAGGGGCAGTTCGTGGAGTTTTCCGATGCGTTGCTGCGGTACGGACTCCTTGCGGGAAAACCGTTCGAGCAGGCGTCGTCAGTGCTGTCCTACGCGGAGAGCACGGCTCATCTGATTGAAAGCCTGCAGGGATTGGGCGTGCGTGGCTGCGCCCAAAGCAGTTGGGGGCCGACGGTGATGGCCTGCTGCGAATCGGCTGACGCGGCCGACTCGCTCGTCGAGCGGTTTGCAACGACGGAACTCGCCAGACAGTATGACACGCTGATCGCCCGCTTCGATTCACAAGGGGCCGAAGTCCGCGAGATCGACGCGAATCAGGCCTTGGCGACGGGCAGCCCGTAATCGGCAAGCACTGTGCGGAGCTTGTCGGCCAGCGGCTTTTCGAGGCTCAGCAGCGGCAGGCGGACGTCGCCCGTGTCGCGGCCGATCATCGCCATCGCGGCCTTGATCGGGATCGGGTTGCTCGCCAGGCCAAGCAGATCGCGGCAGAGGGTGAACAGCTTGCTGTGGAGCCGTCGGGCCGAGGCCAGTTCGCCCTTGTCGAAGGCGTCGAGGAGGGCCTTCATGTCAGCCGGCACGAGGTTGCCGACGACCGAGATCACGCCGCGGCCGCCGATGGCCAGCAGCGGGAGCGTCATGCTGTCGTCGCCCGAGAGCACGGTGAGATCGGTGGCCGCGAGCACCTGCGACGCCTGATCCATCAAGCCGGTCGCCTCCTTGAGCATGGCGATGCCCGGCAGGGAAGCGAGCCGGATGATCGTCTCGGGCTCGATGTTGCGGCCCGTCCGCGCGGGGATGTTGTAGACGCAGATCGGAATGTCGACGCTCTCGGCAATCGCCTTGAAGTGTTCGTAGATGCCCTGCTGGGTGGGGCGGTTGTAGTAGGGGCCGACGACGAGTGCCGCATTGGCACCGGCCTTCGCGGCATACTTCGTGAGCCGGATCGCCTCCGCGGTGGAGTTGCTGCCCGTGCCGGGCATGACGAGCAGGCGGCCCGCGGCGGCCTGGATGCTCTCGGCGATCACGCGTTCGTGTTCGTCGTGCGTGAGCGTGGGGGATTCCCCGGTCGTGCCCACCGGGCAGATGCAGGTCACGCCCGCCTTGGCCTGGAAGTCAACCTGCTCGTGCAGCCGCTTGGTGTCGATCGCACCGTCGCGAAACGGGGTGACAATGGCGACGGACAGACCGGCAAACTTCTCGGCTCGCGTGGACATCGGCAGGGGTGCTCCAAGGTGGCTGGGCTCGAACCGCGACGGGCCGAAAAGGACGCCTCGCCAGCGGTACGGCCCCGATCAATGACTCTGGGAAGATATGATTTTCCGCGGCAGGCGGCAAAGGGCTTGCACGCCAGGGCAGGAAACAGTGTGGGAATCGTCGTCGCAGGATCAACGCCATGGCAGGAGAGAGCTTCCAGAGCGGACCGATGCACCCAGGCGACAAGGCCCCACGGGGGCAGGAGTGTGGTGGTCGCCGGCTAAGGTCTGGTGCTGTGGCGGCCGCGGCCCTGGTGGCCAACGCCAGAGGGCTCCGAGCCGTGGGGGAACCAGGTCGGCGACGGCTGGGCGTGGTGCTTGGCACCGGATTGGGCAGCCTCGCCGATCGGCTCGACGATGCCTGGTCGATGCCGGCCCGCGAGACGGGCTGGCTCATGTCATCGACCGCCACCGGGCATGCGGGCAGGCTTGTCTGTGGTTCGCTGGGCGACGCGGGATGTGGCTGCGAGGTCGTGGTGCTGCAGGGCCGCGTGCATGGCTACGAGGGGCATGCCCCTGAGTCGCTCTCCCGCGGCGTGGAACTGCTCACGGCACTCGGTGTGACGACTGTGCTGCTTTCCAATGCAGCCGGCGGGCTGCGGCCCGACATGCGGGTGGGCGAACTGATGGTGTTGAGCGATCACATCGATCTGGTGCGAAGGCCGTGGACGCAGGGGCTCGTTGCTGATCCAACTGAACCCGTGGCGGCGGACGGGGTGGCGCGGGCTGCCGCGGCGACGTCGTGTTACGATCCAGAGTTCGTGATCGGTGCGGTCGAGGCGGCGCGATCGACGGGAGCGTTGGCCCGAGCGGGTGTCTACGCGCACCTGATGGGGCCGACTTATGAAACCCGCGCGGAGTATCGCATGCTCAGAAAACTTGGCGCCGATGTCGTCGGCATGTCGACCGTACCCGAGGCCATCGTCGCCCATCAGCTCGGCCTGCGGGTGGCGGCCGTCTCCGTGGTGACGAACGTCGCCCGGCCCGATGCGCCGGCCTGCACCGATGCCGAGGACGTCTGCCGGGCCGCCGCTGCGGCCGCGGAGGGCGTGTGGGCCATTCTCGTCCGCATTGCGGCCTTGACCGCGGGGCTGCCTGCCACAGGGAGAACATTCCAATGACCGTGCTCCTCACCAACGACGACGGCATTGATGCTCCGGGCCTCGCGGCGATGGAGGCAGCCTGCCGCGGATGGGCCTGCCGCGTGGTGGTCGTGGCCCCGAAGGAGCCGCACTCCGGCTGCGGCCACCGGGTGACGACCGACCGCCCGCTCGTGCTCGAGCAGGTGGGGCCCGACCGGTTTCATGTCGATGGAACGCCGGCCGACTGTGTGCGGCTGGCACTCGTGACGCTCCTGCGCTCGCCCGGCGATCCCGCTGGTGGGGCGGACGATCGGCCTGTCGTGGAATGGGTCGTGTCGGGCATCAACGCGGGCGGCAATCTCGGCGTTGACATCCATCATTCGGGCACCGTGGCTGCGGCCCGCGAGGCGGCGCTGCATGGCGTGCGGGCGCTGGCGGCCTCGCATTACCACCGTCGCGAGGAGCCGATCGACTGGGAGCGGGCGGCGGCGTGGATGATGGAGGTATTTTCGGAGGTGCTGCCCATGCCGCTGGCGGGGGGCGAGTTTTGGAACGTGAACTTTCCGCACCCGCTTGGTGTTGGGCCAACCGCTGCCCGCCCACCGCTGGTGGAATGCCGGATCGACCCGTCGCCGCTGCCGCTGGGGTATACGAGCGAGCCTGAGGGCTGGCGGTATCGGTCGCGGTATCAGGAGCGGATGCGGGTGGCCGACGGCGACGTCGCGGCGTGTTTCGGCGGCGCGATCAGTTTGTCACGCGGCCGGGTGGTGTAGGGCGGGCGGTTTAGGGGGCGGCTACGCACCCGGAATCCCCCGGCTTTCGCCGGGGGCTTTTATTCCCATACAAGCCCTGAGCGCCAGCGACGGGATCGTCCTCTCATGCCGCCATCGCGGCCGCCGTCTCTGGCTGCGCGCTTACGTTTCCAGCGTCGCCAGATCGGCATCGAAGACGCGAACCTTGGCCCACGAGTCGGCGTGCTCGGCGATGAACCGGTTGTGGCGATCGGCCGTCTGATAGGCGTCGTGCGAGGCACGCGAGTCAAACACGATCACAAGCGTCACGTCGTAGTCGCGGTCGTTCACCTGCCGGTCGTAGTCGGCGCAGGTGCCGACGGCGAAGGCCCGCGTGCCAGGATGGCCCGTGAGGTGTTCGCGGCAGCCCGCGACGAGCTTTGCGGCAGCCACCGGAGAGCGGTCCTTGAGCGTGAAATAGACCGAATGCGCGAGCATCATGAAAAGGCTCCGTATGGCTAGAGTGCGTGATGTCGCTGCGTCACGATGTGGTGTGCGACGTCGCGGCCTGCGCGGGCCCCGTCGCATCGCCGCCGCTGCGGGGCGTGGCCGGGCCGATGATCTCCACGACCTCGGTGTCGTCGAGCATCTCGCGAGACTCAAGCTCATTGGCGAGGCGGTCGAGCTTGCCGCGTTGTTCGGAGAGCAGGGCGGAGGCGCGGACGGCCGCTTCCGCCAGCAGCCGCGACACCTCCTCGTCGATGATCTGCGCCGTGTGCTCGCCGTATTCACGCTGCTCGTAGACATCGCGGCCGAGGAAGGGCTGCTCGTTGGAGCCGTGGCAGGCCACCGGCCCCACCCGTTCGCTCATGCCCCAGTGCGACACCATCTTGCGGGCGATCCGCGTCGCCTGCTGCAGATCGTTTTCGGCGCCCGCCGAATACTCGCCAAAGACGAGCTTCTCGGCGGCGCGGCCGGCGAGGATGAAGGCCAGGCGGTTGTTGAGGTCGGACTCGCCGATGTTCATGCGGTCTTCCTCGGGCACGAGCTGCGTCACGCCCAGGGCCCGGCCCCGCGGGATGATCGTCACCTTGTGGAGCTTGTCAACGCCGGGCAAGAGCCAGGCGGCGAGCGCATGGCCGGCCTCATGGTAGGCCGTCATCTTCTTCTCGCGGCCGGTGAGCAGTTCCTCCCGCTTCGGCCCCATCAGCACCTTATCGCGGGCGTAGTCGAAGTCGTCTGCCCCGACGGCGTCTTTGTCATTGCGAGTGGCCCAGAGGGCTGCCTCGTTGACGAGGTTACGGATGTCGGCGCCGGTGAGGCCGACCGTGCCGTTGGCCTGCCGCTCGAGGTCTACATCGGGGGCGAGCGGCACGTTTCGCGTATGCACCTTGAAGAGCGCGAGGCGGGCCTTTTGGTTGGGTCGATCGACGGTGACATGGCGATCGAAGCGGCCCGGCCGCAGGAGGGCAGGGTCGAGCACGTCGGGCCGGTTAGTGGCGGCGAGAATAATCACCGACTCCGACGGACTGAACCCGTCCATCTCGCTCAATATCTGGTTGAGTGTCTGCTCGCGTTCGTCGTGGCCGCCGCCGAGTCCGGCGCCGCGAACGCGGCCGACAGCGTCGATCTCGTCTATGAAGAGGATCGCCGGCGAGGCGTCTTTGGCGGTCTTGAAGAGGTCCCGCACCCGCGACGCCCCCACGCCCACGAACATCTGGATGAACTCGCTGCCGGAGATCGAGAAGAAGGGCACGCCAGCCTCGCCGGCCACGGCTCGAGCGAGCAGCGTCTTGCCGGTGCCCGGCGGGCCCATCAGCAGCACTCCCTTGGGCACGCGGCCACCGAGCCGCTGAAACTTCTTGGGATCCTTCAAGAATTCAACGATCTCCTGGAGGTCGGCCTTCACCTGCTCCAGTCCTGCTACGTCGGCGAAGGTCACCTGCTTGTCGCCAGCGCCGTAGCGTTTGGCGGGCGACTTCGAGAAGCTGCCGAGGAAGCCAGAGTTGCCGAGTGGATCGCGGGCCCGCTTGAGCGTCATCCAGAAGCCGGCCATCAGCAAGAGCGGCACGAGCATGTAGAGGCCCAGCAGAAAGCCGGTGCCGTCGCTCGGTTGGCGGACCGTGGTGCGGACGGAGTGGTCAAGGAGCAGCTGGTTGAGCCCCTCGCCCAAGTAGGCAGAGAGTTCGGTGCGGAAGGTCTTGCCGCGTGGCGTGGTCGACGCATTCTCGGCGGCGGCGGCGGCGGCGGCGGCGGGGGGGGGGGCGGCGCGGAATTCGCCCACCAACGTATTGCCTAGGATCTCGACACTGGCAACGTTGCCCGCTTTCACCTGGCGGACAAACTCGTCGTAGCTGACGGTGGCCGGCGCCGCGGCCTGTTCGCGGGCAAACATGGTCGCGAGGGCGAGCGCGCCCAGAATCGCCATGATCAGCACCGGCATGTTCAGCGGCGGTCCGAAGATCGAAAATGGATTCGCGGGTCCCTTGTTTGCAGAACCCTTGTTGGAGGGATCTTTGGGGGCCGGAGCGGTAGTCATCAAGCGTGGCTCGCTGGGGGTGGCCGCAGGCAGCGGACGGATTCGGAATGGGCTTCATAGTGTAGTCTACGAGAAGAGTTGGCAAACCGACTTGCCCGTGCGGGCTGGAACACCGTCGTGTTCCCCGCGGGCGCCCGAGGTCATTCGTGGCGGGTAGAGCGATGGCAGACACGCAGCCAGTTGAAACGCCGGTGAAACGCGGCGTGGTGGCGGTCGCCCGGCGGGGTGCATGCTTTCTCGCGATCCGGCGGGGAGCACTGGTCGCTGCTCCCGGCCGCCTCTGTTTTCCTGGGGGGCACATCGAGCCCGGAGAGGCGGAGCACGAGGCTGTGGTACGCGAGTGCCGCGAGGAACTGGCCGCGTTGGTGCAGCCGCGCGAGTGCGTGTGGCGGAGCGTGACGTCGTGGGGCACGTCGCTGGCGTGGTGGACGGTGGAGGTGTCTGGCGACTCGGAGCTTGTGCCGCATCCGGTCGAGGTGGCGGAGATCCTCTGGCTCTCTGCGGAAGAGATGATCCGCGAGCCAACGCTGCTCGAAGGCAACCGCACGTTTCTCGAGGCCGTGCTCAGCGGCGATGTGCTGCTGGAGGGGTAAGAGCGTTCCGCTACTCGCTGTCTTTGCCGAGGATGATGCCCTGGGGCTCCTGAGGCGGCGGGAGTGGTGCCGGGTTGGCGGCGGCGTCGAGCATGGCGCGGAAGCGGTTGGGGAGTGGTGCCGCGGAGGCCTGTGGGGCAGCCCCCGGCGTCTTTTGTCGTGAGGCCTCGAGATCGCGGCGGCCGGTCGCAGCGGTCAGCCACTGTTCGAGCGTGGCCCGCTCCGCGGTCGTCAGCGGAGCCATGGTGAGGCTGCTGCCGGTTGAGGAGGCCGGGTGACGGGCGCTGATCGTGGTGAGGAACGGCGTGGCGTTGCCCTCCTTGCCGATCGAGCGAAAGAGGGTCTCGACGTTGGCGAGCGTGACGCCGCGATCGATCCGGCCTGAGACGTCGCCGCGGTTGAAGTGGGGCGCGTGGGCCGTGGGGCCGCCGTGGCATGCGCCCGCGGCGCACTTATTGAGGATCAGCGGCTGCACGTGCTTGGTGAACCGGGCCATCAGGTGGGGCGGGAGGTCGGCGGCGGGAAGGAGCGACGGCGTGCCGCCGAGGACAGCGATCGCGACGATGCTCCCCTGGAGAACCTTGAGAAGATGGCGTGCAGGCCGGCATGTGCGGGCGGGAGACACCGGGCGGAGGCGTGGCATGGGGACGATCCGTTCGCGGGGCGCGGCGGCACCTGCCGCCAGCATGGGGCGGGAGGGTAGGCGTGTGGGGAATCGGCAGCAAGGTGGGCTGGATACGGCCGTCGTCAGCCGCTACAAAACTGCGGCGAAGATTGCCTGACAACTTCGACCCCCACCTTCTCTACCACCTTCTTTATTGGAGACGATGCGCGATGGAGCGGACGTTCGTGATGTTCAAGCCCGACTGCCTGGAGCGTGGCCTGCTGGGCCGGATGGTGAGTCGGTTTGAGGAGAAGGGCTTGCGGCTGCTGGCGATGAAGATGCTTCGTGTGACGCCGGTGCTGGCGAAGCAGCACTATGCCGAGCACGTTGAGAAGCCCTTCTATCCGCAGCTCGAAGAGTTCATCACGGCCTCACCGGTGGTGGCGACCGTCTTCCAAGGGCCGGAGGTGATTCGGGTGGTTCGCGACATGCTGGGAGCGACGAGCGGCCTGAAGGCGGCGCCCGGCACGATCCGGGGCGACTTCTCGTCGAGCCGGCAGATGAATCTTGTGCACGCGTCCGATTCACCGGAGTCGGCGGCACGTGAGATTGCGATCTATTTCAAGCCCGACGAGATCCTCTCGTGGGATGCAACGCTCGGCTGCTGGCTGCAGGCACCAGGCGAGTGAGTTTTGGCCCGTAAGTCGCGTGGTGTGTTCTTCTTCCTCATCCAAGCCCGCAGCGCAAGCAAGGGAATGCGGCATGCGATTCCAGCCTGCGTGAGACTCTCGGCCAACCTGGAGCAGGGCCTGCCGGCTAGGTTCGCAGCACGCCGGCGGGCGTGTCGGCGGCGAGGCGTTCGATCATGTCGCGACAGGCCCGATCGACAGCGGTCTGCCACTGGCTGGCGTTAAGCCCGGCGTTCATGTCTGCGCGGGCGTGGGCGAAGATCACGTCGCGGGCGCTGACGACGAGTGCTCCGAGGCCATCGGCATGGAAGGCACCGCGGACATCGGCGGCCCGGCCTCCCTGCTTGCCGAAGCCGGGCACGAGGATCCAGGTGTGGGGCATGGCGGCCCGCAGTTCGTCGAGTTGGCGGGGCCAGGTGGCGCCGACGACAGCACCGACGGCACCGTAGGCTGCGCCGTTGGCTGTTCTCGCGGCAAACTGTTCGACGCCGGCGGCGACGTGCTGATAAATGGCGAGGCCGTCGGCCACGAGGTCCTGGAAGTCCTTGCTGCCGGGGTTCGAGGTCTTCACGAGCACGAAGATGCCGGCGTTGCGTTCGGCGGCCAGCTTCACAAAGGGCTCGATGGAGTCGAGGCCGAGGTAGGGGTTCACTGTGAGTGCGTCGGCGCCCCAGCAGCCGGCGAGCCAGCCTTCGGCGTAGGCTTCGGCGGTTGAGCCGATGTCGCCGCGTTTGCCATCGGCGAGCACCAGCAGTCCCTTGCTGCGGGCGTGGAGGATCACTTCGGCGAGGGCGGTCATGCCGTGGGGGCCGAGCATTTCAAAGCAGGCGAGTTGGGGCTTCACGATCGGCACGAGCGGCGCGACGACGTCGATCACATCGCAGCAGAAGCGGGCGTAGATGGCGGCGAGGTCCTTGGGATCGAAAGCGGTGTCGGCACCGAGGATCGTCGGCAGTTGGTCGCGGCGTGGGTCGAGGCCGATGCAGGCGGCTGAGCGGCGGTCCTTGATGGAGGCGGCGAGGCGGGTGGAGAAGGGGATGGACGTGGAAGGAGCCGTGTTCATGGCGGGCTTGGTGGTGTCGGAGGTGGCGTGGAGGGTGTGTATGGATGGTGCGGGGGATGTCGCGGTGTGTGGTGCGTGCCGCAGGGGCCGCGGGAATCCGTGGTTGAACCAGCGATGGGATTGTGCGATAGTGTGGGGGCTGTAGGGCGGCAATGCGAGAGCGTTGCGTGTCGTGCGGCGGATTCGGGGCGTGGCGCAGTTTGGCTAGCGCGCTTGACTGGGGGTCAAGAGGTCGCAGGTTCAAGTCCTGTCGCCCCGACTGGTTGGAAGACGCTTGGTTTCAAGTGCATTCGATACCGGTGGACGTTCCACCGAGCCTGCGGGAATCGTCGTGCAAACGGCTATGGAAAACGGCTATAGCCGTTTTCGCCGTTTTCGACTCGCAGGAGGGTATCGAAATGGGGAGAAGGACCAGCGGCCAAATGCCGCAAGTGACCGTTGTTAGCCCGTCCAATAATGCTCGCGTCCGCATCGGCGGCCGTGCTCACTGGTTGGGGAAGTGCCCCGACGGCAAGGTGACCGCGGCACAGCAAGCCAAGGCCGCGAGACTCTGGCACGAGTTTCTCTCTGGGGCACATCCGAGTTCCGATGAGATTGTCGAAGTG
>CANHCU010000076.1 GCA_947459185.1 Planctomycetaceae bacterium | reverse complement strand
TATCCCAGGACAGTTGCGTTCGCGAGGTTGTTCAACCACGAGTGACCATTCAGCCCAAAAAGGCGACATGCGGTTCGACTGAGGGCCTCCACGGCCTGCCGTATTAGATCGCTTCGAAGCCGCCGCCGCTCGGCTTGGACAGCACTTCCGGGTGTTCATGCAGAAGCCACTTGTAGTATGAGTTGTCATCCGTGGCGAACGGGTTATCGAATGCGGCGTAGAGGTCGTCTCGACTTCTGAACAGTACGCGAGCCGATTTGGGGATTTTCTCGCCGTTGTCGAACCGCCCGTAGTGCCAGTAGCCGGAGGGAATACCCTCGATATGAGCATCCTTGATGGCTCGCTTGTGCCAGTTCCAGACCTCCATGACCTCGACATTGTCGCCCGCGAACTTCTCGGTCATGAGATCACCAACGGAGTTGATCTTGGTGTAGTGATAAAACTTGAGCGGCGATCCGTTGACGAGAATGTTGCCGTCACCGGTGAAGGAGATGTGGCGAGTGGAGACATTCCAACTGGCGACATTGCAGCCCGGGTCTCGCTCGATCCAGACGCGGGGAAAGAAGGCCGGCACGAGGTCGCACCATTTCTGGTCGGTGAAGATGCCGTTTTCCACGTCGTCGTAGCAGGCGATCTGCAGGCTGCGCGCCCACCAGTCGGCAAACGCCCTGCCGGTCGCATCGTTTTTTACGGCGCAGAATCCGAGGTTGTAGACGCCGTATTTAAGCGACGACATCTCGTTATCTCGAACATGGCCGGCCGTGGTGTTGGGTATGACCTGGTGCGGCGTCAGGATCACGGAGTGGTCGTCGAGCTTTTCGATGACGGTGTCGAGAGAGTGAAAGACCGCGATGTCGGGGTCGAAGTAGACCACCGCATCGGCGTCGCTCTCGAGCAGGAAGGACAGCGATTGCCCCTTCACGGCGGTGCAGGCCTCGACGATGTCGTGCTTGAAGAGCCACGCATGAAACCGATCGAAGCTCAGTTGCTCGGGAAAGACCACGCGGTCGAAGGCAGCAAGCGACTCTGAGACGTCGAGGCCCGAGGGTGGCATGTCGACGATCATCGCCCATAGTTCCCAGTCGGGATGCGCGTCGCGGAGCGTCCTGGCCAGAATGGTGGCCCGCGTGAGGTAGCTGAACGTGAAGCTTGTGAAGCACCGGACCTTGGTCATGTGGCGGCGTTTTCCTGAAAAAAATGCTTCACTGTGGCCGTGGTACCGGAATGGATGAGGCGGAAGCGATGCGGGTGGGCGCGGGCTTTGCGAGCGACGGTAACGGCTTTGTCACCGGCAAAAAATGAACGCAGGGCGGCAGTGTCGTCAAATACCGTGCCCAGCCCCGTGCGGCGAACCAGCGCGGCAACATTTCCGCTGTCGCTGAAGCAGAGCAGGCGGCAGCCAGCGGCGATGGCCTCATGCGCCACGAAGGAGAAGGTCTCCGGCCACGGTGACATCATGGCGAGGAAGTCGATCCTGTGCTCGTGCAGCAGCCGCAAGGTGGCATCACGGTCGTCAGGCGTCGACTCCGTGACGACAAACTCGCATTCAGGGATGCTGGAAACACCGCGGGCTGCGAAGTGGATGAAGGCGTAACGAGTATCGGCGTGGAACTCGTCGACGAGCGCGGAGAAGATCGGCCAGCCCTTGCTAGAAGATGGGAAGCCGACGAAGCCGATGCGGATGGGCGGCATCTCAACGCCGGCGTGTTGCAGTCTCGTAGACGCTTTGTCGACTGTCTCGCGTGCAAGATTCGAGTGCGGGTGCACGGCTGCCGAGGCGAAGGGCAGCGCGGTGCGGCGGCTCCACAGGGCCAGCGTCGAGGCCGAGGGCGATAGGACGTCGAAGTCGCATTCTTCAAACAGCCGCTGCATGCGGTCCAAGTGGCGGACTCGAGCTGCACCGTAGACGCAGATTCGGCACGCCATGCTGCTGGGGGCCGGCGCGTTGCAGAAGGCGAGGTCGTCTCGAAGCAGGTTGAAGCCCTCGCAGAGCGATGTGTAGTCGTGCAGCCAGAACACCGACCGTGTCGGATCGAGCGCCTTACGCAGATTCACAATCTGCTCCTCGTTGAAGCCGAGCACGGAGTGTACGACGAGCATTCGCGGCTTGCTGTTCCCCGTGAGGCGCTCGCCGAGGACGGTGATGAAAGTCTCGATGGTGGCAATGCCGATGAACGTGCCGTCTATGACGATCTGGACCTCACTTGTGTCATCGATCGGAGCAAGATCGAGGCGTCCGCGACGTGGCGATAGATGGACGTAGGCATACTTCCGCTCGGCGAATAGCTGTTGCTCGTCCGCGATGAAGATTTGCGTGCCGCCGATGACGCGGATGTAGCAGTCGTGGCTCAGCGAGATGATCAGACCGGCAGCCCCCGCAATCGCGGCATCGATGCGATCGACCAGAACGTGGCTGTCTACCAGCTCGCCCGGCGGGAACACGTAGTCCTTGGCTCGCTGCTCCGGGGAACGTGCCGCTTCGATGGTGCGGCGGCGAAGTCCGCCTGGGCGACAGGCGAGGCGTTCCTCCTTCCGCCCGGCGACAAGATAGTGCCAGAAGGGGTTGAGGCCCGCGCTGTGCACGTCTTCGTTCGTCTCTAGATAGTAGCGGGTGTCGAAAGTCTTGTTTGGATTGCGACCCTCGCGGTAGCCGGAATGGTAGTAGTGTTCCACCGGATCGATGCCGGCAGCTAACACATCAGGATTCATCGACAGATAGTAGCTCTCGGAGAACTCGGTGCGAATCATCGCGATTCTGTCGGTGTCCTCGTCGCCAACCTGGACGGGGGCAATACGTGGACTGATTGGAAGTCGGCCTTCCCGACAGCCATCCGAGCAATAGTGTTCAAACGGGTCCATGCCAGACGCAGCAACGTCCGCGTTGGTGGCGAGGTAGAACGCGGCGTCGAAATCTTCAGCGAGCACGGCGGGGGCCTTGCGCACGGCATAGTCGAGGAGTTGTCTTGCTGTCCGAACGCCGTCATCCGAGGCAGCGATTTCCCGCCCGGATGCCGCGGCAACCATTTTGATTCGCAGTTTCGCGGTGTGCTCCATCCCTTCGAGTTCCGGGGGAAGTGTCATGGCTGACCAGGGAATCAGGAATTCGCAACGGATCGGGCGGCCCAGGATCTCGGAGATATCGGGCCGAAGACGGTCCGCATAGCCGCTGACCAGAACCTGCCCGTTGAGGTAGACATCGACCTTCAGGTGGGTATCGCACGCGGCGCAGTCCAAGAGCCAGCCCCGGATGCCCGCGGGGCCGATCTCCTCGAGGCAGCCGTAGAGGCCTTCTCGCGACTCCGCAGTGATCGAGGGATGTACCCGGTTGTCGAAACGACGGAAGAAGTTGTGGAAGGCGTTTGTGAGCACGGGATGTCAGGGCGGGGCGAGCGCCGCATCAACAGGCTGGTGAATGCGATTGATGATTGGAAAACGGTAGATGAATTCTACTTCGCGTCCGTCGGACAGCAAAAGTGCTCGGAAGCCAACGTTCCATCAACGCGGCGAAAAGGAACGCTCGGTCGCCTCCCAGACGGTGCAGCTCGGCGCGTAGCCAAGATCACGCCGGGCGGCGCCGATGTCGAAATAGTGGTCGGTCGCCATCTCCTCCGCGAGAAATCTCGTCAGCGGTGGATCCGACGTGAGCTGCAATGTGCGCCAGACCGTCTCGGCCACGGTGGCTAGCATCAGGGCCGTGTTGGTCGAGATCCGCCGGCGGACCGGCGGCAGATCGTGGAGGGCCAGCACCCGGCCGATCCATTCCCAAAGCGGCACCGGGTCGCCCTGGCTGATGAAGAAGGCACGCCCGCCGGCAGTCGGACGCTCGTCCAGCGCGGCGGCCGCCAGCAGGTGGGCCGACACGCAGTCGTCGATGAAGGTGAGGTCGACGAGATTTTTGCCATCGCCCACCTGCACGAGCCGGCCGGCCCGGGCTCGCTTGAGAATCGTCGGCACGAGATTCGTGTCACCGGGGCCGAAGATGAGGTGCGGCCGTAGCGAGATCGTTCGCAACGTGGAGCCGTGGGCCGCGAGCACCGCCCGTTCCGCGGCCGCCTTCGTTTCTGGATAGAACGCCCGATACTGCGACGGATAGGGCTGCGATTCATCGATGCCCCGTAGGTCGTGATCGGTCGCGACGACGCTTGGCGAGCTCGTGAATACGAGCTTTCCTACACGCGCCGCGCGGCAGGCCGCGATCACGTTCTCCGTCGCGCCGATATTGCCACGCACGAATGACTCACGCGGCCCCCACATCTTCACGTGTGCCGCCGTGTGGAAGACGCAGTCGGCTCCAGCGAAGACAGTGGAGAGCACGGCCGCGGCATCGGCCGCGGTGAGATCATGGCTCACGGTGCGGATGCCCGCGGCGGCCAGGGCCGGCTGTGGCCGGCGGCCAAGCGCCGTGACGTCGTGGCCGAGAGCCTGCAGCCGACGGCATATCGCACCGCCGACGAAACCGCCTCCGCCGGTGACGACCGCCTTCATGCCTGGCCCGCGGCGAGTGTTTCCGGCCCGTCGACCTCGATGGCCTCCTGCGTGGCGGCCCAAATGGCGAGCCGGTCGCGGAAGATCTTGGCGTTGTGCCGGGCGTCAACCGGAAACGAGTAGTGAAAATAAAACCGTCGGATCGCCGCCGTGACCGGATCGGCGGCACCGATCGCCCGGAGTTCGGCGGCGAGACGGCGGCGGGCATCCTGAGTGAGCGACCGCGACCGCGGCTCGACGACGAGCGCCGGCTCTCCGTCGACGCCAACCAGGGCCGTGCGACTCACCTCTGGATGACGGTTGAAAACGTTCTCCACGGGCACGCTGTGAAACACGCGGTCAGTCGTGGCCACCACGTGCACCCGCCGGCCGCAGAAGTAGAGCTGGCCATCGGCGTCGAGGTAGCCCATGTCGCCCATGCGATGCCAGACGCGGCCACCCTCGCTCACCTTGCTCGCCGCGGTCGCTTCAGGTCGCGAGAGATACTCGCGGCTCACGGTATCGCCACTGACGACGATCTCGCCAATTTCGCGGGGGCCGCAGTCGATGAGCGGACTGTTGACCGGCTCGACAGCAGGCTGGACGACGCGGAGCGTCACGCCGTCGATGGCCCGGCCGACGGGAGTGCCCTGCTCGCCGCTCACTGCCAGCATGGGTGGATGCTGACGCAATTCCGCGGCGGCGGCGACCGTCACGGGGAGCGCCTCCGTGGCACCGTACGGCGTGAAACTCTCCGCCTGCGGGCAGGCGGCCTTCACGAGGTCGAGCGTTGCCTGCGATACCGGCGCCCCAGCCATGAACACCCGCCGCAATTGCGGTAGCGATTCGCCGGTCTGACGGCAGTATTCGGCGAGCTTCGTCCAGAGCGTCGGCGAACCGAACGACGTCTGGTTGCCGAGGTCGCGCATCACGCGAATGATCTGCTTCGGCACGAGCGACAGCGGTCGGCTGGGGTCGAGCGGCGGAAAGATGCTCCCCACGCCAAGCGCCGCGGTGAAGAGGCTGAAGACGGGCAGCAGCGGCAGATCCTGCTCGCCGCCGCGGAAGCCGAACTGTCCGCGAAACACCGCGAGCTGCTCTGTGAGCATGCGGTTGGTGAAGATCACACCCTTCGGCCGGCCGGTGCCGCCCGACGTGAAGGCAACGAGCGCCGGGTCGTCGGCCTGCCGCGGAATCGGTGCTGGCGGACCGCCCGCGGGCTTGAGCAGATCACGCAGCCGCGTTGCCCCAAACAGCGGTACACGTCCGGCGACCACGCAGAACCGCAGCGAACGAAACAGCTCCGCGGCCTTGAGGCGAAGCAGATGGGCCTTCGGCACACCGATGAAGCCGGTGGGCTGGGCTTCCCGCATGCAGGCCACCACCGCATCGACGCCCATGCCCGGATCGATGAACACGGGCACGGCACCGCGGCCCATGACGGCATAGCTCAGCGCGAGGAAGTCGGCCCCCGGCGTGACGAGCATGATCACCCGCTCGGCGGCCCGCAGACCGGCCGCTGCGAGGCCGTTTTCATAGGCGGTGATGCGGGCCGAGAGGGCTGCAAAATCGATGGCGTCGTATTGGGGGCGATCGCTCCAGCGGGGAAACGAGACCTTCGTCACCGCCGACACCCACGGCGCTGCCGCGGCCGCCGCGTGCAGTGACGCATAGAGACCGTTGACCGGGGAGCGAACTTCCGCGGCGGGATCGGATCGCACGTCGAGCGGCGCCGCGTGCACGACGTGACGCTCAGCGGCCGGCTTGCTGCTGAACGCCGGCACGACGGGCTGAAGGAACGCAGCGACCGCCGCGATCGACTGGTCAGCCGCGTCCTCGAGCACAAGGTGCGAGGCGGCCGGGATCTCCACGACATCTGCCTGCGGAAAGCGAGCGGCCACGTGGCGGAGGATTCCCGGATGAAAGCAGGGATCGTTCATCCCCCAGATGATCTTCACGGGCTTGGCGGCGAGCGACGGCAACCTGGCCACCATGTCGTCCATGAGGGCCGCCGTGGGATGGGATGGGCCAAACGGAATGTCGCGGACGAAGCCCCAGATGGCCCGGCGGCTGTCGCGGGTGCGGTAGGGGCGGTGGTAGCCCTGCTTGATCTCGGGCGGCAGCGCGTGGACAGCGCCAAACGAGGTCAGCAGCTTCACGAACCGCATCGTGTGCTGCGTGAGCAGTCTGCCGATCAGCGGCGACGCGGCCCGCCGGATCATCCCGGGAAGCAGGTCCATCTCCGCGAGGGTCGTGTTGAAGTAGACCAGCCGCTCGATGTCGGCGGGGCGACGCACTGCGAGGCCGGTGCCGATCGGGCCGCCCCAGACGTGCATCACAAGCGAGAATCGGCCGACCCCCAGTTGCCCGAGCAGGTCCTCGAGGTGAGCGATGCGGTCGGCCGCCGTGAAGAAGACGTCGTTGGGCTGGTCGGAGAGGCCGCAGCCGACGTGATCGGGCACGATCACCCGGAAGTCCTGCCGCAGCCGCGCGATCAGATTCCGAAAGAGAAAACCCCAGGTGGGATTGCCGTGCAGGCAGACGACGACGGGGCCGCTCCCCTCATCGACGTAGTGCATGCGGTGCCCTTGCGATGCACCCGCCCCCGTTCGGCCGACCGTGGCGAATCGGGACTGAAACGGATAGAGGGGGCCAAAAGCGAAGGTTGGCGCGAAGGTTGGCGCGAAGGTTGGCGCGAAGGTTGGCGCGAAGGTTGGCGCGAAGGTTGGCGCGAAAGCTGGCGGGAAGGGGGGCGGGAGGCGTTCGATGGCAGCATCTCTGCTCATTGGGCGTTCATGCGTCAGTCAAATGGCCGCATCCTGCGGCTACCACTCAAACCCCAGAAACCGCGTGTTGAGTCCGCTGCCAAACGCGGTGAGCAGCACCTTCTGCCCAGGCTGGATGTTCTTCTCGTCAGCGCCGATCGCCAGGGCCGCCGGCAACGCGGCCGACACCATGTTGCCGTACCGCTTGTAGATCGCGAAATCCTTGTCGTAATCGAGCCCCATCTCCCGGTAGAAGGCCTCGTTCACCTGCCGGCCCACCTGATGGCAGAAGACGTGGTCGACGTGCTCCTTCGACCAGCCGAGCGACGCGGTGACATCGGGGAAGGCACGGCCGCCGAGTTTCGCGGCCGCGATCATCAGCTGGGCCGCGTCGGAGGTCATGATCGGCGCGATCTCCTCGCCCTGGCCGACGCTGAAGTCGCCGTTGCCGATGCAGAGCTGATGGTGCTGCGATGCGGACCGGGCCACGCCGCCCACGAACCGGTGCCCGCTGGTGGCGAGGCTCTCATGGCAGAGCACAGCCGCCACCGCGCCGCAGCCGAGCGTGAGGGTGGGGAGCATCTGGAGGAGCTTGTCGCGGGTGATGCGGAGGTCGCCGAGCAGCTGCTCGCAGGTGGTGTGGACTACCTTCGAGATGTTCTCGCCCGAGCAGATAATGCCCGCCTTCACGGTGCCCGCCTCTATTAAGTGGGCGAGCATGATCATGCCGTCGCTAAACCCGATGCAGGCGTTGGTGATATCCAGCACCAGCGACTCCTCGGGGATGCCGAGATTGTTGTGCACGAGGCAGGCGGTGGCCGGCTCGAAGAAATCCCGCGACACGGAGCAGTTGATGAGGGCGCCGATCTGGTCGGGACGGAACCCGGAGCGGTCGAGGGCCTCGCGGGCCGCAACGGTGGCCACGGAACTGGGAGTCACGTCGGTGGACCACATGCCCCGCGTGCTCACACCGCTGACACGTTCCAGAGTGCCCGCCGGAATCTTCAGCCGCTCATAGGCCGGTGCGATCCGCTCCTCGATCTCCGCGGACGACAGGAGCGTGCTCGGGAAGTGCAGTCCGAACGACTGTACGAAGACATGCTTGAAACTGAACGAAATCATCACGTGCTCCTTCACTGCACCGGACGTCCATCACGGGAGGCCATCTGCCGCCACGGGACACCGGCCGGGCGCACAGTGTGACGCGCCCGAACTGAACATTTCCCGGCACTTGCCATGGTAATCGATTTCGCGGCTGTTCAGGAGGGCAAAGGCAGAAACAGCGATGCGTATGCGCAGAAACCGCTCCACCGCGTCAGGAAAACTCCGCCTGGGGGCGGGGGCGACCGTGGGACGATCTCTGGCCCGGAATCCGGCAGTCGCCGGCCGGCAGGAGACTCATCGGAAAGAAGGGCTGAATATAGAGGTGATCGGGGATCCGGTCGGCGATCGAGGCGTGGAACTCGGGCAGCTTCGACCAGTGGAGCTTCGGCTTCACATGGTGGGCGGTGTGGTAGCCCAGGTTTCCCGTGAGAATGTTGTATGAGCGGTGCATGATGTTGTGGGAGGCCTCGTAGGGATTCTGGGTGTCGAGGCCGGCGTGGTGGCAGTAGGTGTGCCAGCAGGTGATCAGATAGCCAGCCACCATCGGAATCGCGAACACGAACAGCGCGCCAACGGGATTCCAGAGGAACGCCGCCGCGACAAGGACCAGCACGACAAGGCCCATGCCGAAGAAGCCCGGCTGATACCGGGGGTATCTGCGGGCCACCTGGAACGCCTTCAGGTAGCCATTCATGGCGGTGACGGCGGTGTATTCCAGCTCCCCCATCGTCGAGCCGTCGCGTCGCTTCCAGGCCGACTCGTCCTTCGACTGATCCATGTAGTGCACGTGGTGCCCGAGCACGTGGTGGAGGACCCAGGCATTCGTGGTGATCCCGGTGTGGAACGCGTAGGAGAGTTCGAGGAAGCGGTTGAGGACCGGCTGGTGGAACGTGAAGAGGTGCTGATGGTGATGATTCCAGGAGCAGATGCAGGCCTTGGGGCCGATCACGAGCAGCAGCCAGGCCGCCAGCAGCCAGACGCTGTGTCCGCAGAAGAAGACGAGCAGATCGAGCAGACTCAGCGACACGATGCAGAGCACGGGTAGCACGTCTTCCTGGTGACGAAACAGTTTCATGGCACGTGGCGAGGAGAGGGTGTTTTGAGGAGTCGAGCGTGGGCAGGCCGCGACGCGGTATCGCGGAAAATCCACCGTGGCGATTACCATACCACGCGGCTCAAGAAGAGCCGACCGCCGACTTCCGGAGCCTGTTTCCCGTGAGCGATTTGCCAGCTGCCTTGTCCCCGGATGATTCCCCCCGGCCGCCTTCCGCCGCCGGGCCGCAGCCGCACCGCGAGGGAAAGATACGTCCCTGGCCGTGGTGGGCCCCGCGGTTTTGGCACGGTATGCCGCTGGGTGTGTGGCTGCAGCTTGCCAACGAGCACCGGTGGCGGGCCAGCCCGAGCCGCTGGGGACTGGTGGCGACGATCACGGCGGCCGCGGGCTTCAATTCGCTGGCCGCGCAGGTCTGTGAGTCGGTCTACCGTCGTGAGCTCAAGTCGCCGCCGGAGACGCCGCCGCCGCTCTTCATCATCGGCCACTGGCGATCGGGTACGACCCTTCTCCACGAACTGTTCATGCACGATCAACGGTTCTGTTGCCCAAACTATTATCAGTGCTTGTCGCCGAGTCACTTCCTCCTCACGGAGCGTCTGCTGACGCCCGCGATCTCGTGGATCGTTCCCGCGAAGCGGCCGATGGACGACATGGCGGTCAGTCTCGACAAGCCGCAGGAGGATGAGTTTGCGTTGATGAACCTCGGCGCGGCCTCCCCCTACCGCCGCATGGCGTTCCCGGCGACGAGCAATCCCCACCCAGAGGCGCTCGATCTGACCACGCTGCCGCCGGCCGAAATCGACCGCTGGCGGCGCACGCTGCGGCAGTTCCTCGGCATGCTGGCGGTGGCCGATCCGCGCCGGCCGGTGCTCAAGAGCCCGCCGCACACGGCCCGCGTGGGGGTGCTGGCGGAGATGTTTCCCGAAGCGCGGTTCCTCCACATCGTTCGCGATCCCTTTGCCGTGTTTGGTTCGACGATGCGGCTGTGGCGGTCGCTCGATGAGGGGCAGGGGCTGCAGGTGGATCGGGGCGAAAGACTCGAGGAGTATGTGTTCGAGTCGTTCGAGCAGATGTACGCCGCCTTCGAGCGTGACCGCGCGGTGCTCGCGCCGGGGCGGTTGCATGAGATCCGCTACGAGGAACTGGTCGCCGATCCGGTCGGCCAGATCGAAAAGGCCTACGCTGGCCTCGACCTCGGCGGGTTTGAAGCGGTTCGTGGACCGCTCGCGCGAGAGGCTGAGTCCATGAAACAATACCGGGCCAGCACCTACCGCAACGATCCGCGGATCGTTGCGGAGATCACGCGGCGGTGGCGGCCCTTCCTCGACCGTTACGGCTACTCGGTGCCGTAGTCTGGCGGCGGCGTGATCGCATCGCGGTGTAGACTGCCGCGGCCGAAAAGATCGTTCCCTCCCGCAGGATTTCTTCGCATGACGCCCGGTATGAACCGTCTCGTGAAAGGTCTGCTCATAGCGGCCTGTGTCACCGCCGTCGTCGGCGCGGTGGCGATCCCGCTGGCGTATCGCGCGCGACGCACCCGCTGGACTGCGGAGCTGGGACAGGCCGCCCAGGACCGGCTCGCCGCTGGTGACAACGCGGAGGCGACGCGTCTCTACGGCCTCTATCTCAAGGAGTCGCCGAACGACGCCGCGGCCCATGCCGCATACGCCACGCTGATGCGGGAGCAGTCCGAGCAGCCCGGCACTGGCCGAAAACAGCGGGAGGCGGCCCTCGACGCGATCAGCACCGCCGTTCGCAAGAATCCTTTCTCGCTGCCGCTGCGGCGAACGCTGGCGGTGACCCTGCTCGAACTCGGACAGTTTGGCACCGCCCGGCAGGAGATTGGCATCCTGCGGGAACAGGCGGCAGCCGCGTCGGCCGAGTCGCTCGCCGACGCAGGCGTCGATCTCGACGAGATCACGCTCCTCGAGGCCCGCACCTGCTTCGGCAACGACAACGTCTCTGATGCCGCTGTGCTTGCCGCCGGTCTGACCGGCTTCGATCCGGCAGGCAAGGCGTTCGACGCCGCGCGAAAGCCCGGGCGGCTCGTCACGGAGGCATCGCTGCTCCTGGCGACGATCCTCGCCGAGAAGCGGGAGGACCCCCAGGCCGCACAGCGGGTGCTCGAAAAACTGAGGGAGACCGCCCCGGAAGACCATCGTGCCTGGCTGGCACTGGCGCGGTGGCATGCCGGGCATGGCGAGCCGCGGCTGGCTGCCGAGGAGATCGACCGCGCCGCGGCACTCGCCCCCGATAATGGAGACGTTTTGTCCACGGCCTTCGCCATGGCTCTTGCGGACGGCCGTTTCGACGAGGCCACGCGACTGGCCGGCCGGCTGCGTGACCTGTTTCCGCAGCTGCCGGTGGGCGGGCTCTGTCTGGCAGACGTGGCGGTCAGGCAGGGCAAGCCTGAGGATGCGGTCGCGCCGCTTCGCGAGACGATCGAACGGCTGCCCGGAAATCCGTCGGTGTTGCTGTCGCTGGCAAACGTCCAACTGCTGACGAAGCGACTCGACGACGCCGACGAGACGATCCGCGGCCTGTCGGAACGGTCGGAGCGGACAAATCCCGCAGTCGTCATGCTGGAGGCGCGTCTGCTCACCGCCCGGCAGCAGTGGCTGGCAGCCGTCAAAAAGCTTGACGCGCTCCGGCCTCTCGTGGCGGAGTCGAGCGACATGAAGCGACAGGTGGACCTGATGCTCGCCGAGTGCCACGCCCGGCTAGGACAGACCGACGAACAGCTGGCCGCCAGCCAGCGGGTGCTCGGCCGTGACTCCGGGTCGCGGACGGCGCGGGTCACCGCCGCCGCCGCCCTGGCCGCGACGGGCAGGCCGGAGAAGGCGCTCGCGGAGTATGAGTCGGTCGCCAAGGAGATCGGGCCGGAACAGCTGCTGCGGCAGCCGCAGGTCTGGCAGCCGCTGCTGCGACTCCGTGGCGTGCATCAGCTGCGGCTGCCTCCGCACGAACGCGACTGGTCGCAGGTCGTGCAGTTGCTCGACGCCCTCGAGCGTGCGCAGACCGTGCCGGCCGCCCAACTCGCAGTGCTGCGATACGATCATCTTGTTACTGCTGGTGATGCGGCGGCGGCAGCAGCGGTTCTGACGCGGGCGCTCGAGGCGGATGGAGAAGAGCCGCAGCTCTGGGAGCGGCGAGTCACCGCAACGCTTCGGCAGGAGGGCCTCGCCGCGGCCCTGCGGCAGTGGGAAACCATGCCCGCCGCGATTGCCGACGATCTGCGGCTGCTGGTGCTGCGGGCCCGGCTCGCCTCGCGGGCGCCGGAAGAGGAGGCCAACGGCATCCTGCAGGGACTCGAATCAAAGGCCGCCTCGCTGCCGGCGGAGGAGTCGGGGCGGCTGTTGGCGGCGGTCGCCACGATCCGCCTGGGCAGGGGTGATCAGGCCGGAGCTGAACGTGTCTGGCAGGAGATCCTGACGGCCAACCCGGACGATCTGCCGACGCACGTCGCCCTCTTTGAAATGGCGTGCGAGCAGCGCGACCTCGCGAAGGCCACCCGTGCGGCGGACGAAATTGGCCGCCTCTGCGGGGCCGACAGTGCCAACGGCCGCGCTACTGCGGCGGCGAAGCTGTTGCTCGAGGTGGGGGTGCGACGGTCGCAGTCGGCCGCGGCCCCCGATGGCCGGCGGCGGCAGGGCGGAAAGCTCGACGCGGACGACATGAAACGGCTCGACGCGGCGAGGAATCTGCTCGTCGAGGCGGAGCATGAACGGCCGGGCTGGCCTCTGCTCCAGCGGCTGTTCGCCGATATGGAACTCCTGAGGGGAGACGTGCCCGCCGCCATCGGGCGGCTCGAGAAGGCGGTGGACTTGAGCCCCGAAAACATGCAGCTCATCCGGTCGCTGGTCGCGATTCTGGCAGGCTCCGGCCGCCAGCCGCAGGCCCGCACCTTCCTGCGGCAGATCATCAACGCGACCGGCGACGGCGTGGCCTCCGACGACACGCGGATCTGGGCCCGTCGCACGCTTGCGGAAATGGCCGCGCGGGAAGGAAACTTCCGGGACGTGGACGAGGCCGTGACGGAGCTCGCTCGCAATCAGGACCGCGACGGCAAGCCGGCGGTCGAGGATATGCTGCTCAGCATCGGTGTTCTCTCCGGCCGGCCCGAGCCCGCGGCCTGGCGGCAGGCGATCGCACTGCTCGCCGCCCTCGCCGAACGGCGGCCGCTCACCCCGCCAGAGCGGATGCAGCGGGCGGAACTACTTGATCGCACCGGCCGCTGGGAGGAATGCCGTGACGAGATGGTGGCGCTTGCCGCGTTGCCGGAGCCGCCGCCCGCCGTGCTGGCGGCCTTCGTCGATAAACTGATCCGCCACGGTGACGTGGATCAGGCCGCAGACCAGTTGAAGACGCTCGCCGTTCGGGAGCCGACGGCGTCCGGGGTGATCGGGCTCGAGGCCCGGCTCGCGGTCGCACAGGGCGATCGGCCGACCGCGGTTGCCGCCGTGAAGCGGCTGGCTGATGCGGCGGCAACGCCGGCAACGGGCGGGCAGCAACTCCTGTCGGTGGCGGCGCTGATGCAGGAACTCGGCCTCGATGACGAAGCGGAGACACTGCTCGGCCAGATCGCCGATCAGTCGGCAGCCGGCCTGGTCGCCCGGGTGGACTTTCTGGCTCGTCGCGGGAAGACGGCAGAGTCGCTCGATCTCCTGGAGGCCAACCGGCAGCGGCTCGGAGCCGCGTCGTTTTTGCAGGCGGCCGTGTCGGTGCTGCGGACGGCGGACCCCGAGGCAGCCTCCGCGCAGGCCGCTCGGGTCGAGGACTGGTTTGCCGCAGCCCCGCGGATCGACCGCGACTCCGTGGGGTTCTCCCTGCTGCAAGCGGAACTGCTCGCCGTGCAGGGCCGCCACGAAGAAGCGGCTGCTCTTTATAAGGAGCAGCTAGCCCGCGGCGATCTTCCGGCGGCGCAACGCGTGATCGTGCAGAACAACTTGGCCATGCAATTGATCCGGCCGGAAACAGCCGCGGAAGCGAAGCGGCTCATCGACGAGGCGATTGCGGAGCAGGGGCCGCATCCGAGCCTGCTCGACACCAAGGGACTCGCGCTGCTGGCCGGCGGTTCATTAAGCGAGGCGGTGGAGGTGCTGCGGGAAGCCTCGCTTGATCGCTCGGCCGAGAAGCATCTCCATCTCGCCTGCGCGCTTGTCGCGAACCATGCACTGGATGACGCCAGACAGGTCCTACTCGACGCGCGAAAGATGGGGCTTGATCCTCGCCGCCTCGACGCCGACGACCGGAAGCGACTGGAGGAGGTTGAAGCAGCGATTGGCATCCCAGGCGGGAAATCCTGACCCCAGCGACGGCCCGGGCCGCTCTCCCCGGTGTATTCCAGCCGCAACAGCCGAAACGGCATGCTCGGCGAAACGTGGACTATAGTAGTTGAGACTCGCTCCATCCTTCGAGAGAGCATTCCCCTCTTTGCGGTACGAGTGTTGCCATGAGTATGACAGACTTGCTGCCGCGTCTGCCGATGTGGAACCGCCGGGCCGCCCTGAAAGTCGTGGTAGCCGTGGTGGCCGTGGCCAGCCTGATGCCGGCCCTCTTGAGTGATCGCTCTGCACGAGCGGCCGAACTGGTTTCAGCGCCGGCTCAAGCGTTGGCCTCCAGCGGCCCCGACTACCAGCGGGACGTGCAGCCGATCCTCACCGAGCACTGTGGCCACTGCCATGGCGTCGACGAGCAGAGCCGCAAGGGGGATCTCCGGCTTGATATCCGTCAGAATGCTCTCGAGGGGGGCGAGTCTGGCCAGCCGGCGATCGTGCCGGGCAAGGCCGACGAGAGCGAACTGGTGAGCCGCATCCTGTCGGACGACCCCGACACGATCATGCCCCCACCCCACGAGAAGAAGCCCCTCGCAGCAACGCAGATCGCCACACTCAAGGCCTGGATCGCCGCCGGAGCCAAGTACGACCCGCATTGGGCGTTCGTGCTCCCTCAGCGGCCGGCCGTGCCTGCTGTCGCCGCCGGCACGAGTCCGATCGACGCGATCGTCGCCTCGCACCTTGCCGCGAAGGGCCTCACGCCTTCGCCTGAGGCCGACCCCGCCACGCTCTGCCGCCGCGTCTATCTCGATCTCGTCGGCCTGCCGCCGTCGCCCGAGCAACTCGCCGCCTTCGAGGCCAACGGCTACGAGAAGACGGTCGATGCCCTGCTCGCGAGCGAACGCTATGGCGAGAAGTGGGCACGGCACTGGCTCGACCTCGCCCGCTATTCCGATACCAACGGCTACGAAAAGGATTTTCGTCGCGAGATGTGGATCTGGCGCGACTGGGTGATCGCCGCGCTCAACCGCGACATGCCCTATGACCAGTTCGTGGTCGAGCAGATCGCCGGCGACCTGCTGCCGAATGCGACGCAGGAGCAGGTCATCGCCACGGGCTTCCTGCGCAATAGCGCGATCAACGAGGAGGGGGCGATCATCGCGGAAGAATTCCGGATGGTCGAGATGTTCGACCGCATCGACTGCCTCGGCAAAGCGGTGCTAGGGTTGACGACCCAGTGCGCCCAGTGCCATACGCACAAGTTCGACCCAATCACGCACGACGAGTATTACGGCCTGTTTGCGTTTTTGAACAACACCTACGAGGCGCGGTCCTACGTCTACACGCCCGAGCAGCGGGCGGCGATCGACGACATCCGCCGCCAGTTCGTCGCGGCCGACGAAAAGGTCCGCACGCAGCGGCCGGCCTGGCAGCAGGAGCTGGTGTCTTGGGAGCAGGGGACGGCGGCGGGGCTTGTTGCCTGGAAGCCGGTCGAGATGACGGAGATGAGCTCCAGCGGCCTGCTCACCCACCCGACGCAGCTGCCCGACAAGACGATCCTCATGCTCGGCCATTGGGATAAGGAAATGATCTTCGAGTCGCAGCCCGATCTGCGGGGAGCGACAGGGTTGCAGCTCGAGGCCCTCACCCACGGCGACCTCTTCATGCAGGGCCCCGGCCGCGGGGGCGCCTGGGGCGTCGAGGAGCTGAAGTGTTTCGCGAAGAAGCCGGGTGAAGAGAAGTGGGAGCCGCTCACGCTCGTCAACGCCACCGCCGACTTCTCGAAGGCCGAGCGGATCGAGACGCGGCCCGCGTCGGCGGACGGGAAGACGCCCGAAAAGAAGATCGTGCACGGGCCGGTCGCAAAACTCGTCGACGGCGACAACGACACGGCGTGGGAGACCGACCGCGGTCACATTGTCCGCCACCAGCCCTCAGTCGCCGTGGTGCAGTTCGAGAAGCCACTCGACCTGCCGGAGGGCACGGAATTCAAGGTCACCGTGCGGATGGCGGGCAGCGACAACATGCGGATGCTCGCCTGCTGCCGCGTCAGCCTCACGACCGCCCCTGCGCCCGCCGCCCCGCCGATCGACCATGCCGCGATCCTCGCGATCCGCACGCCGAACGAGCGAAGGACTCCCGCCGACGAGGCGGCCATTTTCGCCGCCTGGCGGAAGAACGTGGCCGACCTCGCGCCGGTCAACCAAGAGATCGCCGCCCTCTGGGGCAAGATGCCGCAGGCGCCGACGACGGTGCTCCACATGGCCGAGCGGCCTCATGCCCAGCATCGCACGACGCACCTGCTCGACCGCGGCACGTGGAACCAGCCGCTCCGCGAGATCGGCCCGCACGTGCCCGCCGCACTGCATTCTTTTCCGGCCGATGCGGCACGCAACCGGCTGGGATTCGCCAGGTGGCTCGTCGACCCGCAATCGCCGCTCACGGCCCGCGTGGCCGTCAACCGGATCTGGCAGACGCTCTTCGGCACGGGGCTCGTGGAGACCTCCGACGACTTCGGCACGCGGTCGCCGGTGCCCGAATACCGTGACATCCTCGACTGGCTGGCCGTCGACTTCGTCGAGCATGGCTGGAGCCAGAAGCAGCTCATCAAGGAAATCGTCAACAGCAAGACCTATCGTCAGTCGTCGCGGGCGACCCCGGAGTCGTTGGCCCATGATCCTGGCAATCGGCTTCTCGCTCGTGGCCCGCGATTTCGCGTCGAGGCCGAGGTGGTCCGCGACATTGCACTGACCGTCTCGGGCCTGATCACGCAGAAGACGGGCGGGCCCGGCGTGATCCCGCCGGTGCCGCAGAACGTGCTCGACTTCAACTACTCCTATCCCGACTACTGGAAGCCGGCCGAGGGGCCGGAGCGGTATCGCCGCGCGGTCTATCTCTTCCGCAAGCGGTCGATGCCCGACCCGGTGATGACGAGCTTCGACGCGCCCAACGGCGATCTCTCCTGTGCCCGGCGGCTGCGGTCGAACACGCCGCTGGCGGCGCTGGCGGGCCTCAACGAGCCGGTCTTCGTGGAGGCCGCGAGGGCCCTCGCCCTGCGGACGCTTCGCGAGGGGGGCAGCGACGATGCCAGCCGCGGCCACTACGCCTTCTTTCTCTGCACCTCACGACCGCCGTCGGACGATGAACTCAAGGAGCTGCTCGCTTTTGTCGCAGCCCAGCGGAAAAAGGTGGCCGACGGCTGGACGAACGCCCGCGAGGTCACGACCGGTGACGGCGAGAAGCTGCCCGGCCTGCCTGGAAACGCGACGCCGCAGGACGCTGCCGCGTGGACGCTCGCGGCGAGAGTGCTCCTGAATCTCGACGAAACGCTCACCAAGAACTGAACTTGAAGCACTGGAATTGAAGCACTGAACTTGAAGCATGAGGGACCTTCCCATGAACACCTCGCAATTGCTCCACGAGGCCCAGGCCCGGCTGCTTTCGCGGCGGTGGTTCTTCGGCGACTGTGGCGTTGGCTTGGCCGGCATCGCTGCCAGTTCGATGCTCGCCTCGGAGAGCCATGCCGCCGCGGTGGCCGCCGCCGGTCCGCTCGCCCCGAAGGCGTCGCACTTCGCGCCGAAGGCGAAGCGGGTGGTTTACATGTTTCAGGCCGGCGCCCCCAGCCACCTCGAGCTCTACGACCCGAAGCCCGAACTTGCCAGGCACGACGGCAAGCTGCCGCCGGCCGACCTGCTCAAGGGCTATCGCGCCGCCTTCATCAACCCGAAGTCGGCACTGCTCGGTCCCAAATACACGTTTCAGAAATATGGCGCCAGCGGTATCGAGATGAGCGAACTGCTCCCGTATACCGGCGCGATCGCCGACGACATCTGCCTCGTCCGCTCGATGCAGACCGACGCGGTGAACCATGCCCCTGCGCAGATCCTGATGAACACCGGCTCGCAGCAGTTCGGTCGGCCGAGCTTTGGGTCGTGGACGCTCTACGGCCTCGGCAGCGAGGCCTCCGACCTCCCTGGCTACGTCGTGCTCACGAGCGCCAAGGGCACCAGCGGCGGGGCGAGCAACTACGGCGCGGGCTTCCTGCCGACGCTGTACGGTGGCGTCCCGCTGCGGAGTGGTGGCGATCCCGTGCTCTATCTGTCGAACCCCAAGGGGATCAACCGCGAGACGCAGCGGGCCTCTCTCGACACGCTCAACCGGCTCAACGACCTGTCGCTCAAGGCCGTGGGCGACCCCGAGATCGCCGCACGGATCCAGTCCTACGAGATGGCCTACCGATTGCAGGCGAGCGCCCCGGAACTCCTCGACCTGGCGAGTGAGCCGAAGGAGGTGCTGGCCCGCTATGGGATCACCGATCCGACGAAGGCCG
>CANHCU010000075.1 GCA_947459185.1 Planctomycetaceae bacterium | reverse complement strand
TCTCCCGGTAGCGGTCGATGATCTCGGCGGTCTCCTTCGCCTCCCTCCACTGCTGAAGCAGTTCCTTCGCACGCAGGCGAACGTCGGCCGGCGACTCCGCAACCACCTGCGACCAATCCACCTGCATATTCTGGATCGCCGTCTGGGCAGCGGCCGTCTGGTCATCGCTCCGTTCCATGGGCGGCACGTCGATCGCCGCTTTCTGCTCCGGCGTGATGCTGTTCCGCTTCGCCTCTTCCAACGCCTTGAATTGCCCCGGGAGCAGTTTCTCCAACTCGTCCGCCACGCGGTCGGCGCGGGCCAACTCGGCCTCGCGCATGCCAAGCCGGATCGGCACGTCCCAGGTCGTGGGAATCTCACGAACCGAGAAACGTCGCATCTCGTCGCCCGCCAGTTTCCAGCCGTCGCGGGCGGCAACGCCGAAGGTGCCGTCCTCCTCGAGCGCCTTGGCGTAATTCACAGCCGTCATCATCGGCTCGCTGTGATAGATGAGAGCCGTGGTCTTGAGAGGCGCCCCGGCATCGACGATCTGCTGTCCAGCCCGGTACTTCTCGCGGGCCACCAGCCAGTTGTCGCGTTCTGGCAACGTGCGGCCCGGTCGGTCGCGTTCGTGGAAATCCTCATCCGCCTTGAACAGGCGGCGGAACTGCTTCTTTTCGTCCGCCCTGCCCACCTTCTGGCCGATGAACCATCCCATGCGCCCCAGCAAGCGGGGCTCCCGCAGGTTGTACGAGATACCCTGCCGGAGAAACTCGATGCCCTTCATCACCCAGGCATAGCGGTCGTGATAGTCATCGAACTCGACCGAGATGTTGTAGGAGAGGTTGTGGGCCTGAAAATCCCAGACCGAATAGAAGTTCGGCTGCAGCTTGGTCATCTGCTCGAGCACGGCTGACAGGTTCGTCCAGTCCTCCACCTTCTTGTAGTGATTGGCCCGATCCCAGAGGAGCGTCACGGCGACGTTCTTCAGGCCCAGCGTGGCCAGACGCATCGCCTCGCTGGTTGGATCGACCTCACCGAGATTCGCCTGCGACAGACCAAACTGCTCGCGGAGTTTGGCGAGTTTACCCCCCTTGCTCGCCGAGTCTGCCGGTTGGCTCAGGGCCGAGAGTGGCACGAGGAGCACGGCAATGCCGACGAGGGCCAGAAGCGTGCCGGGCCGCAGTCCGAGCCACAAGGTAGCGGGCTTTCGCTGGCCACCTGCCGAGCCACGGGAGGAGTGCTGCGGAGACGAAGCCTGGGTCATGATGCCACCTCGCGAGCCCTGAGACAGAAGGCGCCGGCGATAAAGAACGCCAGCAGATACCCGAGTGTTTCCATGCCGTGCTCTGCCACCAGATCGAAGGGAATGTCGAACCCGCCCGCCACGAAATCACTCGTGCCGAGCGAACTGAGTGACGGGAAGATTCCCGCCAGCAACTGCATCGGTGCCAGGAGGAACGTATCGACCGTCTTCATGATCTGTACGGCGGGCGACGGCACAAGTTCGACCGTGATGCTTTCCTGCGTCACGATCCGGTAGAGGGATTCGATCGGACCGCCGCCGGGAGCAATCGTCGAATCGCCTGTCACCTGGCTCTCGAACAGCCGTTGGATGAACTCCCGGAACTGGCCGACAAGCACCACGGCCAGTGTGGCGAACAGGGCCAGCGGGCCCCCCAGAAATGTGCTGAACATCACGCCCATCGCCGTTACCAACAGCATCGAGTACAGGATTCCGAGGCAACTCTTGGCATAGTTGAGGGCAAACGAGCCGTCACCAGCCCGCAGATAGAAGTCGGCCTGGGCGATGCCGTAATACTGCGCCGGCTCCAAGCACTGCAGAATCACCTCCACGCGGCCGTCGGCGACGATGTCCTGAAACAGGTCAACCTGCCGGGTGCCGCCGTCGGTGGATGTAGAGGCCAGCTTCCGCGGAATGAGCAGCGAGTCGATCGTGAATTCCCGGGCGGTAAAGTAGAACGGGTCGCTCTGCAGGCCACTGGCGGGATTGCGGACCCGCACGCTGCCCTTGATCCCCTTCTCGATCGTGCCCTTGTAGGTGCGAAACACCCGCACGGTCATCTCGAGCGGTAGGCCGTTTGGATACTCGCGGTCCGAGATTCCCTCGAATTTCCAGATCGCGGCGGCGAGACTGCCGCCCTCGATGTATTGCCGATAGGTCCACTCGGAGCCGACGCTGATCCCCTTCGTGCTGGGCCGGCCCTCGCGATCGAGAAACCGCAAGGTGCCCCGCAATGGACGCCGGGCTTCGAGCATCCCCTCGGCTGCCCCGAGGGTGTATCCGTTGCCGGAACGCCGCACGGCATGACGATGGCCCTGCACGTTGTCGGTCCAGCCGTTGCCGGCGGCATCGAGTTCGACCCGGTGACGATGACCGCGATCGAGGCTTGTCCGTCCCTCAAACCCGGTGACGGTTCCGCCCACGTCTTTGAGTTCGATCACGTCCTCGACGGCAATGGCGTGGCCATGGCTCACGCTCCGCACGACAAACGCCCAACCAATCAGCGCCATGATCGCCAACAGCACCGCCCCGACGATTGAAAAGCCGAGGATGCGTCCCAGCACGATCTCGCCGGTGCGGACGGGCTTGGTGGTGACGGTCTGAATCGCCTTGGCCTTGATATCGGCCGGCAGGCTGAAGACGGAGAGCACGAGCGTCACCAGGCAGACCAGCAGGTTCGTGGCCCCGAGAATGAAGCCGAGGTAGAGCTTGCCCGGATTGACGCTCTTGGGATCGAGGAACCATCCAGCGAACAACACAATGAGCAGAAACAGCGCGAGCGCGACGAGCACGTTGCGACGCAGCGACTCCTGAATGGCCAGCCTCGCCAGCGCCCAGATCCGCCGGGGCGACATGCCCGCCAGGTCGGCCAGGCCCGTCAGCACACCCCGGTAGACACGGTCACCTGCTGCCAGCGGCCCATACAGCACCGATTGCGTCAACCACGCGAGGGCCGCAGCGCAAACCGCTACCAGACTGGCGGCAAACACGTACCACAACAGCGCCGGACCGAACCATACCGCGAACTTCGGGATTTCCTCTTCCAATACCATGGCTGTTGCTCAACCCTTCTGTTGCTGGGCGCCATCGGCAGCGGACTGCCGGGCGCGGCGGCCCGGACGGGCCTGCGTGTCGCGAACCACATCGAGAAACAGGTCTTCCAGCGTCGTTCGCGGATTGCCAATTTCCACGTCCGAACGGCCGTGCCGTGCGAGCACCGCACGAATCTCCTCCCGGGCCTCCGGCGAAAGGCCCTGGGCACGGATCTGCGTGACGTCGGTCACACGCAGCAGGTCTTCGACGCGGCCAAGTTCCTTGAGCTCGCCCTGATGCAACACCGCAATCCGATCGCAGACGTCCTCCACGTCGGCCAGCAGATGCGAGCAGAGGATCACCGTCTTGCCTCGCTGCTTGAGGTCGATGATGAGGTCTTTCATTTCGCGGGTGCCGATTGGGTCGAGGCCGCTGGTGGGCTCGTCGAGAACCACGAGCTCGGGATCGTTGATGAGCGCCTGAGCCACGCCGATGCGGCGGGTCATGCCCTTGGAATACTCGCGGAGTTGCCGCTTCTTGTCGCGGCCCAGGCCGACCATCTCGATGAGCGCGTCGGCCCGCTTCTTTCGCTCTTCTGGCGGCATGTCAAAGAGCCGTCCGTAGAAGTCGAGCGTCTCCTCGGCATCGAGAAATTTGTAGAGATACGACTCCTCGGGGAGATAGCCGATGCGTTCGTTCTTCGACACGTCGGTGGCATCGCGACCGAAGACGAGCGCCTCACCCGAACTCGGAAAGACCAGGCCGAGCAACAGCTTGATGGTCGTGGTCTTGCCCGAGCCGTTGGGGCCGAGCAGGCCGAAGATTTCACCACGCCGAATTTCGAGATCGAGCGGCTTGAGGGCCACTTTCTTGCTGCGTCCCCAGAAATCGCGATAGGTCTTGGAGAGATTCCTCGCCTCGACGATGACGTCGCTCTCGCCGCGATGTGCCGATGTTGCGGCCGATGCCGTGACTGCGTGCATGACTTGGATTGCTCCTTGCTCCAACTGCGTATCTGAAGAAAAACGATTCCCAGCTGCCCCGGACCTGACAAGCTCTGGTTGTAACGACTCTGAAAAAACAGTGTAGGGGGTAGGCGCAACTCGTGGCGGAGCCGAGCGCCCGCGTAGCACTGGGCCCCCCAGACCGGGCCCCGTGGAGAGTCGGATCGCCCAAGGCCAAACCCAATGCGGTCGGTTGACACCTCGACAGGAGTGCCTAGAATACGAATATGTCAATTGAGACTGAGTCTCATTTTCGTGGCTGCTCAACCACCTACTGCTGACTGAAAGGCCTCGCTCGCAGGCCTTTATACGAAGGTTGTTCTCGATTTTCGGAGTCTCATCACCGTGAAATCCTGCTCTTTCGATCAGATCAACTTCGACGCCCTGCATCCCTCTCGAAGAGGCCGCCCTGTCGGCTTCACCCTGGTCGAACTGCTGGTCGTGATCGCGGTCATCGGCACGCTCGTCGGCCTGCTCCTGCCCGCCGTGCAGCAGGCCCGGGAAGCTGCCCGGAGATCGTCGTGCCAGAACAACCTGCGGCAACTCGGCATCGCGTTGCACAACCACGAAAGTGCCAAGAACTATTTTCCGCCCTCCGGGCAGGCGGTTGCTGCGACTGGAAGCGCCCCGTGGTCTGGACAGGCACTGATCCTACCCTACGTCGAAAGCGACACGTTGTTCAAAAAGATCGACTTCACAAAGCCATACGGCGATCCCGCCAACACCAGCATTCCTGGAATGGCTCAGTACGGTGTGGCACCGTTGCGAATCGATCTGCTGGCTTGCGCGAGCGATCCCAACATCAGACCGCGACTGGACGGAAGCGGCGTTGCCCAACACTATCCGCTTTCCTACGGCCTCTGCACGGGCGTCTTCAAGGTGTGGGACCCCGCGACAAACACTGATGGCGGCTCCGCCTTCGCACCGTTCACGAAGCTGCGACCGAATGGTTTTTCCGATGGCCTGAGCAAGACGCTGGCGATGTCGGAAGTGAAGGCGTTCAACCCCAGATCCCAAGATATTTCCGGTCTGACGGCGAC
Source organism: Planctomycetaceae bacterium (assembly GCA_947459185.1). GTDB lineage: Bacteria > Planctomycetota > Planctomycetia > Pirellulales > UBA1268 > CAMCQY01. The sequence goes on along the minus strand of CANHCU010000075.1, from coordinate 14,323 downwards.
ACCGCCCGCCTCTGCCGCAGATGCCGCGGCTCTCGTGACCTCCGGCAGCTTTTCGATCGATAGCGGCCACACGGAATGGGTCTGTGGCCGCACGCTGCACATCGGCTTCACGACCACGTTCCCGCCCAACACGGTAGTGCCCTACATGCACTCTGATGGCCGCCAGTACGACGTCGATATCTGCAGCAGCAGGGAAGGGCTTAGCTCCACCGCCACCTACGCCGCGGTCACATCCCGGAGCCATCACGCCGGCATCGTCTCCTCAGCCTTTATGGACGGCAGCGTGCGGACCGTGACCAACGGCATCGACGCCGGCCTTTGGAAGGCGTTGTCAACGCGGGCCGGGGGCGAAGCCATCGCGGGCGACTACTGAGCCAGCGAGTTCTTCGCGGTCGCTTCGCTCGGGCCGGCGGGCTGCCGACGCTGGGCCTGCTCTGTAGCCACGGCCACCACGCGATGGGCCGCGACGAGTTCCGCCTGAGAAAAGTAGGGCTCGTCGGGGATGCCCCCGGCGTGGTCGATCTTCTCGGCCGCCAACTTTTCCCAGGTGAGACCGTTGGCGATGTGCCAGGCTGCTGCCTGGGCCACCTTCTGCGGAAGTTCACCGCGGCCCAAGCTCTCGAGCACGACGGCGAGTTTCGGGTCGCTGGAGAAGGTCTCGGGCCGGGTGAGCTTGTAGGGCATTCGGCTCGACGGCTCACGCTTCCCGTATTCGAGGCAGACCGTGGGCACTCGGAACGTCCGCGACCGCTCGGGAGGAATGGAGAAGGCGCCGCCGCCACCCATGCCCATGCCGCCTCCGCCCATGCCGTTCATGCCCTGCCCGCCCATCCCGCCGCCGCCGGTCGTCTGCGGCCCGCCGCCGATGCCGCCGGCTGCAAAGCCGCCCTGGTTTCCGCCGCCCATGCCGCCCATGCCGCCCATCTGGGCCAACACGGGAACGCCGGCGAAGGCGACCGGAAGCCGCAACGTCAACGGACGACGGGTGCGATTGGTCACGATGATTTGGGCAGATTTCGCATCGTTGGGGATGTACTTGACGCTGACGAGTTGCCGCTCCTCTGCCTCGAACAAATCGGGCACGCCCGACGGGGCAGATGCCGATGTGACACTGGCCGAATCGGCCGCACAGGCCCGGCCGTTGGCGAACACGATCAGACCACAGGCGAGGAACCCGCCGAACAGGATGCTGGCGACGCGCGACATGACTGCCTCATGCGACCGGAGGAAGGAAATGGGCCAGGGGCTCTTGGTCCTCGGCCGGACTGGCCCCAGAGGCGGAGCCGACCCGGCACGAACCACTCCACCAGTATGCCCTGCGGTTTTGGGCGGGAGAAATCGCCGGGCAGGGCCGAGCCATTTCCCATCGACACGGTCGTGCCGGTCGTACCGATTGCCCGGAAAAAAGCCGGGGAAACTACCGCTTGGAGAACTGCGTGCCGCGACGTGCACCGCGGAGTCCGTACTTCTTCCGCTCCTTCATACGGCCGTCGCGGGTGAGCATCCCGCTGTGCCGAAGCGCCTCTTCGAGTTCTGTGTCGAAGGTCTTGAGTGCCCGAGCGATACCCAGCCGGCAGGCTCCGGCCTGGCCGGTCGGACCGCCGCCGTTGACCGTGATATCCACGTTCACAGAGGACGCCTTGCCCAACTGCTCGAGGGCGCCAGAGACCAGCACGCGATCCTTGATCGAGGGAAAATAAGCATCGATGGCCCGGCCGTTCACCGTGATGGCTCCAGATCCGGCACGCAGCCGCACGCGAGCCACAGCCGTTTTCCGGCGTCCGGTGGCGATGACGTGGGTGTCGGATCCGCTCTTCTTGCTCGTTTCGACGGCCATCATGTTCCTCGGTTCAATGTCTGCGCTGCTACTGCCTGCGCTGGTTTGGACGTGTTTTGAGTCTTATGCCGGAAAGCCCCGGCCGTGCTTTCGTGATCTGGCGTGAGAACTGGCCTATGCCACCCCGATATCCCGGTTTCCGAGTTTCATCACCTGCGGGTTTTGGGCCTGATGGGGATGCTCGGAACCAGCATACACCTTTAGTTTGTCGAGCATGACCCTTCCCAGACGCGACTTGGGAAGCATCCTTCGCACGGCCTCCTCGACGATCAACTCAGGCCGCCGATCCCGCCGGTGCTCGGCCGTTTCGGTCTTCAGCCCCTGGTAGCCGGTGTACCAGCGGTACAGTTTCTGCTGCCACTTCTTGCCGGTGAACTGCACCTTTTCGGCGTTGATGACCACGACGTAGTCGCCGGTATCGACGTGGGGCGTGTAGGTCGGGCGATGCTTGCCCATCAGCACCGTCGCGATGTCGCTGGACAGGCGGCCGACCACCTTGTCGCTGGCATCGACCAGCCACCACCGCTGCTCCACCTCACCAACCTTTGCCATGAACGTCTTCATCGTGATTCCGTCTCGTTGATATACCGTCTGGATCCGTCGGCCAGAATCCGACGACTTGTGCTAACCGACTCTTGCCAAATCGGCGACAAATCCTGTTGGATCGTCGCACCGGGTCGTGTGCCTCTGGACGGCGAAAAACGCCGTGTTTCGGAGTCCCGGATGGTATCAGCCGGGGAATGGGGCAGCAAGGGGGGGCGGAATCGTGTTGTCAGTCTCCGAATTTCCCTCCACACTGCAGCTGTTCGGCCGAAAAAGAGGACCTGGCCACCCCCTACACGGCGTGAGGCCACCGCTTGGAATTCAAGATCGCCCTCGATGTGTTCGCCGGCCCCATGGACCTGCTGCTCTACCTCGTCAAGCGGCACGAGGTAGACATCACCCAGGTGCCGATCGCGAAGATAGCCGAGGAGTTCGTTGCCTACCTCGACGTGCTCGAGGATCTTGCCATCGACCAAGTGGGCGAGTTTGTCGATCTGGCCAGCCTGCTCCTGGAGATCAAGGCACGGGAACTGGTGCCGCGGCCCGAGGAGACGGAGGATCCGGTCGAACCGGTTCGCGAAGAGTTGGTCAGCCGGTTGCTCGAATACAAGCAATACCGCGACGCGGCCATCCTGCTTGAAGACCGGGCCCGGGAATGGGAACTGCGATTTTCCCGCGTGGCTGCCGACGACACCGGACCACGGAGCGGGCCGGCCGAGGTCACGATCGGCGACGTCCACGTCTGGGACCTCGTCGGGGCACTGGCGAGGGTGATGCGAAAGCGGGAGAAACGACGGCCCCGCCAGATCGTTCAGGACGACACGCCGATCGAGGTGCACATCGAACGGGTTGAAACGCTCGTGGCGGAAAAGCGACGGGTCTCTTTCTCGGAACTCTTCGACGCAGACATGCCGCGAACGCGAATCGTGGGTATCTTTCTGGCAGTGCTGGAACTGGTGCGCCGCGGCAGACTGCGGACGCGGCAGGACAAGATCTTCGACGACATCTGGCTCGAGCCGGCCAGGCCCGACCAATCCCGGCCCGACCAGGCCAGAGAGACCGCATGATCGAAAACGCACCGGTTCGCAACTTCGTCCACAAGGGGCTCACCGTGGAGGGTTATTCCCGCGCGGCCGTTCAGAGCTACTGGCGGATCCCCGAACTGAAGCTGGGCTTCGACCTGGGCGGGCAGCCATGGACTTTCATGGCCACAAGCACGTGGTTCATCACCCACACTCACCTCGACCACATCGCGGCGTTGCCTGTCTACGTCGCCCGTCGGCGGATGATGAAGATGGAGCCCCCCACCATCTATCTGCCCGAGACGGCGATCGAGCCGATCGAAAAGCTACTCAAGGCGGTTTCCCGCCTCGACCGCGGCCGGCTGCCCTGCACGCTCCTGCCTGCACGGCCAGGCGACGAGATCGAACTCTCTCGGGAGCATGTCGTCACCGTCTCGGGCACCACCCACACGCTGCCGAGCGTTGGCTACGTCGTCTGGGAACGCCGCCGCAAGCTCAAGCACGAATACCACGGGCTCCCCGGCGAGAAGATCCGCGACCTGCGGCTCTCCGGCATCGACGTGACCCACGAGGTGCGAACGCCGCTGGTGGCCTACCTCGGCGACAGTTCGCCCGAGGGGCTCGACCGCTGCCCGGCCATGTACGAGGCGATGATCCTGATCACGGAACTGACCTTCGTTGCCCACAGCCACCGTAAGGAAAAGATCCACAAGTTCGGTCACATGCACCTCGACGACCTCCTCGCCCGGCGGGAGCGATTTCACAACGAGGTGGTGATCGCCACCCACTTCTCGACCCGCTACACCGACGATCGTATTCGCAGGATTCTCGGCAAGAAGATTCCCGACATGCTCGACGGCCGGCTGCAGATCTGGCTGTGAAGACCCCGACGACCGACACCGCGAACGCCGTGGAACCACCCGTTCTCCCGCGTGCCGCCTACGTGCACGTGCCCTTCTGCCGCCACCGCTGCGGCTACTGTGATTTTGCGCTGATCGCGGGCCGCGACGATCTCATCGCCGACTACCTCGCGGCCATCCAGCGGGAGCTGACACGGCTGGACAGAGTGCCAGATCTGGATCCGGGCGATGCGCGCCTGGAGTTGGCCACGCTTTATCTTGGCGGCGGCACGCCGTCGCACCTCGGGCCGGACGGACTCGCACGGCTCTTCGACATCCTTCAGGCACGGCTGCGGCCGTTGCCGGGTGCCGAAGTCACGATCGAGGCCAATCCTCAGGATGTGACGGAACCACTGGCGGCCGCGGCCGCGGCCTGCGGCACGACCCGCGTCAGCCTCGGCGCCCAGTCGCTCGACCCGAAGACGCTCGCGGCACTCGACCGTGACCACACCCCCGACGATGTGCGGCGGGCGGTCGGCATCCTGCTCGACCGCGGATTCACCGTGAGCGTTGACCTGATGACAGCGGCGCCGGGCCAGACGCTCGCTGATGTGGAACGGGATCTCGACGCGATCGTGGCGCTCGGCACGCAGCATCTCTCCGTCTACTGTCTGACCTGGGAGAAGGGCACATTGTTCGAGTCGCAGCGGCGTCGTGGCACACTCCAGCCCGCTGCCGAGTCGCTCGAGCGGGCGATGCTCGAACGGACGATCGACCGGCTCGAGGCGGCGGGCTTCGAGCACTACGAAGTCTCCAACTTCGCCCGACCGGGCGGCCGTTGTCGTCACAACGAGACCTACTGGGATTGCCGGCCATGGGAGGCGTTCGGGCCGGGCGCCGCCCGGTTTGACGGCCGGGTGCGGATCACGAATCACCGCAGCACGACGACCTGGATGCGGCGCGTGCTCGCCGGCGAAGACGTCACGGGCGACCGCGAGACGATGACGCCCCTGGAGGCCGCGCAGGAGCGGGTCGTGCTCGGCCTCCGCCGTCGCGATGGCCTCAGCCGCGCCGTCTTTCTGGCCGCCAGCGGCTTCGACCTCGACCTCGTCGCCGGCGGTCCCATTCGCCGCTGGACCGACCGCGGCCTCGCTACCGACGACGGCGAACGCGTGCAGCTGACGCGAGAAGGCCTGCTCGTCTCGGATGCGCTGTGGGCCGAAGTGTTGTGATTTGCATCCCGCTCACACGGCCCATCCAAGCCTGGCCAGCACCATCCTCTCGCTTGCGCTTCGGGCTTGGATGGAAGTCGGAATTATCCGTGAGGGGCTGGCTACTTCACGAAAAACATCGCATCGTGCGATTTTTTCTTGGCGGGCCTCCGCCCGCTGGTGCTTACCCGCCCCTCCGGGCCTAGCGCTGTGGCGCCTTGCGCAATCCGTGAGGGGCTGCCCGTGTCCCGAGAGCCGGCGTTGCTGACCAGCGCAGGCAGGATGCCGGAGCGCAGTCAGCATCGAGCGAGCGGAGGCCATGGATGGCCGTAGCGAGCGTCCGGCGACGGGGCACGGGCAGCCCCGAACCGCGGCCAGCTTTCGGTTCTGGATTGCGGCCCGGAGCTCGTGTTCGGGTACGATACCCCCCATGAGCAACGAAACCCTCTGGGCACCCTGGCGACTGGGATACGTGCAGGGCCACGACAAGGGCGCGGTCTCAGAGCAGGTCGAGCCAGCCCGCTGGCGCGACGGCGCCGTCCACCAGTGCTTCCTCTGCCGTGCTGCCGCGGCCGATGCAGCGCACGACGCGGCCCTGGGCGTTGTCGCCCGCACGCCTCTGAGCGTGGTTGTGACCAACCGCTTCCCCTACTCCAACGGCCATCTGCTTGTTGCCCCGCTCGACCACCGGGCCGCGCTCGCCGACCTGTCCGCAGAGCAGCTCCTCGATCTGCAGACCTGCATCGTGACTTGGTGCGGCGTCATGGAGAGGTCGATGCAGGCCTACGGCTTCAACGTGGGCCTGAACCTCGGGGCGGTCGCCGGCGCGGGGCTGCCGGGCCACCTCCATTGGCACATCGTGCCACGGTGGCCGGGTGACGTGAACTTCATGCCAACGACGGCGGGCGTGCGGGTGTTGCCGCAGTCGCTCGACGCCCTGCGCGAGCAGCTCATGCAGGCCGCCGCAGGACCCTATCATTCCGACCACGGCACCGACGGATCGCGCCGATGACAGTACGCCGCCATGAAGAGGAATCTGCCGGGGCACCCGACTGGCAGCAGCGGGAATCGCTCCTGCTTGCCCCCTGGGCGATGCACGCGGCCGACTCGGCTGGCAGGGTGCACGACGAGCCTCCGCACGCTTTCCGCAGCCCCTACCAACGCGACCGCGACCGCATCGTCCACTCGGCCGCCTTCCGACGCCTCGCCCACAAGACACAGGTCTTCACCGGCTACCACGGCGACTATCACCGCAGCCGCCTCACGCACACGCTGGAGGTGACGAGCATCGCCCGCACCCTCGCCCGCAGTCTGGCCATCAACGAAGATCTGGTCGAGACGCTGGCCTTGGCCCACGACATCGGCCATCCGCCGCTGGGGCATGCCGGCGAGGACACGCTCTCCGAACTGCTCGCGGACGAAGGCGGCTTCAACCACAACGCGCAGGCGCTCCGCATCGTGGAGCTGCTGGAGATCCGCTACCCACACTTCCCCGGCCTGAATCTCTCCCGGGAAGTGCTCGATGCCCAGGCCACGCGGAAGAAGGATGGCACGGCACCGGCACCGCTGCTCGAGGCCCAGGTGGTCGATGCCGCCGACTCGATCGCCTACGACACCCACGACGCCGACGATGCCGTCGAACTGGGGCTCGTCACCATGGACGAGCTTCTGGAGATTCCCCTCATGGCCGATGCCGCCAACCGCGCCCGCGACCGCTACGGTTCGCTCACGGGCCCGGAACTCCGGCGGGCCGCACTCCACGAGGTGGTGGAATTCGAGGTGGCGGAACTGGTGACGCGGAGCCGGGCCGCCATCGCGGCCCTGGGGATCGAATCGGTAGCGCAGGTCCGGGAGGCGTTCCGCGGCCAAGGGAGTCTGCCGGGCGTGCGAATCGTGGCCCACACGCCGGCCGTGGCCGCCAGCAAACGTGCCCTCGAGCAGTTTCTCTTCCAACGGGTCTACCGCAGTGAACGTGTGCTGGCGGTTCGGGTGCCAGCGCAGCGGAAACTGACACGACTGTTCGAGTGGTATTGCCTGCACCCCGATGAGATGCCTCCCGGCTTTCGCGGCCGTGCCGAGCAATTTGGCGTGCGGCGGAGCGTCGCCGACTACATCGCCGGCATGACCGACCGCTTCCTCGACCGCGATCACGACCTGCGAATCGGCACCGGCTGAGCGGTCTTCGCGGAACGGGGGGGGGTTTGTGTTACGCTTGGGCGGGCGAGCTAAAATCACACCCCACTTCACACTCCCCCTCCTCTTCCAGGCTCATGGCTCTCTTCGTACTGCGGGCAATCTTCGTGATGGTCTCCGTGGGGATTGCGGTCCTCATGTTCAACTCGGCGCCCATGCGGGAGGCGGCCCAGTGGCTGCCATCGACTGTGCTTGCCGGCATGATTCTGTTGCCGCTGGCCGTCATCAGCATCGATGTCTCGCTGCGCCGAAAGGAACTGACGGTGATCACGTCGATCTACTTCGGCCTGCTGATCGGCGTGTTCCTCACCTACGTCGCCATTCTTGCCCTCACCCCCCTGCTCGCCGCGGTGCCGCAGACCCCGCTCCTCGGGTGGCTGCCGTCGGTTCTGGGCATGATCCTCTGCTACATCTGCACGAGCATGCTCCTGCAGACACGGGACGACTTCCGCTTCATCATCCCCTACGTCGAATTCGCCCGCGACGTGAAGGGGCTCCGGCCCAACGTGCTTGACTCGAGCACGATCATCGACGGCCGAATTGCCGATCTGGCCGAATCGGGCCTTTTCCAGAGCCGGTTCGTCGTGCCGTCCTTCGTCGTGGATGAACTGCAGGAGGGGGCGGAATCCACCGACAAGTTCCGCCGCATCCGCGGCCGACGCGGTCTCGACGTGCTGTCCCGCCTCCGTTCGGGCAAGTCGATTGAGTTGGAAGTGGTGCCCCCCCACACCGACGACGATCTCGAAGCGACCACCGAATCGCGGGTGGTGGGCATGGCCGCCGATCTCGCCGGACGGCTCGTGACGGCTGATCCCAACGTCATGAAGATCGCCGGCGTGCGGAGCGTGCAGGCGATCAACATCAACGATCTGGCGCTGGCGCTGCGGCCGGTGTTCGTGCCGGGCGATCTCCTTGACGTGCGACTGGTGAAGCCGGGTGAGGAGCCTGGTCAGGGCGTGGGCTATCTCGAAGACGGCACGATGGTGGTGGTGGAACAGGCCCGTGACCAGATCGGTCGCACGATCCACGTAAGCGTGACGAGCACGCTGCAGACCACGGCCGGCCGGCTCGTGTTCGCACGGCCTGAGATGAGCCGCGGGTAAATTGACGATCCCCCGGCTCACGCCGGGGGCTTGTATCACGCCCACATCCAAGCCCTGAGCGCAAGCGACGGGATCTGGCCCTCACTCGGGGCGCTTTTCCTTCGCCAAGCGGTTGAGCGTGTACCAGCCGGTGTCGTGCAGGAGCGGCAGACCGGCTGTGTTGCGAACCCCGGCCGCCTTGAGTTCGTGGATCACGCCTTCGCGGAGGTTGCCCAGCGTGAGCCGCACCCGTCGGCCATCGGCGGTCGGCTCCGCCTTCTCGACGGCACATGGTTCCTCGTCGACGACAGGGCTGCCGTAGCTCGACTGGTAGATGTAGGTGAATCCCTTGGCCGCGTAGCTTGCCGGATCGGCCGCCGTCTGCGGATCGACCGGCTCCGTGAACTCCAGTTCGAACCCGCCCGGCACGGCCCGCATCGCGAGGATCTCGAACGGCGTCTTCCCGGTCCATGTCATGCGTTCGAGCGCGAAGTCGCCCGCGCCACGTGAGCCCCAGCCGCGGTTCGTACCCCCGACGTAGAGCGAGCCATCGGGAGCGAACTGCAACGCCAGCGATCCGCTCCTGAAGCCCTCGCGAAACCGAAAGCAAGCGCCCTGCATCACTCCGTCGCTCGTCTCGAGGAAGCACCGCATGACGATCGAATGGGACTGATCGGTCACAAACACCTGCCTGGTGAACGGTCCGAATTTTCCGGCCGAGATATCGCAGGCCACGCCGCCGGCGCTCTTGCCCATGGTGTCGTAGGGCAACACCACGGCGGGAGGCCGTAGCCGTGGAATCCGCTGCACCTCCGTGGCCCAGCGACTGCCGCTCTTCGGCTCTTCGGGCTTTTCGAGTTCGGGAGCGAGTTCGTACCACTTGAACCCGCCGGGGTGGCCGACGAAGTCGCCTGGCACGAGATGCTTGAGCGAGCAGGCACCATTCCACGGCCCCTGGTTGTCGGTGTAGAGCACGTTTCCATCGCCGTCGAAGCCAATGCCTCCCGGCGACCGCACGCCGGAGGTCGTGGGGATCATGCGGCCGTCGGGCGTGACGCGGACGGCCCAGCCACGAAAGGGCACCTTGCTGTCGAAGCTGCCGGTCAGGCAGAGGACGATCCAGAGGTTGCCGTCGCGGTCGAACTTCGAGCCAAAGGCATACTCGTGGTAATCGCCTGACACGCCCCAGCCGTCGCTCACGGTCTCGTAGTCGTCGGCCACGCCGTCGCCGGTGGTGTCGCGGAGCCGGCTCACCTCCGGCCGCTGCGTCACGTAGAGCCAGCCGTCCCGCCAGGCGAGGCCGAGCACCTCATGCAGGCCGTGGGCAAACCGCTGCCAACGCGGTTTCCCGGCGGCGGGATCGCTCGTGATCCAGATTTCGCCGCGGCGGCTGGCGACGGCGAGCCTGCCGTCGGGAATCCATTCGAGCGCCCCCACCTCCAGGTATGCATCCGCGGGGATCTCGACCGGGTCGATCGCGTAGAAATCCTTCTCCTGTGGCTTGGCCGACGGCTCGGCGGCGGCTGCCACGGCAGCCCACACGAGCCCAAGGCACAGGCCCGCAAGCATCGATCGCACCATGAATCTCACCATGACAGGTCCTCCACGAATTCGGCCGCATCCCCTGGGTTCCACACGATCGGCCGGCGAACCTCCGTCTTGCCATCGGCGGTGCGGCTCGCTGCCGGTCCGACGCCCACGCCGCTCACCCGCACCCGCCACGTATCGTCGATCCGCAGCCAGCCGCTGTCGCCCTCGTCAACTTTGCTCGCGAACGCCACGCGAAAAAATGTCTCACCGGCGGCCGGCCGACCGGCCAGCCGGAGCGTGCGGCGCACCATCGTCTTCCCGCCCTCGACGACCGGCTCGATCTTCTCGCTGATGCGCATGCCGCCATTCGACCAGTTGAAGGTGGGCCGCCCCTGTGCATCGAGCGAGTATCCGCGAAACCGCACGCCATCACCCTGTCCACCGGCAGGCTGATCAGGCTTCGACACCGGCCACGGTGACTCCGGGCTGGCCAGCACGGCGATCGATGGTGCCGCATCGGGAGTGAACACGCCGTCGCCGAGCGGCGACTGGAATCCCTGCCCACGGCCGGTCCAGTGCTTGCCTGCGTCGATGAACGCACCCCGCCACACGAGCGCCAGCCGCATCTGGTCGGCATCCCAGGCCACGTGCACTTTGTCGGGAAAGCCCACGGCGATCCCCCGAGGCCCGGCCCCTTCGATGAAGTTGCGATAGACGATGGTTTGATCCGTCGGCACGAGTTCGATCGGGTGGGCGCTGGCCCCGATGGGAGGCCGCGGCTTCGCGCCGGCGAGATACCGCCACACTCCCTCGATCTGACCGGCCGCGGTGCCATCGAGCACATCGGGATAAAACGTCTTTCCCTCCGGCCAGGCGGCCGGCATCCGCGTGCCCGGCCGAAACTGCTGCGGATTGGCCACGTAGGCGAGAAACCACTCGTGCCGTAGCCGCTTGGGCATCCTCGTCATGTCGATCACGCCGAGGCTCTGCCCCTTGTCGCCCCCGAATGAATGACACTTGATGCATCCCAGCGACTTCGATCCCACGAGCCCCCTTCCCTGCTCTTCGATCTCCGACTCGGAGTGGCCGGCGAGTGCGGGCACGGGCACCGGCGTCTTCACATCCTCTGCGAGGAGTTCTGCGAGCGGCTCGGCCACTTTCGCATGCCACTTCGGCATCAGCGTGTGCATGGAGGCGCCGCGATCCTTGCCCCCTTCGACGAGCACCTCGCGAAGAAACCCGGCAGTGAGCTTGTCGCCGACGCCGGTGAGCGTGGGTGGCAGGCGACCCTCGTCGCCAAGTTCCTGCACGGCGCTGGTGAAGAGAGCGTCGCGGGCGGCGTCCTTGAGGACCGGCTCGCCATCGTCGTCGGTGGTAGCAACCGCGGGAATGATTCCACCGCGGCCGTCGCGGTTGTGGCAGGCGTAGCAGTTGAGGGAAGTGAGCATGCGGTCGATGGCCCGCTCGCGTTCCGGCAGAGCAGCGGCCTCCGGCGACGTGAGCCACCGAATCGCCGCCATGACCGCGGCCCGCTGGGTGTCGTCGAGCGGATAGTGCGGCGATCCCTTCCGCGCAGCCGCGGCAAGGCATCCACCATCCAGCGTCATGAGTTCCGCAAGCGGCTTCGGCTGCGCAGCCGGCTCGATCCGTTTGCCGTCGCCCCCTTTGAGGTCATGGCAACTGGCACAGCCCACGGCGGCAACTGCCGCCCGCCCATCTTCCACAAGCGCTGGTTCGACTGCGAACGATGCTTCCGTAGCCGCGACGGCCATCGATGCCAGCGGCTTGTCGGCGGCGGTTAGGGTCCCGTATTCGAGCGCCGACCGCCGAGGCCGGTGTGGCGGCGTCACGTCGAGGTTGAGCGTCTCGCCGCCGCCGGCCTCGAAGTACTCGATCCGGATGGGATGGACCCCGGCTTCGAGCGAGATCTCTCCGTGGCGTTCTGTGTTGGGATGAATGCCGTCATTCTCAACGATCTGCCGGTCGCCAATGAGCAGCCGGCTGCCGTCGTCGCTCGACAGGTGAAACTGGTAGGTTCCGGCGGCGGGTGCGTGGAGGAAACCGTCCAGTTGTACGACGAAGCCATCGGGCCGTCCCGCCAACTGCACGACTCCAAAGCCCTTCACCGGCCCCGTCTTCGCCGGCGAACCGAGTGTTTCGATCGCCGGTAGTTTCTCCACGTTCACGAGCCACGCACGGCCGTTGAAGGCGATATGGTCTCGATGAGTGTCGCGGGGAGGCGGCAGCGACCCGAGCAGGCTGGCGACGACGTGCCGTCGCTCGTTGTCTTTGAGCGGCAGGGCCGGCATGCGGCTGGACGGACGAAGATGGAACGGGTTCCCGAGGAATTCATCGAGCCCGCGCGGCGACCATTTCTTGTCGAGATCGACCAGCGGCATCTGGTCGGGCAGCAACGTCGCAACTTTCGTGCGGGAGCCGTGGCAGACGGCGCAGCCGGCCCGTTCGTAGATCTTCAGCCCTTCCGCAGCATTCGCCTTGTCTGACTCCGGCAGCGAACCATCGTCGAAGGCCCCCGTTGCGGCCAGAAAATGGGCGATCGCCGTCGCGGTGCGATCGCGTTCGCTGTCGGGAAGGCCCGCGAGCGCATGCGGCATCGTTGTGCCCGGCTTCACGACATAGGGCTGTTTCAGATACTCGACGAGCCACTCCGGCCTCAGCCGCTCGCCGACCTTGTCGAGGTTCGGCCCCCGCTTGGGCATCAGGTGCGCGGCCTGCTCCTTGCCGGCTGCGTGGCAGTTCACGCAGCCGAGTTCGCCGAGCAGCACAAGCCCGCTCTCGATGGCTGCCGCGGGATCGCTCGCCGACCGGCCAAACCGTTCGAAGCCGGGCACGACTGGCGTGGCAGCCATGCCACTGCACGCCCACCCCAGCACCATCAATACGGCAACGAAACAAAGCAGCCTCATGCTCATGCAACAACCTTTGGCGATATGACCAACCGCGACCCGCATGATGTGCATAATAGCTTCACTTCGGTAGACTTTCGCCCATGAAAAACACCTGTCTTGCCATCCTCGTGGCCTTGCTGGCCATGTCTCTCGTAGCGTCATCATCATCATTCGCCGCGGAGCCCGCGACGCGGCCGAACGTCCTCTTCATCCTCTGCGACGATCTCCGGCCCGATGCCCTGGGCTGCTACGGCTCGAAGCACGTGAAGACGCCCCACATCGACCGCCTCGCCGCCGGTGGCGTGCGGTTCACGAGCGGCTTCTGCACGACATCACTCTGCTCGCCCAGCCGCGCGAGCATCCTCACCGGCCTCTATGCCCATGCCCACGGGGTCCGCAACAACTTCACCGAACTTCCCCCCACCCTGCCCCACTGGCCCGGCCGGCTCCGCGAGCAGGGCTACGCGACTGGCTACTGCGGCAAGTGGCACATGGGTGAGGAGAACGACGCCCCACGCCCCGGCTTCGACTGGTTCGTGAGCCACAAGGGACAGGGTAAATACTTCGACACCGAGTGGAACATCAACGGCGAGCGCCGCGAAACGCCCAAGGGCTACTACACCACCGTGGTCACCGACTACGCCGCCGACTGGCTTGCCAAGCAGCCAGCCGGAAAACCATGGGCCCTCTGCCTCGGCCACAAGGCGCCGCACTCCTTCTATTTGCCCGAGGAGAAATACAAGCACGCGTTCGACGACGTCCGCGTGCCCTATCCACAGAGTGCCTTCCACCTTGACGGCCAGCCAGATTGGATCCGGCAGCGGCTCCCCACGTGGCACGGGATCTATGGCCCGCTCTTCGATTGGCGGAAGCAATTTCCCGACACGCGGCCCGAGGGGGTGAAAGACTTCGAAAATATGGTGCACGCCTACTGGGGCACGGTCCTGAGCGTCGACGACAGCGTGGGCCGGCTTGTGCAGCTGCTCGAGTCACGCGGCGAGTTGGACAACACGCTCATCATCTTCATGGGCGACAACGGCCTGCTCGAAGCCCATTTAATTTAGATTTGAAATAAAATTGATCCTATACATAATAATATTATGAGTTGAGCACCTATAATGTCACTATTAGATGATGAAATCTATGAACCCCAAGTA
>CANHCU010000074.1 GCA_947459185.1 Planctomycetaceae bacterium | reverse complement strand
GCGCTCATCCAGATCGACATGAGCGAATACATGGAGAAGCACAACGTCAGCCGGCTGATCGGCGCGCCGCCGGGCTACGTCGGCTTCGAGGAGGGCGGCCAACTCACCGAGAAGATCCGTCGTCGTCCCTACGCCGTGGTGCTGCTCGACGAGATCGAGAAGGCCCATCCCGACGTCTTCAACATGCTCCTGCAGGTGATGGAAGAGGGCCGGCTCACCGACTCGTTCGGCCGCAATGTGGACTTCCGCAACACGATCCTGATCATGACGACAAACGCCGGCGCCGAGGCGATCAAGAATGAGGCCGCATTCGGCTTCCAGAAGCCCGACGACGACGCCAGCTACGACGGCATGAAGGGCCGCGTGAACGAGCGGATCGAACGGGTCTTCCGGCCGGAGTTCCTGAATCGTCTCGACGACGTGATCGTGTTCCACCACCTTACCGTCGAAGACCTCAAGCAGGTGATCGACATCGAGCTGGCGAAGGTTCGTGAGCGGCTTGCCGAGCGTGGCCTCAAGCTGGAGCTGACCGAAGAGGCAAAGAAGTTCCTCATCAAAAAGGGCTCCGACACCGACTTCGGCGCCCGCCCGCTGCGGAGGGCGCTGGAGAACTTCATCGAGGATCCGGTCTCGGAGGAACTGCTCAAGGGCGAGTTCGAGGGCAAGGACCTGATCCAGGTTGACTGCATCGAGGTGGCCGGCAAAAAGCAGCTCTCGTTCAAGGGGATCACGACGGCCGAGCCGGTCGCCGTGGCACCCGCCGAGGGAGAGCACGACAGCCCGGCGGCTGGCTAACAGAACCGGGTCACGGGCACGCCGGGACGGCCATGAACTACACGGGTTGCTGGAACGGCATCGCGATCGTCGGTGGTGCCATCCTCGTGGCGTTGGCCGTCGTCGAACTGGCACGGCGTCTGTTTCCTCACGAAGCGCTGCGGCAGGGGCATGATGCCACCGGCAACCTTCTGGCGGTCGTGGGCACGCTCTACGCAGTGCTGCTCGGTCTCATCGTCGTTGACGCCATGGCCCGCTTCGAGCGGGCGATGGAGGTTGTGCAGTTGGAATCGAACTGTCTCGCCGACGTCTATCTGATCGCGGCGAGGCTGCCGGAGCCGCAGCGAGTTCGAGTCCGGGAACTCTGTCGCGTCTACGCAGAGCAGGTCGTGAAGCTCGAATGGCCCGCCATGGAGCGGGCGCAGATGAGCACGGACGCCCGCCGGACAGCCCTAGCCCTCGCGCAATCGCTCGACGACTTCGAACCCCAAACCGAAGCACACAAGACAGCCTATCCCTTCCTGCTGGAGAAGATCAGCGAACTCTGGGACATGCGCCGCGATCGGGGTGGCACCGCGCTCTATGGCATTCCAGTGGTCGAATGGGTGTCGCTGATTCTGGGTGCGGTCGTGACGGTCTTCTTCGCAGGTCTGTTCAGCGTCGGCAACGCCCGCCTCCAGATGGTCGTCACCACCCTGACCGCGCTCGTGATCGGCCTCAACCTGTACCTCGTGTGTCTCTTCGGCTACCCCTTCGCGGGTGAACTCTCGGTGTCGAGCCGTCCGTTCGATGTCGACATCGACGTCTTCCGAGGCGTCTATAGCGCCAGCCCAGCCCCCGAGGGGGAATCGCACACCAGCCCAGAGCCCGTGAGCCCCGAGCCCGTACGTCCTTGAACCGGGGCGACTCTGTGACGCGGGCATCCTCTCTGCCCCGGCCTACCCAACCTGCCGCGGCGCCGCTTTTCCGGCACATCCGGCTCAAGTTGCCTGACCCGCACGGCCGAAACAACCGGCAGGGATCGCCGCGCACTGCCTGCGCACGAACTGCCTGCGCACGCATCGGAACCGGATCATGGCCCAGACGCCCGAGACACCAGAGCCCACCGCACCGGTCGCTGCCGGCTCCCAGCCGGGCGTTGCCGCGTCTGCACCGGGCGGCGTCGGTGGCTGGTTTGCGAATCAGATTGCCAACCTCGGTGAATTCGCGATGGACCGCGTGGCCGCCATCGGCGACGTGACGCTCTTCGCGCTCAAGACCGTCGGCTGGATCTTCGCCCGCCGCCAGCGGCGGGAGGTGCTGCTCCCCGCCTTCTATCAGATCGGGGTGATGTCGCTGCCGGTGGTGGCCCTGACCGGCCTCTTCATCGGCATGGTGCTGGCGGTGCAGAGCTATGCCCAGTTCAAGGCGATCGGACTCGAGACGCGGCTGGGATCGGTGATCAATCTGTCGCTCGTCCGCGAACTGGGGCCGGTGCTGGCCGCCACCATGCTCGCCGGGCGAGTGGGGAGCGCCATGGCGGCCGAGCTTGGCACCATGCGGGTCACGGAGCAGATCGACGCGCTGGAGTGCATGGGCGCCAATCCTATCTACTACCTCGTGGTGCCGCGATTCCTCGGCTGCCTCATTCTCATCCCGGCGCTCACCATCATGGCCGACTTCATGGGTGTGCTCGGCGGCTATCTCTACTCGAACCTGCTGCTTGGCATCGACTACCACCACTACTGGGAAAACTCCCGCGCGTATGTGGATGCCTTCGACTTCCTGATGGGCATTTTCAAGAGCTTCTTTTTTGGGGCTGCCATCGCGCTGGTGAGCTGCCATCACGGCTTTCACTGCGGCCACGGCGCTGAGGGAGTGGGCCGGTCCGCCACCAACGCCTTTGTCCATTCCTTCGTGCTGATCCTGCTGCTCGACCTGTTCCTCGGCATCTGGCTCAACAACGTGCACGACTTCTTCCGTCCGGAGGGCCCGCGCCGGCTCCTCTAGGCCAGCAGCGTTACCATGCCCGCCACCGCCACACAGCCGACAGCCCGCCGCGATCAGGCCGAGCCTCCCCTGCTCCAGGTCGAAGGGCTCTCCGTGCAGTTTGGCCAGCAGCTGGTGCTGCGGGACATCTCGCTCGACATCCCCGCCGGCCAGACGCTCGTGGTGCTCGGCGAGAGTGGCTGCGGCAAGACGGTGCTTCTCAAGACGATGATCGGCCTCGTGCGGCCCTCCCGTGGGGAGGTGCGGTTCGAGGGACAGTCACTGTCCAGCATGCGGGAACAGGATCTGGCCCACCTTCGCACCAAGTATGGCTTTGTCTTTCAGGGTGCCGCCCTCTTCGACAGCATGACGATCGCCGACAACATCGCCTTCCCGCTCCGCGAACACACCCGCATCTCGGCGGCGGATGCCCGTGACATCGTGGCCTCGCTCATCGACGAGGTCGGCCTGCCGAGGACCGTGCTCGACAAAAAGCCGGTGGAGATCTCCGGCGGTATGCGCAAACGCGCCGGACTCGCCCGGGCCATCGCGCTCGACCCGCTCCTGATTCTCTACGACGAGCCGACGACCGGCCTCGACCCGATCATGACCGATGTCATCAACGAATTGATCCTGCGGGTGAAGGAGCGGCCCCGCGTGACGAGCGTGGTGGTCACGCACGACATGAACACGGCCCGCAAGGTGGCCGACCGGATCATCATGCTCTATCCGCTGTTTCGGCTCGGACAGAACGAATCGCAGATTGTCTTCTCAGGCACACCAGCCGACCTCGACCGCTCCCGCGACCCCCGCATCCGCCAGTTCGTCGAGGGGCGGGCCGGTAACCGGCTGACCGAACTACAGGATGAACAGTCCCTGGAGGAGCGTCCATGAGCGACCGGGTGATGCAGTTTCGCGTCGGCGTGATGGTCCTGGCCACGGCCATCATCGCCGGCATCCTGATCGTGCTCTTCGGCGACCTGCCCTCGCTCGTGCAGGCCACCTATCCGCTGAAGATCAGCTTCGCCGACGCCCGCGGCGTGGCAGGCGGTACCCCCGTCCGCAAGAACGGCATTCTCGTGGGCCGCGTGTCGAGCGTGATGCTCGACGAGCGTGGCGGCGTGAGCGTGGTCGCCGACATCGACGCTTATGTGCCGATCTACAGGGACGAGGTGCCCCGCATCTCCAGCACTATCCTCGGTGACTCCGAGATCCAATTGGTGCCGGGGCACATCGTGCCGCCGCGGCAGCGGCTGGAGAAGAACGAGGTGCTCGTGGGTGCGATCTCCCGAGATCCCATGGAAATGTTCACGACGCTCGAGCCGAAACTCGGCAGCGCCCTCGACTCGCTCGCGCAGGCCAGCGAATCGGTGCAGAAACTCTCGACCAACATGGACCGGATGTTCATGGGCGGGGACGACCGCTTCGAG
This sequence comes from Planctomycetaceae bacterium, assembly GCA_947459185.1. Classification (GTDB taxonomy): domain Bacteria; phylum Planctomycetota; class Planctomycetia; order Pirellulales; family UBA1268; genus CAMCQY01. Next base: position 15,620 of record CANHCU010000074.1, on the reverse strand, counting down.
AAGATGATGCGGAAGACGGAAGCCGCTCTCGACTCCTTCAACACCGCCATGAAGAACATCGACGACGTGATGGGCGATCCAGCGGCCCGCGAGGATATCAAGGACACGATCTCGGCCCTGCCTGAAGTGGTCGCCGACCTCCGCAAGACCGTCCAGGGCATCGGCACGACGGTGGACGCGGCCGACCGCAATCTCCGTAATCTGGAGGGTCTCACCAGGCCGCTCGGCGAACGTGGAGCGGCGATGGTGGCCCAGATCGACGTCACCATCGGGCGGCTCGACGCGACGCTCCAGCAGGCGGCGATGTTCACCAAGGCGCTCAACGAGTCGCAGGGCACCCTCGGCAAGCTCGTCCGCGACCCGCAGGTCTACAACGACTTGGCCCAGGCGGCCGCCACCGTCAACACGCTCACGAAGGAACTGCGGCCGATCGTGAACGACGTCCGCGTCTTCACCGACAAGATCGCCCGCCACCCCGAACAACTGGGTGTCCGCGGCGCGATCGACCGACGGCCGGGATTGAAGTAGGCGGGAGCGACGTGCATCCCCCGGCTTACGCCGAGGGCTTCTATGTGATCTCCACGTGCATCCCCCGGCTTACGCCGAGGGCTTCTATACAAGCCCTGAGCGTGAGCGACGGGATTTCGGCATTCTGGGTTCACGCCCCCGCCGGCACCTTCGCTCCATTCTCGATGGTCCGCAGATACTCTGCGATGTATTCACCGTAGCGGGCCCGCACCTCCGCGGCCACGTGTTTGAAGCCTGGCACGCGACCGCGGCATGTCGCCGCACCGCAGGTGCACTGGCTGCCTCCATGGTCGATTTCATACTCGAACGTGTTGTAGTCGAAGGTGATCTCCTCGCCGGCCGTGATCGGCCGGAGAGCCCGCACCTCGATCTCCCGACTGGCCGGCCGGATCTGCACTCCGCAGTTGGGCTCGCAGGAATGGTTCACGAGCACCATCACGCCATCCGGGAGAATGTGGGTGTCCACATCCACCTGCATCGAGTGACGTGATCGCTTGGGGGCCGATTGGCCCCAGGCCTTGAGCACCGTCTCGCCCGCAGCGATTTCGCGGACTGCCACGACCGACCGGCCCACTCGTCCGTTGCGCACCTCCACCGGCTCGCTCGGTGTCGGCGCACGGTCGTCGGCATCCTGCACGATCAGACCAGCCATCTGATCGAACTGCGTCTCGCGCACCCGGCTGCCGTAGCGTTCCGCCAGCCAGGCCACGGTCTGCTCGACCGTGTCGGGCTGCAGCAACACGAGATCGCCCGCCTTCACCGCGTCGAGCACGAGCGCCGCCGCCTCGCACCATGTGCCCCCGGCCTGAATGATCGTGGGGCACTCTGCACGCATCCCCGCCTCAATGCCCCGCGAGATCAGAGCTGTGATCTCCCCAGGCTGGCGGCCACGGATGTAGGCATCTTCGTAAATCACCACACGCTCGAACGTGGCGGCCAGCAGCTTGCCCTGCTGGAAGAGGTCTTCGTCGCGTCGGTCGCCGGCCGCTGAATACACGGCCGTCCGACGGACGTGCGGCAGGTTGCGGATCGTGGCGCAAATCTGCTCGAGCGAAGGAACGTTGTGGCCGTAGTCCACGACGATCGAAGCCCCCTCCAGATCGAGCAGGTTGAAGCGGCCCGGCGAGCCACCAGAGCCCGACGAAAAGCTCTCGAGGCCCAATCGCACCAGCTCCAGCGGCACGCCGAGCCGCCATGCCGCCGCGGCTGCCGCCAACGCATTTTCCACCTGGAAGGCCACGAGCCCGCGGTGCACCAGCGGCACGCGGTCGAGGTTTGCCAGCCGCGTCTCCCGCGGACCGTCGCAGAGCACGATCCAGCCTTCGCGAACCGTCGCTGCCAGCCCGCCTTGAGCGAGATGCTCGACCAGCACGGGATTCGCAGGATCGAGAGCGAAGTAGACGACCTGTCCCTTGCACCATTTCTTCATCTCGACCACCAGCGGATCGGCGGCGTTGAGCACGGCAGAGCCGGTGGTTGGCCGCACGCCGGCGACAATCGCACCCTTTACCCAGGCCAATCGTGCCGGAGTATCGATCTCGCCGAGCCCCAGGTGATCGCCGGAGGCAATGTTGGTGACGACCGCCACGTCGCAGGTATCGAAGCCACAACCCTCGCGAAGGATGCCACCACGGGCGGTCTCCAGCACGGCGGTCGTGACCGAGGGATTGGCCAGCACGCGACGGGCGCTCGCCGGCCCGCTGCAGTCACCGCCGTCGATCTGCCGACCGCCCACCCAGATACCCTCGGTGCAGGTGGTGCCCACGGTGGCGCCGCCCGTGGTCGCCAGATGCGAGAGCAGCCGCACCACCGTGCTCTTGCCGTTGGTGCCGGTGACGGCGGCCACGGGAATCCGTCCGTCGTCACCCGGCGCGAACAGCGTGTCCACGATCGCCGCCCCCACGTCCCGCGGGCTGCCGACCGTTGGCTCCAGGTGCATTCGCAGGCCCGGGCCGGCGTTCACCTCGATCACCACGCCACGCTGCGATTCGAGCGACTGGGTGATGTCGGCCGTGACGATGTCGATGCCCGCCACGTCGAGGCCGATGATCCGCGCCGCTTCGACGGCGCGGGCGGACACCTCTGGATGGATGATGTCAGTCACGTCCTCGCTCGTTCCGCCCGTGCTCAGGTTGGCGTTTTGACGGAGGACCACCGTGCAATCGGAGACTGGAACGCTCTCCGGTGTGAACCCCTGCTCTGTCAGCACAGCCAGCGCCACCTCGTCGATTCGCACCGGGCTGAGCGCCCCGGCATGGTCGCAGCAGCGACGCGGATCCTCGTTGACTCGATCGACCAACTGCTTCACGGTGGACTGCCCGTCGCCGACGACCGTCGGCGGATGACGCCGCGCGGCCGCCACGACCTTGCCGCCCACGACGAGCACGCGGTAGTCGGCTCCCGTCACGAACCGCTCGACCACGACGGTCGATTCCTCCTCGCGGGCCACCTGCCAGGCCTTCTCCACCTCCTCGCGGGTGGAGAGATCAACCGACACGCCGCGGCCCTGATTGCCGTAGCGGGGCTTGACCACCACCGGCCCACCGATCTCCTCGGCCACACTCCACGCATCGGCGGCATCGCTCACGGGCCGCCCTTCCGGCACCGGGATGCCTGCTTCGGCGAGCAGGGTGCGGGTGAGTTCCTTGTCCTGGGCGATCGATTCGGCCACGGCACCGGTACGGTCGGTTTCCGCCGCGATGATTCTCCGCTGCTTGGCGCCCTGTCCCAGCCGGACGAGCGAGCCATCCGTGAGCCGTCGGGATGGAATCCCACGGGCCGCGGCGGCCTCCACGATCGATCGCGTGCTCGGCCCCAACTGCACGTTGAGCAGCACTTTCTTGAGCCGCTTCAGCTCGTCGTCGATGTCGAACGGGGTGTTGTGGATAGCGGCCGTGACCAGGCGGTGCGCCGTGTGCAGGCAGTCGATCCCAAACGCTTCCTCCTTGTATTCGATCACGACCTTGTAGACGCCGCGGGCATTGGCCTCCCGCGCCCGACCGTAGCCGACGGGCGTGCCGGCGAGCGTCTGCAGTTCGAGCGTGACGTGTTCGAGCACGTGCCCCATCCACGTGCCGGTCCGCAGCCGTTCAAAGAAACCGCCACGTTCGCCGATCGAGCAACGGTGCTCGATCATCGATGGCAGCCAGGCCATGATCCGGTCGTTGAACCCGGGCAGCGTGTGGGATGGGAAATCTTCAAGTCGGCCCAGGTCAACGCGGGCTTCGAGGACGGGAAACGATGCCCACTGGTTCGGGCCGCGCAGGGTCCTGAGCGAGGTGATTTCCATCGTGAGCGAGGTGATCTCCGTCGGGAGCGAAGTGATCTCCATATGAATGGCTTGCGTGCTCTCTAGCCCTGTCGCAGACGCGTGCGCGGGCTCGGTTGGTGTGCGTCTCTTCCAGCCGCCGGACGTTCCGGGGGGCATTTCAGGACAGAGGCAGCACGGATCACGGTGCAACCGGCAGGGCGCGTCGCCCGGACGGTTTGATGGTGTGCGGATGGTCGTTCATGTGCCGACATGCGCGCGAAGCTTGTGTCGCGCGGCGTCAGGGCGGCCAGCAGTCCGGGGCCGCGGGAGAAGTGCCCCTGGCGAACACGAAGTTCGCAGGCAGGCTGATGAACGACTGGGGAGAAAGTTTCCCGACCAACAACCGACAGGCCGAAGTGGCCATGGATTGGCTGATGTCCCAAGCTCCGAGGCCGGATGCCACCGCCGCACGCCACACGGACGCGCGTTCGCTTGCGGTTCCCGTTCCTCGCAGCACCATGATTCCAACCAGACGGCGGCTCGGCTAGGCACCGTGCTACCGTCGATCGCGATCGAGTGACCCGGCTTTTCTGCTTGCCTCGCGCCACCGTCTCGCGACGATTGGAAAAGTCTACGCTCTCGTGCAACGAGTGCGAATCTTTTTCCAAAAAAACTGAAGGCATGCACGTCGTGTGCCGAACGACGGCCAATCGTGGCCGGCCGTGATGCCCTGCCGGAAAACCCGCTCTCTGAAGGCGACGAGGTGGCTCCGAAACCGCGATCAGAGGCGCGTTCATTGAAGGGATGACAACTCGCGGAATAAAACGGCGGGCAAAAACTCGGTGGGATGGTATTTTTTGCAGAGCGAACGGACTCTGACCGGCCCGAGCGGCAATCAAAGCACCCTGCAGCTGGATTCAATCCGCTTGGATTCAATTCCCTGAGGTTAATTTAGGGATATTCGGCAAGCCGCACAAGATTCTGTTGAACCAGCGTCGATGCCCTTCCAGCCCGGCGTATCGGCCAGAAAATCTGCTCAAAAACCGCTACTCTACGGCCCTACAGACCGTTCCCCCGCGCGATCCCCCCCAGCTTTCTCTATGTCTGCATTGAAGTCGAGAATTGCCTCCCCATCTGCCGGGGCATCGAACGGCAGCCTCAGTCCGGGGGCTGGCGACCGGTTTGAACTGGAGTCTGGCGAGAAGGTCGTGGCCTCCTGCCGCTTCGATCTCGACGCCAACCTGCGGTTTACGGACGGGTCGATCGTGCTCACAGATCGGCGGCTGATGGCCGATCCGCCCGCATCAGCCGATGGCGGCCCCGCTTTCGACGGCAGCCCCAGATCGTGGCGGCTCGACCCCGAGACCACTATCGACGTCCACCTACGGTCGGCTGTCGGTCGAATCGAACTCGCTCAACAGGGCCGGGTGGTGGCGCGGTGGCTGTTCACCCCGGCCCGTGCCAAGGGCGTGCATGCCCTCGAAGACGCTTTCGACGCGCGGGTCCACGGGCAGACCCCACAGAGCCGCGACACCGAGGCAGACACCGACACTGACGCTGATACTGACACCGATGAACAGCCGGAGTCAGGTGCTCCAGCCGGCGGGAAGTCGCTCTCCGAAGACGAGCCCGCGGCCAGCGGCATGGGAACCTCTTGGCGGGCGCTCTTCCGCGTGCTCGCGTTCGCCCGTCCGCATGCCAGCATGGCGATCCTCGGCATCTTCCTGACGCTGGCGAGCACCGTCGCCACGCTCGTGCCGCCCTACCTCACGATGCCGCTGGTTGACAGCGTGCTCATCCCGAAACAGGCCGGCGAGCCGATCCCGTTTGCACACGTCTGGTGGTACCTCGGCGGCCTGGCCCTGGCAGCCACCGCCGCCTGGCTCTTATCCTGGGCCCGCTCATGGACCCTCGCCTGGGTGAGCGAGCGGATCGCCGCCGACCTGCGGGTGAAGACCTACGCCCACATGCAGACACTCTCGCTCGACTTTTTCTCGGGCAAGCGGACGGGCGACCTGATGTCGCGGGTCGGCAGCGACACCGACCGGATCAACATCTTCCTGTCGGTGAACGTGATCGAGTTCGCCTCCAACGTGATGCTCGTCGTGCTCACAGCAGTCGTCCTCATCTGGATCAACCCCTGGCTGGCACTCGTCACGCTCGCCCCCTTTCCTCTCGTGGTCTGGCTCGTCTATGCGGTGCGCACGGGGTTGCGCCGCGGGTTCGCCCGGGCCAGCGTGGCATGGGCCGACATGACGAGCGTGCTGGCCGACACGATCCCAGGCATCCGCGTGGTGAAGGCCTTCGCGCAGGAGTCCCGTGAAGTGGCTCGGTTTAGCGATTCCAACGACCGTGTGCTCGATGCCAACGACCGCGTGAACGTCGTCTGGGCCTTCTTCGGACCACTGGTGAGCCTGTTCAGCGAGATTGGCCTGCTTGTCGTGTGGGCAGCCGGAGCCTGGATGGTGTTCTCCGGGTCGGTGACCGTCGGCATGCTCACCGCCTTCCTCACCTATATCTCCCGCTTCTACGGCCGCATCGAGTCGATGATCCACATGGTGCCAGCCACGCAGCGCGCAGCCACCAGCGCCCAGCGGATCTTCGACATCCTCGACTGCCAGCCGACGGTCGCCGAGGCGGCCCGGCCGATCAATCCCGGCCGCGTGCGCGGGCGGATCGAGATCTCGAATCTCCACTTCCGGTACGGTGCACGGGAGATTCTCCACGGCATCGACCTGACGATCGAACCTGGCGAGATGATCGGACTGGTCGGCACGAGCGGCTCGGGCAAGTCAACGCTTGCGAACCTCGTCTGCCGCTTTTACGACCCGTCGAGTGGCTCGATCAAAATCGATGGCAATGACCTCCGCGACCTCTCGATCACCGATTACCGCCGCAATCTCGGCTGCGTGCTGCAGGAGCCGTTTCTGTTCTTCGGCACCATCGCGGAGAACATCGCCTACGGCTGCCCCACCGACGCCACCTCCGACCCCGACGAATTGCGGCAGCGGATCGTGGCGGCGGCCCGGGCCGCGGGCGCACACGAGTTCATCCTCGCCCAGCCACTGGCCTATGACTCGCGGGTTGGCGAACGCGGCGGCTCACTCTCCGGCGGCGAACGGCAGCGGCTCTCGATCGCGCGGGCGCTCCTTGTCGATCCACGCATTCTTGTCCTCGACGAGGCCACCTCCGCGGTGGACGCGGAGACGGAGGCGATCATCCAGGCTGCGATCGATCGGCTGGTGGCGGGACGGACCACGATCGCCATCGCCCACCGTCTCTCCACGCTCCGCCGCGCCAACCGGCTCGTGGTACTCGACCATGGTCGGATCGCGGAGATGGGCACGCACGATGACCTGCTGGCTGCCGAAGGCGCGTATGCCCGGCTCTACCACGCCCAACAGAAGGCCGCCGAGGAGGCTGCCGCCGGCGTCTGACACCGGAGCTACTCGATGACCTCGCCCGAACACCCACTCCCCCCGGCCCTTCACGCCCCTTCCCCCCACACCCCGGCCACATTGCCGGGCTGGCGGTTGGAGCGTGCCTCGCATGGTCGGCTCGACTTCATCGACTCCACGGGCCAGCGGCACGGCGATGTCGATGTGCTCCGTGCCTTTCCCGTCTCCGCACCGGCTGGTCCCGTGGTGATCGTGGCCACCGACGGTGCCGAACTGGCCTGGATCGATCCCCTGTCGGATCTCGATGCGCCGCTCCGCGGCCTGCTCGAAACATCGCTGTCGCAGCGGGAATTCCTGCCGGTGATTGAGCGGATCGAGTCGGTATCGGATGGCGAACCGATGGAGTGGAGTGTGGTGACCGACCGCGGCCCACGTTGGTTCACCGTGGCGCACATCGACGACATCGTCTACGCACCCGACGGGAGTGTCTCCATCACCGACAGCGTGGGCGTGCGGTACGCGATCCCCCAACTGTCGCGGCTCGATTCCCGCAGTCGGCGATTGCTCGACCGGCTGGACTGAACATACGAAAAACACGACATCGTGTCGTTTTTTCTTGGCGACCTCCGGTCGCTGGCAAGGGCCGGGCATCCTGCCCGGCAGCGGAGTGGCGATGCAACCGAGGCATCCTGCCTGTTCAACCGCCATCCAAGCCCGCAGCGCAAGCAAGGGAATGCGGGCTGCCTGAGGGGCTGGGCCGCGGATTCCTCTCGATTGCGCTTCGGGCTTTTATAGGAAGGCGCGTCGGGCTTTTATGGAACCCGAATCATCCGTGAGGGGCTGCCCACGCCCCGAGAGCCGGCGTTGGCGGCAAGCGAAGGCAGGATGCCGAGAGCGCAGCCGCCATCGAGTGAGCGAAGGGCAGGATGCCCGTAGCGAACGTCCGGCGACGGGGCGTGGGCAGCCCCGAACCGTCGCGCAGATGCAGATCCCGTCGCTTGCGCTCAGGGATTGTATACCCGGGACAAATCGCGGCGATCGCCTCCCCCCACTCCCCCGCTCCTTCCCACTTCACAACGCCGGGCGGCCCGCCCCTTCCCTGCCCCCGTAAGATGGATCGATTGCAGCGTCCATAGCGACTGTACCCCCAAAAATCCGGGCGAAAACATGAATTTTTTCTCAACAAACGGCTTGAAGGCTGCGTATCAGGGATTAGTCTCGAAACATCTTTTTCGAGGAGAGGAAATCCCCATGACTCTGTTCCGTGCTCACTCGTCCCGGTCGATCACCTTCCGGCGGATGCAGTCTGTGCTCTGCGCCGCGCTTGTGCTCGCCCCGCAGTCGCCGCTCATGATGTCCACCGCCCGCGGCCAGTGCTGCGGAGAGGCGGCCGCCCCCGCTCCCATCCCGACGCAGACCTACCGACTCGACTTCCAGACTGTCTACGACGAACAGCAGATGACGGCGTATCGCGTCAGCTATGAGACCGTCTACGACACGCAGAATTACACTGTCCAGCGGCCCGTCTGGGAAACCCAGACGCAGGAGCGTCGCTACACGGTGCAACGCCCGGTGTGGGAGACGCAGAACCGCGAAGAGCGGTTCACCGTCATGAAGCCGGTCTATGAAACGCAGATCGTTGACCGCAGCTACGACGTCACCCGCGACATCGTCGAGACCGCCTCGCGCGAGGAGCGGTTCACCGTCATGAAGCCGGTCTACGAGACCGCGATGCAGCAGCAGGTGAGCGTTGTGAAGCGTCCCGTCTACGAGACGAGCGAGCGCGAGGAAGCCTATACGGTGGCCGAACCCGTCACCCAGATGCGGACCACCTATTCCGTCGGCAGCCAGGCGATCGACACGGTCACTCCGGTCGTCACCCCGGGCGCTACGGCCTTGGGCTATGTGCCGGGCGGCTACACGGTCAATCCCTACAACGGGCTGATGTACTGGCAGCGGGGCGGCTACACCTGGATGCAGTCCCCCGGCATGGTCACGAATCAGGTCAACCGCGTCTATCAGCCGACCGTCACGCCAATGCAGGTGCCTGAGACGACGATGGTCAACCGCGTCGTCACCCGCAAGGTGCCGGTGCAGACCGTGCGGTATGTTGACGAGCAGGTCGTGCAGCAGGTGCCGGTGCAGACCGTGCGAATGATCCCTGAGGAGCAGGTCCGTCAGGTGCCCGTGCAGACGGTCCGCAAGGTCGTCGAGCGGGTCGAGAACAAGGTGCCAGTGCAGACGGTGCGGATGGTGCCTGAGGAGCAGGTTCGGCAGGTGCCCGTGCAGGTCTGCAAGTTCGTCACCGAAGAACGCGTGGAGCCGGTGAGCGTCCAGGTCATGAAGTATGTCACCGAGCAGCGGACCGCCCAGGTGCCGCGGGTCGTCGAGAAGAAGGTGCCCTACGCCTACACGGTGCGTTCACCGCGGACGGTCGTGATGCGGGTGCCGCTTGATCCCTGCGGCAATCCGATCCAGGCGGCCATCCAGCAGACGAGTGGCGTCACCCCGATGCCGTCCGCTGCTTCCCGTCCTGCCGCGGCACCCGCGGCAGTTGCGCCCCCCGCGCTCTCGCCCGCCGCTCCGTCGGCGACGAAGACCTTCAGCGACAAGCCGGCCGCAGCCGCTTCGCCGGCGACTGAGGGCTGGGGCAGTTCGAATCTCCAGCACGTCGATCCGAAGCAGGCCCCAGCGTCTGGCGCCGTCCGCGCTGAAAAGCCGGCCACGACTGCTGGCGAGCTGAAGCCGATCGAGACGATCCCCACGCCGGCCGCGAAGGATACTTCCCCCACGCCAGCCGCTGTGAAGCCCACTCCGACCGTGGCCCCCCTGAATGCGCAGCCCCAGTTGAATGCGCAGCCGCAGTCGGGCCCCGCCGTGGAGCCGGCCCCGCCGGCGGCGAGTCTTAAGGATGTGCCGGCATCGGAAACCGCTGGCCGACTGCTGCGGATCGTTCCGCCGGTCGATGGCCACACGACCTGAAGCCACGTGCTGAAGCCACGACCTGGAGTCAGACGCTGAAGCTCTGAGTCGGGGTGCAGATGAGATCGTCGCCAAGGCAGCCGTCACATGCCGATGGCAGCCTTCTCCTCGGCGTGGACTTCACGTCGGCGCCAACGCAGAAGAAGCCGATCACCGTGGCCGTGGGCCGGTGGAGTCGCGGCGAGCAGATGCCGATCTATCAGCTCGACGAGATCCGCGGACTGGTGAGCTTTCAGGAATACGTAGCCTTTCTGCAGGAGAGCGGGCCCTGGCTCGGCGGCTTCGATCTGCCGTTTGGTCAGCCACGAACGCTCATCGAGCACGAGGGCTGGCCCACCGACTGGCCGAAGTTCGTGTCATTCTTTTGCGGGCAACCGCGGGCAACGCTCCGCGACACCTTTAAGCGATGGTGTGATGCCCGGCCCACCGGCGACAAGTTTGCCTGGCGGCGGGCCGACAAGCCCGCGGGATCAAGCCCGGCGATGCGTTGGACCAACCCACCGGTCGCCTGGATGATGCATGCGGGCATCGGGCGGATGCTCGACGCAGGGCTCGTGTTTCCGGCACACCGTCACGGCACTGCTGACTCACACGACTGCGTCACCACCACCGCCCGCATCGCCCTGGAGGCGTATCCGGGGCTCACAGCGCGGAAGGTCTGCCGCACGTCTTATAAGAGCGACACGACCGTAAACCAGACGCCCGAACGTGCCGCCAACCGGCGGACCATCCTCGGGGCGCTCGTGGCCGGCGCGGCCGGGCTCGACATCAGGCTCGAGATCACACCCACGTGGAGCCGAAGGCTGCTCGCCGACGGCAGCGGCGATCTGCTCGATGCCGTGATCTGCGGCCTTCAGGCGGCCCATGCCGCGGCCTTGCCGAAATATGGCCTGCCGGCCGATCTCGATCCGCTCGAAGGCTGGATCGCCTCCGTGCCGCCGGCAAATCCCACGGCGACTTCGACTCCCAAGCACGCCTCCCCTGCCCGCTGATTTTCAGGCCGCTATTTCCAGAAGGCTATTTCAGTGCATCAGTGACCGACTCGGCCACCTGCTGCCCGAGCAAGTCGTAGCCCTGAGCGCTGAAGTGGACGTCCTTCGGCAGCTGTGCCTCGGCCAGCCGCGGCTTTCGCTCGTGGCCGAACTTCCGTCGGGCCGATTGGACGCAGCCCCATCGTCAGATAGATTCTGGCAATACACGCAGGATACAGGCATGCCCACCCACGACACGGACGACTCGTCTCAGCAGTCAGGCGGCAGGCATGCCGTACTGGACGCTGTACCACGCCGCAGTCAGCGGTCCGCGTCGCCCCGATCAGCTCTGCTGTTTGAAGACGATCAGCCCGAGGACGACCATCCCGGCGTGAGTCGGCTCTACACCGTGGCGATGATGGCCGATGTGCTTCGCGTGCCGCGGGCGGCGGTGCGTCACTGGCTGCGAGGTGGTCTGCTTGAGCCAGCGCGGCGATCAGGATCGATCGAGTGGTTCGAGTTTCCGCAACTCGTGGTGGGCCGACAGCTCGGCCGGCTTTTGGAAGCTGGGCTTTCCCTCCGCGACATCGACACAAAGCTTGCCGGGCTTGCCCCGGGCGGAGCCGCCGAGGCGGCCCGCATGGCGGAGCGGATCGTGGCCGACGGACGGCGGCTGAGCATTCTCCACAACGATCGCCTGGTGGGCGCCGGTGGCCAGCTCCAGCTCGGTTTTTACACGCACGGCCTCACGCCCGACGATGCCACTCCAGCGTCGCCGCCGAGTGTCGCGACCGTGTCCATCACCGCATTACTCGACGCGGACGAGGCCCTCTCTGACGATCCACGTGATCCGGCTTCCGTCGCCGACCTGCTCGACCTCGCCGCTGATCTGGAGGCCGCGGGTGCGGTCTCCGAGGCCGCGGAGGCGCTGCGGGCAGTGTTGCAGGCCCAGGGTCCGACGGCCCAGGTCGTCTTCATGCTGGCCGAGCTGCTCTATCGCGTGGGCGACCTCACCGCTGCCCGGGAGCGGTATTATGCCGCCGTGGAACTTGACGCCGATCATCTCGAAGCGCGGTCGAGCCTCGGCTGCGTGCTGGCGGAACTGGGCGAGCACGAACTGGCACTCGCCGCCCTCGACGGCGTCCTCCGCCAGCAGCCCGACTATGCCGACGCCCACTGGCACATGGCCAGCGTGCTCCACGACGTCGGCCAAAAGCTCGACTCGCAGCGGCACCTGCGAACCTTCCTGGCGCTCGCGCCGGAAAGCCCATGGGCAACGATGGCGAGGGAGCGGCTGTGCGCCGCGGAACCGATCGTCACCTGACGACAATTACTATGATCGAAGATTCCGCGAGGGGTTGCCCCTGCCGTGGAGCCGGCCTTGCTGGCAAGCGGAGCCATGGATGGCGAAGCGTAGCCAGCATTGAGTGAGCGAAGGACAGGATGTCCGTAGCGAACGTCCGGCGAGGCGGCAGGGGCAACCCCGGACCCAGCACACGACGATAGTGCGTCTAACGGATCAAGCGTTGCTAGTACGCGCCCCACGGGCCGCGGACGGGATGCACGCCGAACTGCACCGTGTCGCTCGGCTGGTTGGGCGTCGGCATGAATCCCGCCCCGCCCGGCACGGCACCCGGGCCCGGATACGGGCGACGGAACTGATGGTAGATCGGTGCCACACGTGAACTCGGCACGCCCCAGCCGTATTCCGTGGTGAACTCGGCCGTCGGGGGCACGACCAACGCCATTGGCCGGCCGACCCACGGGTCATACCACGCGCTGTGCCAGCTCTTGCCCTGGCTCCGCAGGAAGTATCGCTTCTCGTAGACACCCTCGCCACCGGCGAGCGCCGCCCGTGTGGCGGCGGCAAGGCATGCCACGACGACCGCTGCGACGAGCACCCGCCCCAGTAGAACCTTCATGAACGCATCGCCTTCCTGTTTGTCTCGTGGACTCGCCGATTCAGACCGATGACTGCGAAATCACCACCAATACGCATGCACGTCGGTCCGCATGCCCATCGCACCAGCCGGGCGAACGTAGTGCCGACGGTGCTTGTAAAGAAATTCGTGGGGCATGAACGGCGGATACGTGTACCAGGTGTGGCCCACCCGCGGCGGCACCGGACGGGGCGCGACGTAGAGCTGCGCTCCGACGCCCGGATAGGCTCCCGCAGGCACTGGGGGCACGTAGAAGTTGTAGAAGACGTCGGGTGTGGGGGCCTCCACGCCGCCGTTGATCGGCGCGGCCGAGATCTGGCTCGTGGCCGTCAACAACACGGCGACGGCCATGCCCTTGACGACGGTTTGCAGACTGGATGATGTCAGCATCGGATCACCTCGTGAGATCACGTTGTGGCTCTGTTCCGGCCCACTGCCGCCCACAGGCTCGGCAGCGGTCGCAAGTGGGGCTAACGAGGAAGTTCGGCAAACCCTGGGCCTGGCTATCACTTGGGGGCTACGGGCACCTCCACCCCTGCCCAGCAGGCAAAGTCCGGAGGCGGCTACCCATCCAGCGAAAACGCCTTCCTAACCGGCAAACCCAACCCCTCTTGCCAATCAAGGCCCGTCCGATCACAGTTTTGGCACGAGTACATGCCATGGCCAAATCCGTAAAGCCTCCCAGGAAAAAAAAGGCAAAGCCCCCGAAGGAGGCTGCGGCCGCGCCGCCGTCGGCCGACGCCGCTGCCGTGGCGGAGAGTCCGGCCAGGCCCACGGCCACTGCCGCCAAGCCGCTCGCCAAGCGGCGTGCCACGGCCCAGACGCTCGCGGCCGGCCAGCGGGACATCTCGGTAAGCGAGTTCTTTGCCAAGAACCGCCATCTGCTTGGCTTCGACTCGCCCCGCAAGGCCCTGCTGACGAGCGTGAAGGAGGCGGTCGACAACTCGCTCGATGCCTGCGAGGAGGCGGGCATCCTGCCGGAGATCTGGGTGCACATCGAGCAGGTGGGCGACTCGGGCAACCGGTATCGCATGGGCGTGCAGGACAATGGCCCCGGCATCGTCAGCAAGCAGATCCCGCTCATCTTCGGCAAGCTGCTCTACGGCTCCAAGTTTCACCGGCTGCGGATGAGCCGCGGCCAGCAGGGCATCGGCATCTCGGCGGCCGGTATGTATGGCGTGCTCACGACCGGCAAGCCGGTGAAGATCATCTCGAAGATCGACGCCAAGCACCCGGCCCACTACTCAGAATTGCGGATCGACACAAAGACCAATCAGCCCGAGATCTTGAACGGCAAGGGGGACGGTGTTGACATCCCCGCCGGCAAGAGCGGCGCGGAACTGATGGCGAAGCATTCCATCGAGTGGGTCGCCGAGAACGACAAGGGCGACGCGATCGAGCACGGCACTCGCGTGACGATCGAGATGGAGGCGAAGTTCCAACGTGGCCGGGGCAGCGTCGAGGAATATCTCGAGCAGACGGCAATCTCCAATCCCCATGCCCGCCTCCACTTCCAGGGACCGGATGGTCCGGAGCGGATTTTCGAGCGGTCCACTGAAGACCTGCCGCCGGAGCCGAAGGAGATCAAGCCGCACCCCTATGGCGTGGAGCTTGGTCGCCTCGTGACGATGCTGCAGGAGCATCCAAAGTTCACGCTCGCCCAGTTCCTCACGCAGTCGTTCTCCCGCGTGTCGCATGGCACGGCGAAGAAGATCTGCGACATCGCCAAGCTCTCCACTCGCGTCACCACGGGCAAGCTGGGCCGGGGTGAGGCCGACGCGATCTTCAAGGCGATCCAAGACATCAAGATTCCGCCGCCGGCGACCGACTGCGTGGTGCCGATCGGCGAGCAACGTCTCTTGGCCGGCATCCGGCAGGTGGTGCCTGGTGAATTCTTCACGGCCGCCACCCGGCCGCCGGGGGTCTATCGGGGCAACCCGTTCGTCATCGAGGCGTCGCTGGCCTATGGCGGCGGCCCGTCGGCGCAGAAGGTGTCGCTCGAGGCGCTCTCGGAGATGGCGGGTGAGAGCGACGCCCGCAGCCTGCGGCAGTTTCTCACCACCACGTTCTCGGGTCTCGGCGGCGAGGCAGCCGACAAGATTCTCGACGAGGCCAAACTTGCCCCCCGGCAGTCCCCCTCGAAGCTCAAGAAGCCGGAACTGCAGGCCCTGCACGGAGCGATGCAGCACGTCAACTCCGATGACGGGCAGAGCATGACAGTGCTGCGGTATGCCAACCGCGTGCCGCTGCAGTTCCAGCCGGCGGCCTGCGCCGTCACGCAGACGATCCTCTCCACCAACTGGCGGTCCTATGGCCTCTCGCAATCCCGCGGCAGCCTGCCGAGCGGCCCGGTGACCGTGATGGTGCACGTGGCGAGCGTCTGGGTTCCGTTCACGAGCGAGTCGAAGGAGGCGATCGCGTCGTATCCTGAGATCCAGAAGGAGATCCGGCTTGCGCTGCAGGCGGTGGGCCGCAAGCTCGGCATGTATCTCCGGCGCAGGCTGCGTGTGGCGCAGGAGGGACAGCGGCGGAGCATCTTCCTGCGGTATCT
>CANHCU010000073.1 GCA_947459185.1 Planctomycetaceae bacterium | reverse complement strand
GGTGAGCACGATGCGGTTGATCCGCTGCAGCTGCCGCGGCGTGAGGTTCAGGCCGCCGAAGACCGCCGTGGCGTCGTCCCGCGAGAGTCTGCCCCGCATGGCGGCCCGGATCGTCTCGGGCTGCTCGTGGATCTCCTTGAGCATGAAGTGGGCGTAGCCGCCCATGCCTACGTCCTCTGCGGAGAGTTCGAGCGGCCGCACGGCGTGCTCGATCCGGCCGGTGTCGCGATGGAGCACGCGGAGGGTGCCGGCCGTGATCACCGCCACTTCATGATCAGCGAGGTAGACAATCCGGTCGGCGTGGCCGGCGAGCGGGCTCGCATCGCTGGCGATGAAGTGCTCGCCATCGCCAACACCCACCACCAACGGGCTGCCCAGGCGGGCGGCCACCAGCATGTCGGGCCGGTCACGGAACAGGACGAGCAGGCCATAGGTGCCGCGGAGTTGCGCGATCGCCTCCCGCACTGCCACCACCCAGGGCGTGTCGGCGGGATCGTCGGCAACAGAGCGGCCCGCGGCCATCGCCCGAGTGAGACAACTATCTATGAGGTGGGCGATCACCTCGGTGTCGGTTTCCGACCGGAAGACGTAGCCCTCCGATTCGAGGCGGTCCTTGATGGCACGGTAGTTTTCGATGACGCCGTTGTGGACGACGGCCAGGTTGGCTTCGCCGTGACGGCTATCCTGGTCTGGTGCGGCGGGCTGGTCATCGCCACCAAGGTGCGGATGGGCGTTGGCGTCGGTTGGGGCGCCGTGTGTGGCCCAACGGGTGTGGCCGATGCCGATGGAGCTATCAGGGGCGCCGGCCCGGACGAGGGCCTCCAGCCGTGCGAGCCGGCCCGCCGCCTTGAGCACGTGGAGCTCGCCCGAGTCGGGCAGCAGAGCGATCCCGGCGGAATCGTAGCCGCGGTACTCCAGCCGCCGCAGCCCCTCGAGAATCAGGTCGGTGGCGCGACGAAACCCGATGTATCCAACGATGCCGCACATGGTGAATCCTCAGGCACAGGGGACGGGGCAGGGGACCGCCGGACTAGATTCCTGGGAATGTACTGGCATGGCCCCACGTCAGGCCACACGAGTATTCTCTCGCGAAAAAGGGCCTTCCGCCATGAATCGTTCTCCCGCCATCATCGCGATCCCTGCCCGGCTCTCCAGCCAGCGTCTTCCCCGCAAGATGCTGCTGGCCGATACGGGCCGTCCTCTCATCGAACACACCTGGCGGGCCGCTGGTTGCTCCGCACGGGCAAGTCATGTCGTTGTGGTCACTGATAGCGAGGAGATCGCGGCCGCCGTACGGGCCTTTGGTGGCGAGCCTGTGATGACCTCTCCCGAGGCCCCCAGCGGCACGGCCCGGATCGTCGAAGCGCTGCCGAGGCTGCCCGACGCGGACGTGATCGTGAACGTGCAGGGGGACGAGCCTGAACTAGCCGCTGCAGCCATCGATGCGGCGATCGATCTGCTCGACCGCTGCCCCGAGGCGGGCGTCGCCACGCTCGTGACACCGCTCAAGCGGGTCGAAGACCTCCACGATCCGGCCGCCGTCAAGGCCGTGCTCACGCCCTGGCGGCAGGAAGCAGAGCCTGAAGAAGCGGTCGGCATGCCGATCGTCGGAGCCTGGCGGGCGGTCTATTTCAGCCGGGCTCCGGTGCCAGCGGCACGGGATTGGTCGGAGTCGCTCCTGACTGCGACGCCACCCGTCTATTGGCAACACGTCGGCATCTACGCCTACAGGAGGCGTGTGCTGGAGATGTGGAACGACCTGCCGGAATCGCGGCTTGCCGCGATCGAGAGTCTCGAACAGCTGCGGGTGATCGAGGCAGGCATCCCGATCGTGGCCGGGGTCATCGACCACGCGGCCCGCGGCATCGACACACCGAAGGACTATGCGGCCTTCGTGGCGCGGTGTCTCAGGCCTTCTTCTCCACCGGAATGATGAGCACGCTTGCGACGGCGTTGGTGAGCACCGCCTCAGACGTGCTGCCCAGCAGCCAGCGCGTGAGCGTATCGGAGGGGGTGCGACCGATGACGATCAGATCGATACCATCCTGCTTCGCTCGCGAAAGAATCTGCTCGCCCGGATTCCCCTCGACGATGATCGGCGGCTGCGAACGGAAGGCGGCAGGAAGGGTTGCCTGAAACGCCGAGAGGCTACTGCCGATCGCCGCCACGTCTTTGTCGTGCTCCTGTTGCCAGGCGTTGGCGATCAGCGCTGTATCGGGATCACGGACGGTCTTCTCCAGCCACGAGGGAAGCGGCCCGGCCAGCATCGACTCAGCAACGCCGATAACTGAACCAGCCGTGGTGTCTGGCCAGTGGAACCTGGCGAGAAGGGCGGCAACCGTCGCGGCGCTGGCCGGGTGATGGCAGACAAGCGTTCTCGGGCCACTGTCGGATGCAGGAGCACCACGGACCACGAGCACCGGCAGGTTGGCGCCATGCACCACGGCCCGCGACACGCTCCCGAGCAGAAACTGCTCCAACGAACCGTGGCCGCGGGCGCCCACAACCAGCAGATCGGCGTGCCAGCCGGCCGCCGCCTCCAGCAGGCCGACTGCGGCGGGTGTCGAACTGGCGATCATTTCCGTTGGCTTCGCGAATCCGCTCGGCAGGAGCGAGCGTGCTTCCTCGAACAGCGCGGCGGCGGCGCCGTCGATGATCCGACGAGAACGGCCGATCAGCCGTTTTTCCAACTCCATCGGAGAAAAGTAGACCGCGACTTCGTCGCGTGATGGATCGACCAGTCGTCCAACCATCCGCACGGCATCGAGCGACGACGCCGAACCATCCACGCCAATCAGGATTTTCATGGGCTGCTCCACGTGTTTTGATGACTACGAGTCTACGCGGTGCGGCGTGAAAAGCGAAGCCAGCCGTTCATCACCCGATCCAGACCTTCGCTGGTTCACCGGGAACCTCCCGCGCCAGTCGCGGCACGGCGTAGCCGGAAAGCGTCGACCGCAATCGCTCGTGCAGTGCGCGGGCCGACGCTTCATCCACCTCGAACGCCGCCGTGCCCTGCACGCGATCGAGTAGGTGGAGGTAGTAGGGCACGATGCCGAGGTCGATGAGCCGTTCGGAAAGCTGCGTGAGCACGTCAACGGAGTCGTTCACCCCCGCCAATAACACGGCCTGGTTGAGCAGGATCGGCCGGGCTTCGGCCAGGCGGGCGACGGCGTCCTCGACGGTGGCGTCGAGTTCGGCCGGATGGTTGGCATGCACCACTACGACGCAGCTCAGCCTGGTGCGGGTGAGGGTCTCCGTCAGTGCGGCGGTCACCCGCGAGGGCAGCACGATCGGCAGTCGGGAATGGATCCGCAGTCGGCGCATGTGCGGCATCGCCTCCAGTCGCGCGACGAGCCTTGACAGCCGGTCGTCGTCGAGCAGGAGCGGGTCGCCGCCGGAGAGGATCACTTCGTGGATCGTCGTGTCCGCCGCGAGCGTATCCAGGGCTGCCTCGATGCCGGCCTGCGTCGCACCGCTCTCGGCGTAGGGAAACTCGCGTCGAAAGCAGTAGCGGCAGTTGATCGCGCAGCCGCCAGTCGCCAGCAGGAGCGCGCGGCCGGCATACTTTTGCACGAGGCCGGGTGACGCCAGCGCGTGCGATTCTTCCAAGGGGTCGGTTGTGAAGCCTGCCACCTGCATGCGTTCGGCCGGCCTGGGAAGCACCTGCAGCAGGAGCGGATCGTGCGGGTCGCCGGGCTGCATCCGGGCGATGAACCCCCGTGGCACAAGGAGCGGAAAGGTACCGGCGGCGCGGCCTGCATCGGCGGCGATGGCGGGATCGAGCGACAGCAGCCTGCAGAGTTCGAAGGGATCACGGACGGCGTCGGCCAGTTCACGCTGCCATCCTCGATCGGCCGGCTTGAATGGCCGGGCTGGGACCGCGGGCTCGGGCGGCGTTGGCAGGGCGGGCGTGTCGGTGAATGGCGGGGCGGGCATGGGTGCGGCCGGTGGGCCGTGGTGTCGGGTTGACAGGGGACCGGCCGGCGGCAAGGCTTGACGGCCCTGACGGGCTCTCGGGCGGGTGTCGGTTTCGCCGACATCCGCATACGATACGGCCCCTTGGCCCCGGATGGAAACGCACAGGAGAGACGGACGCAGTGGCAGGCTACAACACGAGTGAATTCAAGAAGGGGCTCAAGGTCCAGATCGACGGCGACCCCTACATCATGATCGAGTGCAACTTCGTAAAGCCCGGCAAGGGGCAGGCACTCTACAAGTGCAAGTTGCGGAACCTGCTACGCAACACCGTGCTCGACCGCACCTACAAAAGCGGCGACTCGCTCGACGCGGCCGACATCGCCACCATCGACGCCCAGTTCCTCTACAAGCAGGCGGAGATGTTCGTCTTCATGGACAACGCCACCTACGAACAATACGAACTGACGAAGGAACAGGTGGACGACTCCTGGAAGTGGATCAAGGAGGGCACCGTCTGCTCGATGCTGCTCTACAACGGCAATCCGATTTCGATGGAGCCGCCGAATCACATGGTGCTCAAGGTCGAGTACGCCGAACCGGCCATGCGTGGCAATACGGCGACCAACCTCACCAAGCCTGTGAAGCTCGAGACCGGTGCCGAAGTGATCGTGCCAGCGTTCATCGAGCAGGGTGACTTTGTGAAGATCGACACCCGCACAGCGGACTACCTGGAACGCGTGAAAGAGTAGACGTCGGGAGTTGCACGCAACGGTTCGGGGCTGCCCATGCCCCGTCGCCGGATGCTCGCCTCGGCATCCTGCCTTTGCTCGCTCGATGCTGACTGCGCTCCGGCATCCTGCCTGCGCTTGTCAGCAACGCCGGCTCTCGGGGCACGGGCAGCCCCTCACGGCTACGGCCGGCAGGATGCCGGTGTTTCGCGTGAACTCAATCCCACCACCAGCGGCCGGCGGGGGCGGCAAGCTTGTCGCCGCGGGCAGCGGCGACGGTGCCCTTCTCGTCCATCAGCAGATTGGGCGAATCGAGGGCCATCCGCGGTTGGAGCGTGACGCCGCCGCCGATCGGTGTGAGCAGTCGGCTACCGCGCCAGACGGCGTTGATCGCGGGCTCTACAACGGTCGGCGGCTGAAAACGATCGACCTTGCAGATCTGCTCGTCCCGCAGGGCCGCCGCGTCCCACTGCGTCCGGCCGTAGCCATCGTGTTCCTGCAGGTAGGCGGCTAACACGGTCAAGTCGATGAGCGTGCGAAGTTGGGCGTAAACCGGATGGCGGGCCGCGATCTCCGGGTATTTTCGCGTGAACGTGTCGGTGAACGTTTTGCTCGCCCGGTCGGCCCGGTCGGCGGTCATGCGGCGGCCGTCAGGCAACACCGCCTCATCGGCGCCAACCAGTTTCACTCCCCGGCCCACCAACTCGATGGCGAGGTCATCTTCGCTGGTACGGATGCACTGGTAGTCGGGCATGAAATACCATCGCTGCAGGGCGTTGGCCGCCACGCCGCCGGCGCTGGTCAGTTCGATCCAGCTGTTCATCTTCACCGGCGGCCTCTCTAGGCCGATGCCGATGAGCTTCATTCGGTAGTCTGCCTCCACCATCACCTGTGCGAAGTGGCTGGCAGCAGAGACGCCGTCAACTCGAATCCTTTGGGGACCGAGCGACTCACGCATGCCGTTGACGATGTCGTTGGCACTGGCCTTGGGATTGACCCGGCCGAGTTTCCGCAGAAACGCCTGCATTGCAGCAAGACCTTCCTGCGTCGGATCGATCGAACAGCCGATGGTGTGGTCTGTCGGCTGGCCCGGCGGAAAGGCCCGGATCGCCGTGGCAAGGTCTTCCAGAAGGACGGTCGGCGAGCCGGTCGCGGTGCCCACGACGCGGCCCGTGGCGTCTGTTACCCAAGGCTCTGCGGGGCCGGCAATCACCACCTCGCCCGGAGCGGCATCCTGGCCCGATCCATCGGCGGGATAGATGAACACATACTGCACGCGGGTCAGGCCGGCGAGTTTCGCAAGTTCGTCGGGGATGCCCCGGCCGGTCGCTGCGGCCTTGGCAACCTCCGCCTCGAGTCGGGAGAGGGCTACCTTCCGCAGCGGTGATTTGGTCTGCAGGTCTGCAGGAAGGCTGGCCGTGGCGGCCTTCACTCGCTCGGCCGACAGCCCGCCGCCTACCACGGTCTGCGTCCGCAGAACACCATTCGCATCGATGACGATGCCGGCGGCAGTCATGCCGCCACCCATGCCGCCACCCATGCCGCCACCGCCCATGCCGCCACCGCCACCCATGCCACCACCCATGCCACCGCCACCCATGCCGCCACCACCCATGCCGCCACCACCCATACCTTGGCCTTGGGCCGGGCCGCATTGCACGGCGAGCAGCATGATGACCGCGGCGCAGGCAGCCGGACGGAGCCAGCGAGAAGTCCGCGCGATCACGATGGTTCCAAGCCCTGGGAGTGTTCGAGCCATTGAATCGCCTTGGAAAAAAGTGGAGCGAAGCGAGGCAGTCTCTGAGAGGCTAGTTCGGTCGGCGCAGGCGAACAGATTGGAGTTTTTCGCCCCGGCGGGCGCCCTCCCGTCGCTTGCCACGTTTTCCCCAGGCCGCAGGGCCTACCCAACCCCCGCAGGCGAACGTCCCGGCGGGCCGCGGCGGACCGTTTCGGCCTCGCGTTTCTTGCCGGCCAGTGTGATCGGCGCTCGCAGGCAGTCCGGCCCAAGGAGATCGACAAGTTCCCGATGAAACGCCTGCGACCAGGCCACCTTGTCGCGGTCGGCCTCCATCAGCACGCGGCGGCCGTCGGCCAATTCAAGGACGAGCCGCAGCGGCACCTGCCCGGGATGCCGACGCACGATGGCCGCCAGCCGGTCGAGCGTGCCGGTGTCGTGCTGCATCTCGATCAGTTTCACCGTCACGCTGCGGGCCGGCTTTCCCCAGAGGTCGGCGATGGGCACGAGGTCGTTGACGATGAGGTTCGTCTCCTCGCTTCCCGCACGCCGGTCGATCGAGCCAGCCACCACGACCACGGCGTCGGGCTGCAGAAACGCTCCGAGTCTGGCGTAGTCTTCAGGCCAGCAGATCGAGCGGACGAGCCCGTCCATGTCCTCGAGGTCGAACATGCCGTAGCGAGTGTGCGTGGAGCCTGGCCGCGGCTGCTTCACGTTCGAGAGCTTGAGCGCGCCCACGAGCCCACCGATCACCACATCGCTCTTCGGCTTCGCCTGACCAAGTTCGCCGGTGCCGTGTGTGCAGACGGCCGAGAGGACGTCACTGTATTCGGCGAGCGGATGACTGTGCACGTAATAACCGAGCACCTCCTTCTCGGCCGACCGCATTTCCAGGTCGGTGAGCAGTGCCACGTCTGGGAGCGTCGATGGGGGCGGGGCCGCGGCGGCCTGCGGCGCATCGTCGAGGGCATCGAAGAGGTTCTTCTGCCCGCTCTTGCGGTCGGCCAGCCGTGAGGCACCGGCGGCCAGCGCCCGCTCGATCCCCGCCATGATCGCCCCGCGGTGGCCGCCGAGTGAATCGAGCGCACCCGCCTTGGCGAGGCTTTCAACGGCCGTCTTGTTGACCAGCGACGGGTCAACGCGGCTGCAGAAATCGTAGAGATCGCGGAACCGGCCCTCCCGCTTGAGGGCGGCGTTGATCGCTTCCGCGGCCTGCCCGCCGCAGCCCTTGATGGCCGCGAGACCGAACAGGATCTTGCCGTCGGCCACGGTGAAGTCGGCCCCCGACGCGTTGACATCCGGCGGCTGCACGTCGATACCCATGCGGCGGCAGTCTTCGATGTGCTCGACGAGGGCGTCCTTCTTCTTGAAGTTGCGGCCGGTGATGTCGCCGGAGAGGAGTGCCGCCATGAACTCGACCGGAAAATGGGTCTTCAGGTAGGCGGTCTGCCAGGCGAGGAGGGCGTAGGCGGTGGAATGGCTCTTGTTGAAGCCGTAGCCGGCGAACTTTTCGATCAGTCCGAAGAGCTCCTCCGCTTCGTTCTTGGAAAGACCCTTGGCCTTCGCCCCATCGACGAACTGCTCGCGGAAGGCGGCGATCGTCTCGAGCTTCTTCTTGCTGATGGCCTTGATGCAGGTATACGCGCTCGAGAGCTCGATGCCGCCCAGCCGCTCCAGGATCCGCATCACCTGTTCCTGGTAGACCATCACGCCATGGGTCTCTTCCAGCACGTCCTTCATGACGGGGTGGAGATACTCGGCCCGCTTCCGCCGGTGTTTGACTGCGACGTAGTCATCGACCATGCCGCCCTCGAGCGGCCCCGGTCGATAGAGGGCGTTGACGGCGACTATGTCGAGGAACTGGTCTGGCTTCATCCGCTGCAGCAGATCGCGGATGCCGCCGCTCTCCAGCTGGAAGATGCCCTTCGTCTCACCGCGGCAGAGCGTGTCGAAGGTCGGCTGATCGTCGAGCGGAAAGGCGAGCGGGTCGGGCCGGGAGCCTCGCGTCGCGGAGATGATGTCGAGCGTCTTCGAGACGACCGTCAGGTAGCGCAGGCCGAGGAAGTCCATCTTCATGAGCCCAGCCCGCTCGACGTCGCCCATCGCCCACTGGGTGATCACTTCCTCTTTGCCGGTCACTCGCTGCAGCGGCACGTATTCCACGAGCGGCCGGTCGGCGATGACGACGGCCGCGGCGTGTGTGCCCACGTTGCGGGCAAGTCCCTCGATCCGCTGGGCCAGATCGACAAGTTCCCGCACCTCACTGTCGGCCTCGCAGGCGGCCGCCAACTGTGATCCCGGCGCGGCCGCCTCCTCCAGCGAGATATTGAGCTGGTCGGGCACGAGAGCCACGATCTGGTCAACGCGGGGAATCGGGAGCCCCAGAGCGCGGCCCACGTCGCGGATGGCCGCACGTGCCGCCAGCGTGCCAAACGTGCCGATCTGGGCGACGTTGGCCTCGCCATATTTTCGCTTGACGTAGTCGATGACTTCGCCGCGGCGTTCCTTGCAGAAGTCGATATCGATATCGGGCGCCTCCCGACGGTTGATGTCGAGGAACCGTTCGAAGAGGAGGTCGTATTCGAGCGGGCAGACGTGCGACAGGTACAGCGAATAGGCCACGAGCGCCCCGACGCCCGATCCTCTCGCCGCGGCCGGGATGTCAACCTCGCGGGCGTAGCGAACGAAGTCCCAGACGATCAGGAAGTAGCTCGCGAAGCCGAGCGTGTTGATGACGCCCAGTTCTCGCTCCAGCCGCTCCATCACCTGCGGATGCAGCGCGCGTTCGCCACCGTCCGCCACCTCTTCCGCCCAGCGTTTCGGCACGTTGCGGTAGCGTTCGCGAAGACCTTCGAGGCAGAGGCGACGGAGTTCATCGGCCGCGGTCAGGCCACTGGGCACGTCGAAACCGGGGAAGTGCCGCTTGCCGAGGTCAAGCTCGATCGACACCGAGTTGGCGATCTCCTGGCTGCGGTTCACGGCCGCCGCGACGAAGTCGCGATCAAGGTCGGTGAAGGCCGCGTGCATCTCGGTCGGACTCTTGAGATAGAACTCACTCGAGTCCATCCGCATCCGCGAGGCATCGCTGCGAAATCGGCCCGTATTCACGCAGAGCAGGATGTCCTGCGCCTCGGCGTCCTCGCGGTTCACGTAGTGGCAGTCGCAGGTGGCCACGGGCGGGATGCCGAGTTCGCGGGAGAGTTCCAGTGCCGCGTCGGTCACCTGCCGCTGCACCTCCAGGCCGTTGTCCTGAATCTCGATGAAATACCGATCACCGAACCGCTTTTGAAACCAGCCGGCGACCTCACGGGCCTGGGCGAGCGACTCCCGCTGCTCGCGGGAGCTGCCGATCAGCGCCCGGTTGAACTCGCTCGACAGGCAGCCGGAAAGGACGATGATTCCCTCGCCGTATTGTTCCAGCAGGTCCCGATCGATCCGCGGCTTGAAATAGAAGCCCTCGAGGTAAGCCTTGGTGGCCAGTTGGAGGAGGTTGTTGAAGCCCGTCCGGTCGCGGGCCAGGAGTGTGAGGTGGTAGCTGGCGTCTTTTTGGCTGCCGGCGTCTTTCTGGAACCGACTGCCCGGGGCGATGTAGGCCTCGTAGCCGATGATCGGGTTGAGCGTGGCGGCCTTGGCGGTCTGATAGAACTCGAGCGCACCGTGGAGATTACCATGGTCTGTGATCGCCAGGGAGTTCATCCCGAGTTCGACGGCCCGGTCCACGAGCCGGTCGATCGGGCTGGCGCCGTCGAGCAGGCTGTAGTGGCTGTGGCAGTGGAGATGGACGAAAGATTGCGTGCTCATCCGTGTGCTCGCTCCAATGTGCATCGCTCGAGGGGATGCGGCATTGTACCGGATGGGGCGTGGGCTGCGTCGCCCATCCGGAATCCCCCGGCTCGCGCCGGGGGCTTGTATGAAATCCACGCTTCCCACGCATACAAGCCCTGAGCGCAAGCGACGGGATCGCGATGTCTTACGAGCCACACACCTCGGTAGCCGTCGTATTCATCAGGACGGCTCGGAGATGCCTCTGAGCAGTTCGGCCAGCCGGGCTTGGAGTTCGAGTATCACCTGCCAGTGGGCGAAGTCGAGTTCGACCTTTTCGTTCCCGGGTCGCATGACCGCTCCTTCGGTGGCCTCCCGCAGCACGCCCTGCACGTAGTCGAGCAGTTCCGCCAGTTCGGCCGTCTGCGCGGGGCCGAGTCGCTCAGGCAACGGCGGTGGCCCTCCAGGCAGCAGGGGCGACCGCACATGGCTGACGTCCTCGATCACGTCCGACTTGTGGCTCGCGATCCGTTCCATCCGTTCGCGCATCTGTCTGGCGTGGCTCTCCTGCGCGGAGGGAAGCTTGGCAGCGAGTTCAGAGATGCGGCGATCGATGTCGCTGTGTGAGCCGACCAGCAGCAGCGAGCGGCCCACCGAGATCATGTCGCCATCGCGCACGATCCGCACCTGGATGTCCTCGCCGTTGACCTTGGTGCCGTTGGTGCTTTCCAGGTCGGTGAGGACAATCTTCTCCTTGTCGTCCTGGAGTTTCAGGTGGTATCGGCTGATCCGCTCGTCGTTGAGTTGGATCGTATTTCCCTCCTCACGGCCAATGGTCACCGGCGTGGGGATCTGGCTGAACACGCGGCCCCGGTCGGCACCGTGCAAGACGCGGAGCGTGATGTGAGCCATGGGTGGGAATCCGTCGAGGGACCTGAAGGAACTCTCGAGTAAGTTTGCCACACAAACGGGGCCAAAGCCCGACCGCGGCGTGTCGGCCGGAATCCAGTGGAAAAACAGGGTCGCCTCCCACAGAAATGGGGGGCGTTCTGGCGGCTTGGTGCCGGTTTGGCTGCTATACTGTCCGTCCACGCGTCCGTAGCTCAATTGGATAGAGCATCGGTCTTCGGAACCGAGGGTTGCAGGTTCAAGTCCTGCCGGGCGTACTTCAGTTGGCGATCCAGTGGCGGAGCGAGGCCCGAAGGGATCGCGACGCCGGACGGCAGCCTGCAGGTTCAAGTCCTGCCGGGCGTATTTTTTGGCGACCTCGCCCACCAGCGACCCGCGTTGTAGACGTCGAACTCCTTGACCATCCTCGCCGCTGCTCGCATCGATCCGGGCGATGGGACTGTCGCATGTTAGGAAAGCCGATCTGCAGAAATGCCTGCCCGAACTGTTCCCGCACGGACGGATTCCCGAGGACAAGCCCGCCCTCGTCAGGCAGGTCTTCGTCCATCTCCACCGTCAGGATTCGGGCGATATGCAGGGGCTTTCCCGCGAGGGCGGGCTCGAACTGGAGCGCTGGCTCAAGGGCGAGTGAAAAGCAGCGCTCAAAGGGCGCAGATCATTTCAGTCGATGCTTCCACGGCTCGACGAGCACCTTGGCCTCGAGCTTCGGCCTGACAGCGATGGCCCGCCGCTGGATCAGTTGTCGCCCGAGAGCTGCAGGTCAACATTGGTGGTCTGGCCTTCGACGGGCTGGGCGAAGAGCGGCGTCAGGGCGTGCAGGGTGTAGCGATGCGGCACGACGCTCTTCATGTCGGCGATCGGTTCGACTCCCTCCCTTACCGTGCCGACCGGCTCCTGCGCGAGGACGACGACCGAAAGTTTGCCCGGCGAAACGGTGGCCCGGTAACGGCCCTCGGCGTCGGTCCGGGCCACGGTCACCCTGCCAATGCCCGACACGGGAAACATGTCGAGGATGGCATTCGCCACCGGCTGGCCGTCGAGTGTCACCGTTCCCGTGATCACGGTCTGCGGACTGCCGCAACCGACCGCAAGGCAGGCCAGCAACGCGACGATCGTCCCAGACGTGGTGGCTGCACCGGGCCGCATGACCGTGGGCATCACCAGTCTCCCGCAGATATGCCGGAGTTCATTGTGCTCAACTCCTGCCACACGCCCGGCTGGATTGAGTCGGGAATCCACTGGACCGACCCGTCGCAGAACGCCGCGTTCACTCCGCCCCCGTGCTTGCTGCGAGCGATTTGCTGCACGGTTGATAACGTACTGGCGGTCGAACACGCGCCGATCGACTGGTCTCCACACCTCTCGACCATGTCGGTGCCGCTGTTCGGCGGTGCGGCGGCCGTGAAAAACGGTGTAATAAAATCGCTCAATCCGACTCCGCGACTATCGCGATGGGGATCGAGCAATTCAGCCGTCGGAAACCGCACCTCGGCCATGAGGAGCGTTTTCGACGAACCATCCGTGATCTGCGAGAGCGACGTGCGGTAGGGCACGTATCTGAACTGTTGATCGCTGAATCCGGAGGTCGACTTGACGCCGAAGGGGGCGTTTCGCGTGTTGGCAACATAGGGCTTCGTCGGGCCGGCGTTCACGACGTAGTTGACGCGACGGAGGTTGTAGAGGTTTCCCGACGAGAGATACATCGCGTTGGGCCGGTCACTCGGGCAGTAATAGAGAGCCACGGCAGTCCTCACCAAAGCCGTATTTGGATTGTCATACACGGTTTTGCTCATGTCATACTTGGCATGCAGATCGAGCGACTCGATGTAGGGCCACAGCGAAATGACAAACGAGCGAATCTGCCCCGTCCCACCAGAAGTCTGCGCGGTGTTGACCTCCGGGTTGTTGAGTCGCTGGCTCATGTACGGGAAACTGCGGTTCGCGTCGTGATGCGAGTGCATCGCGAGGGCCCACTGCTTCAAATTGTTCGTGCACGATGACCGGCGGGCCGCCTCGCGGGCCGACTGGACCGCCGGCAGGAGCAGGCCGACCAGCGTGCCGATGATGGCGATCACCACAAGCAATTCGACGAGCGTAAACGCGTCCCGGATGCCAATGCGAGTGCCAGGCTTGCCCATGTGAAAATCCCCCGTCTGAACGCAGTGCGGAATACCAAGCAGGCGACGACCCCAGAATTGAACCAACATGAAATCCGGGCACAACGCCAGCTGATCGCAGGATAAAAACTCAATCACTCGGCGTCAACAAAGAACAATTCCAACTGTGAATCAATCGCTTTCTGCCGGCGTAAACAAGGCCGACAATCATGTTGACATATTCTGGAAAGAAGGCATTCTTAGGGGACCAAAGCCTCTGGCTGCGTTCCACATCTTTGATGCAAGGATCTCATGCCGTCACCCATTCGTAACGCCTCCCCAAAGCATCTCCGCGTGGCCGAACTGCTCGAACGCGACATTCACCAGTTGGCTCCCGGCACGCCGATCATACCGGTGACGGCGCTCATGGAGCGGTTTCAGGTGTCGCAGGGGACGGTCGTCCACGCGCTGCGGACCCTGCGGACGCGAGGTCTTATCACCCGACCGGCCGGAAAAAAGCGGCTCGTGACATCCGGTCGCGGCCGCCACCGCGACGCGGTGCTAAACGTGCTGGTGCTCTGCCCGAACTGGAGCAGTCCCGACTACAACCCGACCAACCAGGCGCTGCTCGACGAGGCGCGGCGTCAGCGGTGCGCGCTTGAGTCGGTGCATTACGGTTCCGAGTGGGGACAGGAATGGGGCGTGCACTGGAGGGAGATCCTCACGCGGGCCGTGCAGGCGCATGACGCGGTGGTGGTGCTGCCGTCGTCGCTTCCCTGCGAACTCGCGGAGATCCTGCACGAGAGTGGCACGCCTGCCGTGATGCTCTGGGAGCCGGAGTTGGCGGCGGGCATGATGTGCGTGGCCGATGACGACCATGCGGCCGGCCTGATGGCGACGCGGTATCTGCAGCGTCTGGGCCACACAAGGATCGCCGCTTTCCTCAGCGAGCCGCAGTTGCAGGGCATGCAGAACAGGCTCGCCGGATGGGAGCAGGCGATGCGGGAGGCGGGCGAAGCTGATCCGCGACGACTGGTCATCGACGGCTCCGTGGAGCCTGGCTCTGATTCGATCATCGGTTCCTACGAGAAGCTCCGCCGCTGGCTGTTCCAGCGAGACAACCGTCTCGACGCCACGGCGGTGTTCTGCCTGCATTGGACGGGGGCGCTGGCCGTGCTCCGGGCACTCGACGAGGTTGGGGTCGACGTGCCAGGTGACGTGAGCGTGCTCACGCATGCGGGTCAAAACCGGTTCACGGAATTCACCAAGCCGGCCCTGACAGTCGTTCAGGGCGACGTGGAACAGGTTGCCCGCCAGGCTCTTGCCATGCTCAAGGCAGCCTGCGTGGGTGACGAATCCGCCGAAAAGACGGTGCTGATTCCGCAGGCGATCGTGGAGCGTGGCTCCACCCGCCGTATCAGCGGGTAAAGGTGCGCGAAGAGACTCAGCGACGCGATTCGGCCGCTCATTCTTCGCCACCGCGCGGTCGAGATCCTCTCGTAGCCCTCGGAGACCATGCCGTCGGCGTTGGTCCTCAGCCCCTCGTCCATTTGTTGTCTTGGATCCTCGAAACCGGTCACCGTTCTTCTCGCTCCAGGCCACGCACGTTGACGCAATCCGGGTCCACTCGAACCCTCTTCGTTGCGAACGGGCCGACCTCTTCAAACACGTTGTCTTCAAACACCACGTCCTGACAGCGCCGTACCTCGACCTCTGCGCCCTGGTCGATCCCATATGCGCCGCCCGTACAGCCGGGCTCGCTCTGGTGGGTACGGATGAAGCGATTGTTGCGGACCGTCGCGCCGCGGACGCAGCCCAGCAGCAGGTTCAAGCCGCACGTGTCTTCAAGTCGATTGCCCTCGATTGTCAGTCCGGCAAACGCCCCAGCCGCGCGGAAGGTCTTCTTCTGGTTCTCCACGGCTGAGGACATGATCGAGATCGCTCCGGCTTGGCCCGAATCCCAACTGTGGCAGAAGTAACCGCTCTGGGTGATCGTGTTCCCGCGGATGATCAGGTTGTTAATACACACCGCGGCGCCATCGGGCACCTCGGGACAGACGACGATTCCGTGCGGTGCAATCAGCGTATTTCCCTCCACCAGCCCCCCGCCCGCTTTGATGAGGATGCGGCCGGAACTGTGGACGCGGTTGTTGCGGAAGACGAATCCGTTGCCCTGTCGATCGGGGCAGATGACGGAGTCGCCGGGTTTAAAGTCGGGCTTGCCGCTTACGGTGACGTGAAACAGTTGGCTGCTGACTTTCCAAAGCGACCACGGCTTAGCGTTTTGGAGCTGGCGGGCAATGTCCGGATCCAGCCGGGCCTCGGCGAGCCTTGCGGACTGCACGCCGGTGATCGTGAATGGCGGTGCATCCAGCGAGCTGCGCAGCTGATCGCCCGAAGCCAGTTTCTGCTCGCCCCGCGGGGCCAGGATCAGTTCATTGCCGGTTCGGTGCAGCACGACGAAGTCCTGGTTCTGCACGCTCCAGGAGTCGTCGCCGCAGTCTTCGATGGTACAGCCCTCGACGTGGGGGCCGCGACCGACGTTCGAGTGGAGGATGCCATCCCAGGACGTGGTAAGAAGGCGCGGCGCCGAGCCGCCGGGCGGTGGCGGGCCGGGAAGAATGCGGACGCCCTCCAGCACGGTGCCGCCGGCGCCGCCGCTTTCGACAATGCCCATGCCCGGCGCACAGTGGATCGTGACGTCGCGCAGCACCATGCCGCCACTGCAATCGGAAAGGGTGACGCCGTGGCAGATGCCGCGTTCTTCGTTGCCGGCGCTGAGGGATGCCAGGTCCCCGACGCGTGCGGCCTTGCCGATTCCCTTGAGGCTGATCCGCACGACGTCGGGCTTGACGAGTTGGGCGGTCGTACCCCAGAGAAAAGGCATGCCTTTCTTGCGAAATCGCGTGGCCGGATCGACCACATCAATGCGCGACCAAGCCTGGCGTGGGTAGCCGGGATCGAGTTCCACATCGATCGACGCATCATCGGGCGCGGCGGCAACCACACGGCCTTGGGTGAAGGTCAGGGGGTCGTAGTCGATTGTCAGGCCGCGCAGCGTGACATTGCTGCAGCTCGCAAAGTCGATGGCGCGGGTTCTCCGCGTGCAGATCATCATCACACCTGTGGCGTCGATCTCTAGGTCGCGGGCGCCCTTGAGCGTGAGATGGACCTTTTCTGGATCCGCCGGTGCACCGCGGTAGAAGCCGGGGGCGATGGTGACTCGGCGCTGGCCGGATGCGGCGGCTTCCTGTACTGCGGTGACCAGTTCGGCCAGGGGCTTCTCCGCGGCATTGGCAGCGGTCCGATCCGAGGGCGGCCAGCCAAAGACGCCGACAAGAATGAGTGGCAGAGGCAGTCCAAAACAACATCGCATGCACACCTCCCAGTAATTCACGTATCGGAATGGCAAAATCTTGAATGCACAGCCGGCACATGCTTCTGCAGCCAGGCTGGGCGTATAAAGGGCCTTGGACGGGCATTACCGGCCTGCCCACCATCGGCCAAGCTTCTCACGCCGCATCCCCAGGCAGGCCACCACCACCTAGAGGGTAGCGAGTTCCTTCTTGAGATGCTCGGTCGCAGTCGGTTGCGGGCACCGGC
Organism: Planctomycetaceae bacterium; assembly: GCA_947459185.1. Taxonomy (GTDB): domain Bacteria; phylum Planctomycetota; class Planctomycetia; order Pirellulales; family UBA1268; genus CAMCQY01. The sequence goes on along the minus strand of CANHCU010000073.1, from coordinate 3,195 downwards.
CCTCGCGGAGTTCCTCAAGAGCGCTGTTGATCAGGTAAGCCGTATCCAAATCCTCCACTACTTCCGGCCGCACGATGTTGCTTTGAGTGAGCCAGAAGCTCACCGCGCACCACGCCCACAACAGAACGGTATCGGTCAGATGGCATTCCGGTGGCGGGAACCGCCCAGGCCCACGCACACCGGTAACGAGTTGATGCACGTACTGCGGGGTTTTGCCAATCTTCCGGGCAATTTCAGACAAGGTGACAAGGTGGCACTCGTCGATCCGCTCGACATCCGCCCCAATGTTCGCTCGCCGGACATCGCGGATAGCGGACAGCACTGCGTCCTTGTAGGACGTCGCCATGCGGGAGAACTCAAGCCACACCCGCCCGTAGATCACGCTCGGAGTCGCATCGTCGCAACCCGCCTCAAATAGCGTGTCGGCCTGGTCCTCGGTCAGCTCGGTGATGCCGGACAATATCAGCGAAAAATCGTATTCCCGTTCAGACATTGGCTTTTCCCTCATGGGACTTCTCCTTGATCGCAGTTCTCCTGGTGCGGGCAGCCGTCCACCCGTTTCTGGAGATGGCGGGCGTGCGACTGCGGGTTCCGTGGGGTGGAGTGGACGAAGACGATACATCCCTCTCTCGTGGCCTGGGGACAGAGCATTCGCCCCCACACATGGGCATGGCCACCGGCTGCCTTTTCGACGCGCCACCCTCGGTCCTCCGCCGCGGCGAGCGTTACTTCGACGTGAGAATTGGTGTGTCGGGGGCGGTTCACCATACCACTACACTAAGAGGCTGCTTGAAAGGTGTCAAGCAATGCCTCAGCTATCGTGTGAAATGTTCGCCTGTCCTGAGCCGTTTGCGAAAAAATGCCGCATCACATCGAGGCGTCCCCTGAGGTGCACGATGCGAGCCGGGGCCCGATTAGGGAGTAGTCGAGAGGACTGTCGGTACGCTCGGGTGGGGAGCAGTTTGGGTTGCCAACTTGGATTTGAGGATTCCTCAAATCGGTACCTTTTTCCGACCCCTCAGCGGTGAAACTGGCTCCTGTGGCGAAACCGGATATGCTCTCGGAAGTCGTTTGCCTGTAAGGAAGAATCGTCGATTTCGTGATCTCTTCGGGAGTTGCAAAATCGTCCCGCCTCAAACTTCGGAACCGAGGGTTGCAGGTTCAAGTCCTGCCGGGCGTATTGAAAAGCACTGGAATTCCAGTGCTTTTCGCATTTCGGTGATCAACGAGTTTCGTCGCGTCGTCGGCAATCCTCAAAAATCCACAAACCGTCGGCAGCTCAGGAAGCATCCCGGGCCTTCCCTTGTGCTCGAGAATTTTGGGCCGAGAGCCGCAGAGAACGGCCCGCGGGAAGGGGATCAGCCCGCCTGGCGATCCTGCTTGGCGAGCTTTTTTGCGATCTCGCCCACCAGCGACCAGTTCCGGGAGGCGACAGCCTCGCGCAGTCGCTTCTCCAGCATTGCGGTCGCAAAGTGCTCATGTCCAAACGCCCGTGCGACCTCGGGCGTCATGGAGAGGCAGAGCCGCTGGAACATCGCATTGCTCGCGGCACGGTGCTGGAGATCCTCTTCTTTGACGTAGTGGGGCATCATGCCGGGCACGATCCGGGCGAGCGACCGCTTCGTGCGGGCAAGCTATTACATCAATGCGATCCCGAAGAATCTCTCCGGCACCAAGGCCATCCCGTCGGTCTTCAGCGTGATCCGAAACGTCTCGGCGCCGCTGGGCATCACCACGCCCGGCAAGCCGAACGTGGCCAGCACGATCTGGCGGACGGTGCACGACCAGAAAGATCGCACGCTCTACTTCGACTCCGCGACGAGTCCGACGGTCTTCTGTGTGCCGCTCGACAAGGTCGACCTCTCGGCAGGCGCGCCGGTGAAGCGTCTCGCGCTCAAGGGGGGTGAAACCTACAGCAGCGACGCCTCGGCATCCTTGCGGCCGGCCGAGCCCTTCAAGTTTCTCGAAGCCAAGCCGCAGTGACACGATGCCCATGCTGCTCCAGGGACCCATGTGGGTGTGCGGCCGTTCAAGACGGTGACAAGCCAGACGCAGGGAAAGCACTTGACCGTCGTACTAATGTACGGTACACTTGTACGACTATCGAGTGGAGCATCCGATGGGCAAGGCGACAAATCGCGATTCCCATACGACCCGAGCAGCGATCATCGACGCGGCGGGCATGCTGTTCGCCGACCGCGGGTTCTCGGGCGTCACCGCCCGTGAGGTGGCCGCTCAGGCGCAAGTGGCTCTGAGTGCCATCCCGTACCACTTCGGCAGCATGAAGGCCCTCTACCGGGAGGCTCTGCTTGTGGCGTGTCAAATTTCGCCAGACGCAGCCCCACTTGCTGCACAGGCATTGATGGCCGAGCCACAACAGGCACTGCGCACGGCGGTGCGCTGGGCCATTGCCGACGCCAGCGCCGCAGCTTCGACCTGGCAGATTCGTCTCTTGTTTCGCGAGGAGCTTGATCCCTCGCCTGAGTTCACAGAAGTGGTTTCGCTGAGGGTCGTACCCGAGTGGACCTGGCTGTGCGAGGTTATTTCCCGCGCCACAGGACGCCCATCCACCTCGCCGGAGGTGAAGTTCGGCGTCATTGCCATGTACAGCCTGACCTCGTCGTTCTATTTGCAGCGAGCGATGCTCGACCACCTCGCTCCTGATGTCGCGGCTGTGATTGTCGCAAAGCGGGAGCAGTATGTTGAGTGCATGGCTGACCTCACGCTCAGCGCGGTCGAGACGTTCCAGCATCAGGTGTTGGACCGGCACGACGACTCGCGTCGTCCGAGATCGAATGCCACAGGCGTCGCGGCAAAAACACGCTCGGCGAAGGCTGAGCGTGCCTCGCCTCGACGCAAAGGAAGGCGCACGTGATACGGATTGCCTTCAAGATCCTCCTTCACGATACCGCCAAGTATCTTGCGCTCGTGATGGGGATTGCCTTCGCAACGCTGCTTATCAGCCAGCAATCGGCGATTTTTCACTCCGTGATGGAATCTTCGGTTCGCGACATCCTCGAATCGAGCGAAGCTGATATCTGGGTGATGAAGCCCAGCGTGGAGACCGTCGATCAGCCAGACCAAATGGCCGATTTGATGGTCAATCGCGTTCGCTCGGTGCGGGGCGTGGATTGGGCTGTGCCCTACTACCGCGCCATCGCTCAGCTTCGTACGCGGTCCGGAGCGAACAAGTCC
>CANHCU010000072.1 GCA_947459185.1 Planctomycetaceae bacterium | reverse complement strand
GTGGCTCGCCCGCGTCGAACTGTTCCCGGGCCCATGCCACCTCCTCACGGAGCAGCTCCCGCAGCGGCGGCGCGGCCCGCTGGGCATCAAGCATCGCGTCTGTCACACCGTGCCGGCGTATGTCGTCGCGAGGGAGATAGACGCGGCCTGCCAGACGATCGCGACGTACGTCCTGCCAGAAGTTCACCAGTTGCAGGCCTGTGCAGATGCAATCGGACATGGCGAGGGCCGCCGCTTCTCGGCAGCCCTCAAGTGCGAGCACGATCCGCCCCACGGGATCGGCAGAGCGGCGGCAGTAGGCGACAAGTTCGTCGCGATCGGCATACCGCACGGCCACGCCGGCCGCGTCGAACGCCCGGTCTTCCTCGAACGCATCGAGCAGATGGGCAAATGGCTCGATTGTCAGACCGGTCTGGCGGATAGTCTCGGCGAGCGCCATGTAGACGGGATGCCCGGGCCGACCCGCGAAACACGCTTCCAGACCCTGCCGCCATGCAGCGAGATCGCGGGCTGCCTCCGCGGGGCTCGCCGCCTCGTCAACAAGATCATCGCTCCACCGGGCATAGGCATAGACGTTGGCCAGATGCTGCCGCAGCCGGGGGGGAACCAGCCGCGTGGCGACGGTGAAGTTTTCGTAGTGCCGGCGAGCTACGTCGCGGCAGAAGGCCTCCGCGGCGGCAAGGTCGCCAGATGGAGGCACCGGCGCAAGCTGCCATGCCGTCGGGTCGCGTCGGACGGACTGCGCTGGTTGCACGGACATCGGAACCACCGGTTGCACGCGGCGTTTTCGGAGGAGGGCCGAATCTTCACTGGCAGGGCTGATTCGACACCACTACCATACCTTGTCGGCCTGTTTTCTGCCCCAGAGCAGGCCCCCGCAGCACATCCCGGAACCATCGCGATGAAGATTCTGCTTGCCAGCCCGCGTGGCTTCTGCGCCGGCGTAAACATGGCCATCGAAACGCTCGAAACGGCCATCCGACTCCATGGCACCCCCATCTACGTCTTCCACGAGATCGTTCACAACAAGCATGTCGTCGACCGGTTCACGGGCGAGGGAGCGGTGTTCGTGAACGCTGTCGAGGAGGTGCCGGAGGGGGGAGTTCTGCTTTTTTCCGCCCACGGCGTGGCCCCGGAAGTCCGCCGGATCGCGGCCGAGCGGCGGCTGCGGGCCATCGATGCCACCTGTCCACTCGTCACGAAGGTGCACCTGGAGGCGATCAAGTATGCGAAGGCCGGCTACCGCATCATGCTGATCGGCCATGAGGGGCACGACGAGGTGATCGGCACGATGGGGCAGGCACCCGAAGCCTTCACGCTCGTGGAAACTGCTGAAGAGGTCGATGCCCTCCCGTTCGGCCCGGACGACCGGCTCGCCTACCTCACGCAGACGACGCTCTCCGTGGACGACGCGTCGCGGATCATCAACCGGCTGAAAGAACGGTTCCCACAGATCGTGGGCCCGCCCAAGGACGACATCTGCTACGCCACACAAAATCGCCAGGAGGCGGTCCGCCTGCTCTCCGATGGGGCCGATCATGTGCTTGTTCTCGGCAGCCAGAATAGTTCCAACAGCCAGCGGCTCGCCGAACTGGCCCGCGAGCGGGGCATTGCGGCGCACCTCATTGACGGTGCCAACGAGATCGATCCGGCCTGGTTCACCGGTAGCGAGACGGTGGTGATCACCGCTGGTGCCAGTGCCCCGGAGAGCGTCGTGCAGGACTGCGTGTCGTGGCTGAAAAACAAGTTCGGCGCCACGGTGGAGGAGCGCATGATCCGGTCGGAGGACGTCTACTTCCCGCTGCCGAAGGAACTCCGCGCGGCCGTGGCGGCGGTGCAACTCCCGATGGCGTGAGGCTTCCGCGGTCAGGTGCAGCGGCTGGTTCGGCGTCTGCGCTCACTCCGCCAGCCGGTCATCGGTCGGTCCCTCCAGAGCCTGGCTCCGCCAGAGGCACATCAGGGTGGCCGTGTGGAACCCGGCGATCACGAGGTTACTCACCACCACCGGGTTCGCGAGCGTCCCGACCGTCAGCGGCGTGGTGACCTTGTACAGCACCTGCACGAGCAATAGCGCTGCGACCGCTTTCGGCTCCCGGCGAACCAGCAGCAGGACCGAGACCAGCCCGATTGCTAGGTAGATCGAAAGCAGGATGGCGCGGGCTGGTGTCCACTCGCCATACGCCGATGTGGTCCACGAAGCATCCGTCAGCAGGCCGGCACACACCGGGAGGAGAACGGCCACGTTGATCAGGAGCGAGAGGACCACCATCAGCCGCATCGCACGCACTTCAAGAGCTCCTTCACCGAACGACCGCGGTCACCATGGCACCGGCCGCACCAGCCAGAAACGCCACATAGATATTTCCGATGTGAATCAAACATACTATCGATTCGCCCAATGCTCAGAAACGGCCTAGAAATGACGATGTCAGATGGACAGGCAGGACTTCCATGACAAAGGAGCATGTCATGATCTGGGCGTTGAAAGACAGCGGTGTGATCCGACCAAAGAAACTCCCTGACCACATCGAGCGAAGGCTCCGGTTCGCGCTGTCCCGTTTTGCAGGGAGAATCGAGAAGATCGTGGTGTTTCTTCATGACCGCAACGGCGCCAAGGGGGGCATCGACAAGGTCTGCCGGGTGCTCGTAAAGGCACGGGGGTGCGGCGTCATCATGGCCGCCGTCACCGATGCTGACTGGATCGTCGCCGTGGACCGGGCGACCACCCGAATAGGCCGCAGCGTGGCGAGGCAGATTACCCGCCACCGCGACAGGCGTGTCGCGGCGCTATTCAAACCTGCTCGGCTTCCAGAACCGATGCAAGGGGGCTGAAGCTGTTCCGAAAGGTGTCGGATCAGCGTGGTGGCGGCTGCGGTCTTCCAGAGGCCGCACGCCGCTCCCAGCCCAACTCACGCACGGAGAGAATCTATCCACTGGATCATCACCCGTTGCCCAGCCGGGAGGCCTGGCTCGCAGGGGCCGTGGATGGATCTGCATGGCGCTGAATGGCCCTGCACGGCTCTGCGGGCGTGAAACTAGTGCGTGAGCTTCTTGTGACGGAAGCGGTGCGGTTCGTCGGCGGCGACTCCCTGACGCTCCTTGCGGCTCCGCTCGTAGACCTCGAAGTTGCCCTCGCAGACGTGCACGTAGCCATCCCCCTCGAAGGCGATGATGTGCGTGGCGAGCCGGTCGAGAAACCACCGGTCGTGGGTGATCACCACGACCGAACCGGCGAAGCTCGAGATGCCCTCCTCGAGCGAACGGAGCGTGTCGACGTCGAGATCGTTCGTCGGTTCGTCGAGCAGGAGCAGATTCGCGCCACCTCGGAGCAGCTTCGCCAGGTGCACGCGGTTGCGCTCGCCGCCGGAGAGCGTGCCGACCTTTTTCTGCTGGTCGGGGCCCATGAAGTTGAACTTCGCCACATAGCTGCGAGAGTTCACCGTCCGCTTGCCCAGTTCGATCGTATCGTGGCCGCCCGAAATCTCCTCGAACACCGTCTTGTCAGCGTCGAGGGCGTCGCGGTTTTGATCGACGTAGCCGACGTCGACCGTGGCCCCCACCTTGATCGTGCCGCTGTCGGGCTTCTCCTGACCCACGAGCATCCTGAAGAGCGTCGTCTTGCCGGCGCCGTTGGGCCCAATGATGCCGACGATGCCGCCCGGCGGCAGGCGGAACGACAGGTTCTCGAAGAGCAGTTTGTCTCCGAATGCCTTCGAGATGTTCTCCACGTCGATCACCTGGTCGCCGAGCGAGCGACTGGCCGGAATGAAGATCTCGATCTCCGAATCCCGCACTGCGGCCTGCTCTGCGGCCAGCTTTTCATAGGAGGCCACGCGTGCCTTGCTCTTCGCCTGCCGGGCCTTGGGTGACATCCGAATCCACTCGAGTTCCTTGTCGAGCGTTTTCTGACGGGTGCTCGCCTGCTTTTCCTCCAGCTCCAGGCGGGCCTTCTTCTGCTGCAGCCACGACGTGTAGTTGCCCTCGAAGGGGATGCCCCGGCCGTGGTCGACTTCGAGGATCCACTTGGCGACATTGTCGAGGAAGTAGCGGTCGTGCGTCACGGCCACCACGGTGCCGGTGTATTCGGCGAGATGCCGCTCAAGCCAGTCCACGCTCTCGGCATCGAGATGGTTCGTCGGTTCGTCGAGCAGGAGCAGGTCGGGCTTCTCGAGCAGCAGCTTGCAGAGCGCCACCCGGCGCCGCTCGCCTCCGGAGAGGTTCGTGACGGCCCAGTCGGCGGGAGGCAGATTCATCGCGTCCATGGCGATCTCCACCTGCCGGTCGAGATCCCAGAGATTCTTGACGTCGATCTCGTCCTGCACCGTCGCCTGCTCAGCAAGCAATTTCTCCATCTCGGCGTCTTCGAGCGGCTCGCCCAGCCGGGTATTGATCTCCTCGAATCGCCGCAGCACGGCACGGGAATGATCGACCGCGTCCATCACATTTTCGAATACGGTCTTCTCGGGGTCGAGTTGCGGCTCCTGTCGGAGGTAGCCGACGGTGTAGCCGTCGGCGAGGCGGGTCTCGCCGTCATATTCCTTATCGAGCCCGGCCATGATCTTCATGAGCGTGCTCTTACCGGCGCCGTTGCGGCCCAACAGACCGATCTTCGCCCCTGGATAGAAGGCGAGGTTGACGTTCTTGAGCAGCTCGCGCTGGCCGAATTTCTTGGTCAGATCGGTGATCTGGAAGATGAAGGCGGGACCCATCGGTAGGCGGTTCGCTCCGTGAGAGTGGCTGGCATTCGAAGTGGCGCGGGGCAGGGGACGAGGCCCCGGCGAGAGTCATTCCAAACGCTCATCTTACAGGAGACGACTCGCTTCAACGAGGGCGTGGGCTGGGCGGCGAGAAAGTGTCTGCGGCGCATCCGCGGCACCACGTCGCCTCGTTGCAGCCCGGATGGCGATGGACTACCATTCACCGTTGTTTTTGAAGAGCCATGCAGTGAAGGAGCCCTGGGCCATGCCCGACTACGCACACCCTAACGTCCTCGTCTCCACCGCCTGGGTCGTAGACCATCTGAGCGACCCGCAGGTACGAATCGTCGAATCGGACGAGGATCGGGCGCTCTACACACAGGGTCACATCCCCGGCGCCGTTGAAATCGACTGGCAGGTCGATCTGCAAAATCAGGTGGTGCGGGATTACATCGACCGGGCCGCCTTCGAGAAACTCTGTGCCGAACGTGGCATCTCCAACGACACGACGGTTGTCTTCTACGGCGACAAGAACAACTGGTGGGCCTGCTACGCCTTCTGGGTGTTCAAGCTCTACGGACACAAGGACTGCCGGGTGATGGACGGCGGCCGAAAGCGGTGGGAACTCGACGGCCGGGCCTGGTCGAATGATCGGGTCAGTTACCCGCACGCCCACTACAAGGCGTCCGAGCAAGACAACTCGATCCGGGCCCTCCGCGACGAGGTACTCAAGCACCAGCGGGCGGGCAAGCAACTGCTCGACGTGCGGTCGCCCGAGGAATACCGAGGCGAGCGTATGCACATGCCTGACTACCCCAACGAGGGTGCGATCCGTGGCGGTCACATCCCCGGTGCCAATAACGTGCCGTGGCCGATGAACTGCAACGAGGACGGCACGTTCAAGTCGGCCAAGGAACTCGAGAAGATCTACATCCGCGAGCTGAAAATGAAGCGTCGCTCTCCCACGATTGCCTATTGCCGGATTGGCGAGCGTTCGAGTCTGACCTGGTTCGTGCTCACGTATCTGCTCGGCTTCGGGAACGTGAAGAACTACGACGGGTCATGGCTGGAGTGGGGCAACTGCGTGGGGGTGCCGATCGTGAAGGGCGCCGCCCCCTCCCATCCAAACACATGAACGGCGTCAACGAACGACTCAACGCGATCATCGGCGAGTTCGCCGATTTGGACGGCCGCGAGAAGCTGGAGTTGTTGCTCGATTACGCTGCCGGCTTGCCACCATTGCCGCCTGAGTATCAGGCCCGCAAAGGCGCTGAGGACCGGCGGGTGCACGAGTGCCAAACGCCTGTGTTTCTCTGGCCGGAGGTGACGGATGGCACCGCCAGGCTCACCGCCGAGGTGGCGCCTGAGGCCCCGACCGTGAAGGGATTCGTGGCGATCCTGGCCGACGCGGTCAACGGACGGCCAGTGGCGGAAGCGGCCACGCTCCCTGACGATATGCTGGAGCGGATGGGGCTCGCCGACGTGCTGGGAATCCTGCGGTCGCGGGGCCTACGGGCGATTCTTGCCCGCATCAAGCGGGAACTGGCCGGAACGACTCCGGCCTGATCATCGAGAGCAGGGAGAGGCGGGATCGCGTGACAATCACAGCAAAATCGGTCAAGGTCGTCGCAGGCGTCGATCTGGGCGGCACGGCGATCAACTACACCTTTCTTGACCAGCGGGGTCAGTTCCTGATCGAGGGTCTGTGCGAGCATCCGGCCCGCAGCGTCGAGGGACCCGACGTCTGCCTCGGCCAGATTGCCGACGGCCTGGCCATCGCCGCCGAACAGGTAGGCATCCGTGTGGAGAACGTCGTGGCCATCGGCCTCGACACCCCCGGCCCCGCGAGTGCCGCGGGCGTGCTCAGCAAACGAGGTTCGACGAACTTCGTGCACGCCGAGTGGGCGGGCTACGACATCCGGGCTGGCCTCGAGCGGCGGCTCGGCCGGCCGGTGACCTACCTCAACGACGGCAACGCCGCCGCCCTCTGGGGCCATGTCGCCATCTTCGGTTCGGAGAACACGGCGACGAGCGTTTCCGCGATCATCGGCACGGGCCTCGGCGGCGGGGTGGTCACCGCCGGGAAGGTCATCACCGGCCGGAACGGCTTCGGCGGCGAATTGGGGCATGTGCTGATTCCGTACGGCCAGATTTCCGACATCGAGGGGATCCTTCCGGCGTGCAACTGCGGGCGGACCGGCGACCTGGAGTCGCTCTGCTCGCTGACAGCCATCCGCCGTACGCTGCTCCCCTTTTTCCTGGCGCGGCACCCCGATCATGAACTCGCCAAATCGCACGATATCGCAGACGCGGCAAAGCGGGTTCGCGGGCTCGCGGAGCGTGGTGATGATCTCTGCCGCCAGATCTTCCGCGTGCAGGCGCGGGCGCTCGGTCTCTTTTTCGACGAGATGATCAACGTGTTCGATCCCGACGCACTGGTGGTGGGTGGTGGCGCGGTGGAGACGTCGGCAGAGTTCCGGTCGTGGTTTCTCGACGAGATCCGCGAGGGCATGCCGACGCAACGCGAGGAGCAGGCGGAAATCCCGATCCACGTAATACCCAACGGCGACACAGCAGGCGCCCGGGGTGCGGCCCTCGACGCCGCAAGAGTCGCCCGCGAACGCGGACTGTAGGTCACGCCACGCGGTCGAGGATCGGCAGCGAGGGCAACCCGTTGGGCTGGAGTTGCATTCCCGGGGCGGGCAGGGGTGTGAGCGACTCATCGCCGGCCGGCCGCGTCCGCGGTGGACCAAGCAGCATCAGCCTCGCCGTGCCCAGGAGTCCGCGCAGCGAGCCGAACGTGGCCTCGACAGCGGCAGGTTCGTAACCGCAGTGCACCATGCAGTCCTGGCACTTGGCGTTGCCGCTGGCACGACCGTAGGCGTCCCAGTCGGTCTGTTCCATCATCTCCCGATAGGTCTTGGTGTAGCCCTCGTCGAGGAGATAGCAGGGCCGCTGCCAGCCAAACAAGTTGTAGGTGGGCGTGCCCCAGGGACGGCACTCCAGGTCCCAGGCACCCTTGAGAAACTCCAGAAAGACAGGCGACTGGTTGAACTTCCAACGCCTCGGGGCGTCGGCCAGGATGCGTCGGAACAGCGACTGGCTCCGCTCACGCGGCAGAAAGTGCGACTGATCGGGCGCCTTCGCATACGAATAGCCAGGGGAGATCATCATTCCCTCGACACCCAGCGCCATCACCTGGTCGAAAAATGCCCGATACCGGGCGGGATCCGCGGAAGCGAAGAGCGTGGAGTTGGTGGTCACACGGAAGCCCGCCTTGCGGGCGGCGCGGATCGCGGACACGGCCATGTCGTAGACACCCTCCCGGCAGACGGCATGGTCGTGTTCCTCGCGGGGACCGTCGAGGTGCACTGAAAACGCCAGGTAGGGGGAAGGCGAGAAGTGCGGCAGCATCTCCTCGAGCTTGAGCGCGTTGGTGCAGAGGTAGAGATACTTCTTGCGGGCGACGATGCCGGCCACGATCTGCTCGATCTGCGGATGGAGCAGCGGCTCGCCACCGGGAATCGAAACGATTGGCGCACCGCATTCATCCACCGCGGCAAAGCACTGCTCGGGCGTGAGGTGCGACCGCAGCACCTCCGTCGGATGCTGGATCTTGCCACAGCCACCGCAGGCGAGATTGCAGCGAAAGAGCGGCTCGAGCATGAGCACGAGCGGGTAGCGGGCATTGCCCCGCAGCCGCTGCACGGCCACATGACTCAGAACGGCCATCATCTGTCCAACGGGCACACTCATGCGACGCGCTCCCTGACGCTCCGACTGCAGGCAGTTGCCGAGGAAAACCGGGCCAGCGCCATGAGCGGAAAATAGATGGGGTAGTAGTGATAGCGGAGGTAGAAGACCTTCGGAAAACCGGTGCCGGTGAACTCCGGCTCGTCCCAGCTTCCGTCGGCCGACTGCCGTGTGGCCAGCCAGTGCACGCCCCGACGCGCCTCGCGGGAGTCGTGCCTGCCTGCCGCCACGAGCCCGGCCACGGCCCATGCCGTCTGCGAGGCAGTCGGCGTGCCGCAGCCGGCCAGCGTGCGATCGGCGTAGCTCTCCGGGGTTTCTCCCCAGCCGCCGCAAGGCTGCTGATGCCGGGCGAGCCAGTCTGCACCGGCCGACACGGCAGCATCGTCGGCCGGCAGCCCGATGGCCCGCAGCCCCTCGATCGCCTGCCAGGTGCCATAGACGTAGTTCACACCCCAACGGCCAAACCAACTGCCGTCGGCCTCCTGCGTGGACCGCAGATACGCAACGGCACGGTCCACCGAGGGATGCCCAGGTCGTAGTCCGAGCTTGCCATAGGCCTCGAGCACACGGCCAGCCAGGTCGGGCGAACTGGGATCGATCATCGCGTTGTGATCGGCAAACGGCACCTTGCAGAGCAATTCCATGTTGTTGTCGCGGTCGAAAGCACCCCAACCGCCATCGGAACTCTGCATGGATTCGAGCCATGCAACGGCTCGCCCGATCACCGCCTCGAACCGGGCCAGCCTCCGGGCAGACCTGCCGGCAGACTCGCCGCAGGCGGCCACAGACTCTCGCCACGTCGCCAACGCGATCAAGACCATCGCCGTGTCATCGACATCAGGATAGAAGCGATTGGCATACTGGAAGCACCAACCGGAAGGCGCGACCGCAGCGGCGGCGTGCGTCCAGTCGCCAGGCCGGCGGATCTCCCGATCGAGCAGCCAATCGACCGCGGCCGCGCACGCGGCGGCGGAATCATCCGTGGGCACGACGCCCACGGCGTCGGAGAGGGCACGCAACGAGATCGCGGTATCCCACACGGGCGAACGACAGGGCTCGAGCCGCGTGGTGCCATCCGGCTCGCGTTCCACGAGCCGCTCCAGCTGCCGCCAGCACTCCTGCACCTCGGCCGAGTCGTCATCACAGCCCATGGCACGCAGGGCCAGGATGCTCCAGACAATGGGCGGGAAGATCGCCCCCAGGCCGTCGCTGCCGTCGAACCGCTCGAGCATCCACCGCCGACAGGCGGCCACGGCGCGGCTCCGCAGCGGGCGAAAGCCGACATTGTCGCATGCCTTCAAGATTGAATCGACACCACGAAAGAACCGGGCCCAACCACCGCTGCCTCCGACGGGAGCGGGGCCATTCCGGCCCACCTGTGAGGCAAATAGTTCGCCGATCCCCTGGGCGGGAGCGATCACACGAACCGGCTTGAACGCCCACATCAATGACAGGGGCACGATCATCGTCCGCGACCAGGCCGACACCCGATGCAGATTGACGGGAAACCAGTCGGGCAGCAGCACCATCTCGGGCGGCACGGCCGGACAATCGGCGTAGGACATCTGGCCCAGTAGTGCCAGGTAGAATTTGGTGAAACTGTTGACGGCCCACGGCCCACCCGCTCGCTCAATGGCGGCACGGGCGCGGCAGAGGGGCTCGCTGTGCTGGTCGTGGCCGGTGATCTTGAGCGCGAGGTAGGCCTTGACGCTGGCACTGACATCGACCGGGCCACCCGGATGGATTGCCCAGCCGCCATCGGGTAGTTGCTGATTGAGGATGCGACGCACGGCGCCGGGAATCTCCGGCCGACTCATCCGGCCGGCCCAGGCCAGGAGCAGGATGTATTCGCTTTCCAGAATCGTGTCGCCTTCGAGCGGGGCCCGCCAATGTCCGTCAGCGGCCTGCCGCGCCACCAGCCATGAGGCCGTGGCATCGATCGTAGCGGCAACCGTCCGCTCGTCGATCGGCTCGGGGGGATTGCGATCCGACGCGACGCGTTCGCCGTTTTGCCGCTGCGTCGCTTTTGCCGTCGCGACTCGTGATCCTGCGCGTGTGACGTCGCCGTGCCTCGCGGAGACATCGACGTCGAGCGTGGCCCCGCCTGCGTCCATCCTTGGTCCGGTGAAGCTCATGAAACCATCATCCCTGCTGCACGCTTGATGCGGCGATCCATCGCCGCGAACCCAGCAAGCACGTCGTGGGAGGATAGAGAACTCCGAGAACATCGACAAGCGGGAAACGACGTGTGACGACCGCCACCAGAGGGCTCTTGCAGGGGACAGAAAAAACGCCCGGAAGCCCTGGAAAGATAGGCTGACTTTGCCGCCTGCTAGCCCTCAGCCGACAGGGGCCCCGACTCGATTCCAGAGGCCTGCGGCAGCAGGATCGACACTCGCGTGCCCTGGCCAGGGCGGGAGTCGAGCACGAGGGTGCCACCGCTCGACTCCACCAACCTCCACGCCTTTGGCAGCCCGAGCCCGGCTCCCCGTCCCGCCTCGCGACCGCTGTAAAACGGATCGAACGCGCGTCGTGCCGCCTCGAACGACATGCCTCGGCCGTCATCTGCCACGGTGACCTCGCACAAGCCCGCTTCCGGCGGCGGTCGGCGTGTCACGTGGAGCACGACCCGGCCACCGGCAGCCACCGCCTCGAGGGCGTTGACCACGATGACCCGGATCGCCTCCTCGACCTGCACCCGATCGACGAACACCGCCTGCGGAACCGGCGGCGGACTGTATTCAAGCCGCCCGCCCCGCGCAGCAGCCTGCCCCCGAACCGACTCGATGACGGCGGCGACCATTGCCCCCACATCCGCTGCCTCACGCCGCGGCTTCGGCGGCCGCGCGAAGAGCATCAGTCCCCCAATCATGTCGCGAGCCCGAAACGACTGATCAACGATCGTGGACAGCCGCCGACGGCGTTCCGGATCGGCCTCCTCAAGCAGGAGCGCCTGCGCCCGCGTGGCGATGTTGGCGAGCGGATTGTTGATCTCATGCCCGGCTCCGTAGGCCAGCTCCCGCATCGCCTCCAGTCGCGCTTCTGCGACGCCGCGATCAAATTGGTGCCGCAGTTGCACATGCGCCAGAGCGAGTTGCACCGCCTCGCGGAGCACCGTTGCCTCAACCGATGGGCCGTGACCCTCGCAGCCCGCCGGCGACCGCTCGTCGCCGGGAAGGACGAGCGCCGCGGCAAACTGCGTCAGGAGTTGGGCATCGCCATGGCCCGCCGGGCCCGCGGAGGCGGCAGAACCCGCGGAGGCGGTCCGAACAGCCGGAATCTGCGAGACTCCCGACAGCCATGCCGCCATCGCGGCCGTGCGGCCCGCGGCGACGGCCAGCCGCTCTGCGATCGACTGCGGAGGGCCGTATGGATGGCTCCGCCCCATGGCCGTCGAGAGCAGCATGCCGGCCACGAACAGGCACTGTTCGCTGCTGAGCGGAGCCAGGCGAAGCGGCTCGGCAGACTCGGTAGGCTCGGCAGTCATGGCCAGCCAGGCGGCTCCCGTTGGATCCGGCCCACTCGCCGCATCAGCCTCCGGCAGTTTCGTCACGGATGGGCTCCGAGTCGTATGCTTTCCCGCTTCAGAAAAACAGGACGGCAGCGCCGGCCCACCGCCGACGCTGCCGCCATGCAAAACGAAAATCATGCAACGCGTGGAGAACGATCAGGCTCCCGTACGTGCTGCACACGCTGGATCACGAGCCTGCCGCCACCGATTCGATGTCGAGGAGGCTGCAAATCCGATCGACGAGCACCTCGGCCTCGAACGGCTTTTGCAGGAACTCGTTGGCACCGGAAGCCTTCAGGTCTTCGATCTTGTCCGGCTCGCACATGCCCGAGATGCAGATGATTCGCACCTCGTCCATGGTGGAGTCGCTGCGAACCCGCTGGCAGACTTCCTTGCCGTTGATGTCCGGCAGCATGACGTCGAGCACGATCAGATCGGGACGGTAGTCCTTGACCATCATGCCGGCATCGAAGCCGTTGTTCACGCTCCGTGTTTCGAAGCGGCCATCCCGCTCGAGCACGTCGGTGATCAGTTCGACGAGATCTTGATCGTCGTCAACAACGAGAATCTTCCGCCGACCGCTTTCCAGCGCGTCGGTCGGAATGCCGTTGTCACGCATGAACAAGAACAGCTGATCGCGGGGAATCCGACGAAACCGGCTGCCCGGCACGCGGAAACCCTTCAGCTGTCCGGAGTCGAAGCAGCGAATGATCGTCTGCTGACTCACCTTACAAATCTTGGCGGCCTCGCCAGTCGTGTAAACAGTCTTCTGCATCTGCTTTACCACCCTCTCCCTAGCCGTGGTACAGCTAGTCAAAAACGGGGAATAGAAGCTTGACTCGTCCCGAGAGCCAGCCCTAAGCCCCTAGGCTTCCTAGTTGCCGTAACGCCCGCAATCCTTCGCATTTCACGGTGCCATCTGCCAGATCTGAGCCAGAAGATGAGCACTGAGGCGGAAGGAGTGGGCTGCGAAAGCAGCGGAAGGGAATCCTTTTCCCTTGCTACCGCCAGGCTTACCATCCTTGCCACGCCCTCAACTCTAGCGGCATCTTGCGCATTGAGTCAAGATCGACCTATTTGACGCAAACGCCTTCTGCGCAAGACCTTGGGCAGTGCCCCTGAAGTGACCAGAATTTTTTTCTCTGGGCAGGATAGGGCGGGTGGCCAGAATTCTCCTCAGCCCAACGACTTCGCGAATGGGGCAACGATTTCGAGCAGTTCGACGGTGGGCAGGCCGTCGAGTTGGATGTCGGCCACGCGGCCGTAGACAGGTGTTGCAGCCGCGATCGGGGCGGCCCTGGGGCCTGCGAGCCCCGCGAACAGTTTCTGCAGGTGCGAACCGGGCACGATTTCCAGCAGCCTGACTCCGTGCACGTCGCGGAGCATGCCCGCGTCGATGAGGATGCGTCCCAAGGGCCGACGCGCCTCGCGGATCGCTGCGGCCGTCTGGGGGTCGAGATGCGACAGGTCGATCCGCACGATGCCGTGCTGCACGATCGTGCCAGCCTGTGTCTCGAGGAGGATCTCCCGGGCATACCAGCCAGAATGGGTCGACTGGCCCTCCGTGCCGTCTGCCTGCGACACGACCCGTAGCCGAACGTCGCCTCCGTAAAACCGCTCCATCGCCACGGTCATGTGGCTGCGATGGTCCAGCAAGGTACGGGCCGGCTCGGGCACGTTGTTCGGCGAAACGCTCCGCAGCCCGCCAAAGTCTTCCAGGCTGCAGAACAGTTGCACGAGCGCGGCGGCTCGCTGCACAGGATCGCGAGGATCAGAATCTATCTTCATGCCACCTGCACCGCCGGCAGACTGAAGCCCAGCGTGCCCAAGGCCAAGAGAGAACACACGCGGCATTTCGCCGACGCCCGCGATTTTCAGCAGGAATCATCGCCCCGTGCAAGCGTCAGGGCGAAAACTGGGTCGCGGCGAGTTCCGGTACGGCGAGATCGAGCAGGAATTCCAGCACATCCCGCAGCCGCCCGAGGCGGCAGGTCGCAGCCGCAGCAGCCGCGAGAGCACGCTGTTCGGTCACAATCGTCGCCGCCCGCTCAAAGACCCCCGCCTTGCCGTAGAGTTTCCTGACCTCGGTGATGGCCGCCACGATTGTCGCCTCGTCAGCATCACTGCGGCCCGCCGTGCGAGCCAACTCGTGCAGCCGGTCGGCCTCGCTCGCGGACAGTCGCTCGAGCGCCAGAGCCCACATCACGGTGGGGCGGCCACCGAGCAGATCGCCAGCGGCACGACGGTTGTTCTCCAGATCACCGCTCCAATCCTTGAGATCGTTGAGCACTTGGAAGCCCGTTCCAACGTGCAACGAGTAGGCCCCGATCTGCCCTGCATCCGCCGGCTGGATTCCCGCCAGCCGAATTCCCATGGCAACCGCCGCCTCGAACGCCGGCGATGTCTTCAATCCGTAAATTGTCAGTGCCTCACGAGGCTTGAGCCGCTTGTCGCCCCCATCCCGCCACCACAATTCGGCCCCTTGTCCCTTCGCCAGCCGCACATGCGCGTCGGCGAGGATCGCCACCAGATCTCGCAGCGTCGCGGCATCAACGCCGGGCAGGGCCGCGACGATGCGATAGCCGAGGCCGACCAGATAATCACCAGCATTGATGGCGGCAGGCACGCCATGCTCGACGTGAAGCGTCGGACGCCCGTACCGCATCAGGTCTTCGTCCTCGATGTCGTCATGGACAAGCGATGACTTGTGAAAGATCTCGATGGCCACGGAGGCCGCTTTGGCCGACTCGCGAACCGACGCGTCTTCGCGACTCCCCAGGTCGGTCCGCACGGCATCATGAGCCGCCAGACAGATGAACGGCCTGAGAAATTTGCCTCCTCGCGTGAGAAAATCGGTCGCCATGACTGCGGTCGCATCGAGCGGCACGATGCTGGCGGCCTGTGCCCCTTGCTGACTGGGCGCGTGCTGACTCGACAAGTCCACCGTGGCCGGACCAAAAACCGGACCAAAAACCGGACCAAGCCCTAACTGTTCCGCCAGCGCCGCGAGTTGCTCGGCAGAAAACATCTCCGCGGCCTCCCGGAGCAGCGGCAGGTAGTCGCCCACCGGAGCAGCTCCGCCACCGGCCACTCCCACGAGGCCCAAGACCCACTCCACGTCTATCGCGGAGGCCGCCAGGGATTCGGCACACCCGGCATGCAGGGGGGCGGAAAGCGGTTCATAAGGCACGGCTGCCACCGGCAGAGAAAACGCCGGCAGCATGGCAAAGGCTTTTTCGAGGTCACCCAGACGGGCCATGCCGAGCACGCCGTCATACTGCCCGGTGAGAAGCGACCCGATACCCGCAACGGCCCGGCCCACGGGCTCCACCACCCAGCCACTATCCCGCGCCGCCGACCAGATCGTGGCGATGCCGCAGCTCGGGCCGCAGACCCGTGGCACCGCTGCGGCCACCGGATCCGCGCCGTGGTCATGCGGGCCATGAGAGCCATGAGAGCCATGCCCGGCGACCGGGCAATCAGGCAACAGCAACAGCCGGCGGCCTGACGGCGTGCTGGCCAGGCGATCCCTCCAAAACTCCGACACGATCGTGACCATCGTCCAGCCGACGTGCTCCGGACCAGCGGACGCCCGCTTCACGAGCGTCTCGGCGGAGGCGCGCAGACCAGCCGCCGCTCGCACGGCAGACGGCACGCCTTCCGACCGCCAAGACGAGACCAGATCGGAGGCCATCGCCCGCAGCCGCTCCCGGATGGGCTTCGATTCAGGGCACCGCAACGCGGCGGATGGCCCCCGCCCGGATCGCTCCGGAGTCCAGACGGAATCCCGCTCGGATGCCGATGGGTTGACGGCCGCTGCTGCTTCGAACACGGAGAGCCTCGCTGAGTCGGGGAAGGCGATTGAGGGCCCCGGGATGCCCGCCATCCAGGGGTCTGGGGATGGGAACCGCACCAGGGAACGAAACGTAACCCCAAGCGGCAGCCGGCCCGGCTCAGCCAGCAAAAAACCGCGGCAGGAGCGAGTCGATCTGCAGGAGCCCTCGGCGGGTGAGCACCGGCCCGCTGGCGGTCCGTTCCAGATACCCCTCCGACTCGAGCGACTGCCACTGCTCCGCCCATTCCGCCAGCGGATCGACGCCAAACTTGCGGGCCAGCCGCCCCGTATCGAGCCGGCCCCGCTTCAGCCCGAGCACCATTTCGCGAATCAGCAGCTCCCGCGGGGTCGGCGTGAGCCCGCGGTGGATGGGCAGCCGTCCGGCCTCGACCGCGGCCAGGTAGTCGTCCCAGTGGGTGGCATTCTGATAGTGCACGCCAGAGAGGTGTCCGAAGCTCGCCACACCGAGCGCCACCAGATCGCTCCCCTCCCAGAGCATGTCGCGGTAATGGAAATGCACGCGAGCCGGATCGCGGACGAGCGTGTAGCCGCTCGAAACCGAGTAGCCGCGTTCGAGGCAGCGATCGAAGGCCCAGTCAACCCACGCCCGCTTTGTCGGCCAGTCGGCCACCGGCGTCTGCCCGCCGCCATCGCGGGCGTCGCGGACGAACACCGTGTTGAGCGGCAGTTCCATCTGATAGATCGTGATGCTGTCGGGCTCGAGCGCCAGCGTTTTCTCGACGGTGCGCTGCCAGGAGTCGAACGTCTCGCCCACCATGCCGGCGATCAGGTCAACGTTCGTGTTGGGAAACTCCGCAGCCTTGATCCAGTCCCAGGACCGGAGAATCTCGGCGGAGAGGTGGGCCCGGCCGTTGGCCTCGAGCACGTCATCGGCGAAGTTTTCGACGCCGAGCGAAATCCGCGTCATACCGAGCGACTTAAGCGCCGCCACCTTCGGCTCGGAGAGCGTGCCCGGCTCGCACTCGAACGTCACCTCCTCGGCGTGCTGCCAGCCGAAACTCTCGTGCAGTCCGGCAACCAGCCGTTCCAGTTGTTTCACGCTGAGAAACGACGGCGTGCCACCGCCGAAGTAGACGTAGCGGAGCGGCCGGCCGCGGACGGCTGGCGTCGCGGCGGCGAGCGCGGCCTCACGGGCGACCGCCAGCGAATACCGCTCCACGTCGGCGGCGGCGACGTCGGTGTAGACGCGGAAGTAGCAGAACTTGCATCGCTTCCGGCAGAACGGAATGTGCAGGTAGAGCCCCAGAGGCACCGCCGTCTTGTCAGCCTGCGGTTCCGCGTCGAAGGCGGCGATCACCTCCGGCACCGCAGCCTCGGTCCACCGCGAAAAGGGCGGATAGTTGGCTACAAAATAACTGCCCGGCTCGGTCGTGGTACTCAAGAGGTGCTCTCGCGTGGTGGAAAAACCGACTCACACAAGCCCGCGGGCTGCAAGCAGGTCGTCGAAGTCGCGGAGGTGGTAGGCGATCTTTGATGTGTCGAGCACCCGGCAGAGCGACCGCAGGGCGATTCCCATGCCGTCGGGGCCGCTCGTGCCGCCGAACTGGCCGCCACCGCGGACATGGGGCTCCAGATCGAGAAACACGCCTGGAATCCCGCGGCGATCCAGCTTCTTCGTGAGCGAGGGGAGCATGGTCTTGAGATCGGCGAGGATCCGTTCGTGGCCGCCTGCGCCGCGGTCGGCCGGCACGAAGTTGTCGAGCATGTGCTCATCGACATGCTTGCCGCGGACCTTGCCCGACACCTTGCGATAGTCCTTGATGTGCACCCAGCCCAGCCCCGGCTTCATCGCCTCCCATTGGGCGTAGACCTGAGCCGTGGAGAAGCCTTGCACGATCAGATTGGCGGCGTCGAACACGAGCACGAGACCGGGATGGTTGACCTTTCGGTGGATCTGGGCGAGCAGGTCGCCCGTCTGGCCGACCAGATTGGCCTCGACCTCGAGGCCAAAGGTGAGGTCGGAGCGGTGGCAGGCCTCGGCAATCTGGCCGATGCGGTCTGCCGCCTCCTCCAGGTAGTCTTCGGGCTTCGCTCCCTTGGGCGGATAGAAGGAGAAGCCGCGAATGAGCTTGGTCTCGAAGGCATGGGCGAGTTCGCATGCCTTGGCGACATCCTTGGCGAGATACTGTTTGAAGGGCACGTAGGCATTCTTCGTGCCGTCGGGCGTATCGACGAGCTTGACCTTGCCGATCGGCGAGGCGATCGACGCCACGTTCAAGCCATACTGATCCTCGAGGTGGCGGAGTTTCTGGATCTCCGACAGCGACAGCTTCATGACGTTCTTCACGCCCTTACCGACGTCGATGAACCGCAGGCTGTAATACTCGAGGCCGATGGCCGCCAGCGCCGTGAACTGCTCGACGGCCGTGAGGTGGAAAGCCGACTCGTCAGCGAGCGCGGAAAGCAGGACGCGGGAAGAAGACGTCGCAGGACGAGCCATAGTGGGCGGTGCCTTGTGAAATGGATGAATCGTGAGAGTCGATTGTGCATCCGCCGCACGGCAAAGGAAAGGGCCGGCAGCCGCTCGCACCGGCAACCACCCCCGCCTACCCAGCCGCCGGCAGGTGCTCGCCCGATGGGTGCGACACCACGATCCGTGACGAAATCCCGCCCCGCGGGGTGAAGTGGGCCACGAGCGTCATCCGCCGCGGCTTGAGCACCGCCACCAGATCGTCGAGGATCCGGTTGGTGACGTTCTCGTAGAAGATGCCTTCGTTGCGAAAGGCCTGCAGGTACAATTTCAGGCTCTTGAGTTCGACGATCAGGGCATCCGGCACGTAGCGAAACGTGAGCGTGCCGAAATCAGGCTGTCCCGTCTTCGGGCAGACCGACGTGAACTCCGGACAGACGATCTCGATTTGAAAGTCGCGACCGGGATTCTGGTTCGGAAAGACTTCGAGGTGGTCTCGTGACGGCGGGGCTTGCGTGGCTGGTGTGCTCATGATGACGGAGATTCTGCCATGAAATCCGACGATGCGAAAGCTCGACCGAAAGACGCTGCGAAGAACGTCGTCCCATCGGCCGTCGTGCTGCTTTCGGGCGGGCTCGACTCCGCGACCGCCGCCGCCTGGGCCGCCCGAGAAGGCTACCGTCTGTCGGCCCTGTCGATCGACTACGGCCAGCGACACCGCTGCGAACTGGATGCCTCGCGGGCCGTGGCCCAGGCGCTGGGAATCAGCGATCACGTCGTCCTGCCAATCGATCTGGCAGCATTCGGCGGCAGTGCCCTGGTCGATCCGTCCACGCCCGTGCCGAAGGACCGCTCCGATGCCGACATCGGCCACGGCATTCCCGTCACCTACGTGCCGGCACGAAACACGGTGTTTCTCAGCCTGGCGCTGGCGATGGCCGAAACCCGAGCCGCCGGGGCGATCGTGCTGGGCGTCAACGCCATCGATTACAGCGGCTACCCCGACTGCCGTCCGGAATTCCTCGCCGCCTTTCAGGAGGTAGCCCGACTCGGCACGAAGATGGGCGTCGAGGGGCGGCCAATCGAACTCGTTGCGCCTCTTGTCGAGCTCTCGAAGGCGGAGATCATCCGGCTGGGCCTGTCGCTCGGCCTCGACTACGGGCTGACGACCAGCTGCTACGATCCCGACAGCCGTGGCCGGCCGTGCGGCCGCTGCGACTCCTGCCTCCTGCGGGCAGCCGGCTTTGCCGCCGTCGGCACAACCGACCCGCGGGCCAGCCTCTGACGCCTGCTCCCGTCCCACCTCATCTCCCCACTCGCATGCGCATCGCCGAAATCTACGCGTCCCTGCAGGGCGAAGGTCTGCTGGCCGGCACGCCGAGCGTGTTTGTGCGGACGAGCGGCTGCAACCTCCGCTGCCACTGGTGCGATACGCCCTTCACATCGTGGGAGCCGGTAGGCGAGCAGCAGTCCGTGGCCGAGGTCGCGGCCGCGGTGGCCGCGTTCGGCCGGCAGCATGCAGTGATCACTGGCGGAGAGCCGCTGCTCCTGCCCGAGGTGGCCGACTTATGCCGCATGTTCCGCAGTGACGGCATGCACATCACGATCGAGACGGCCGGCACTGTCTTTCTCGATGCCCCCGCTGATCTCATGTCGATCAGCCCGAAGCTGGCCTCGTCGGCGCCGCCGGCCGACACGCCGGGCAACTGGGCGGCCCGCCACGCGGAATCCCGCCGGCGGGACGACGTGATCCTTCGGCTGATGGCCAGCGGCAACTACCAGCTGAAGTTCGTCATCGATTCCCCCGAGGATCTCACGGAAGCCGTGGGGTGGATCGACGATCTCGCCGCCGCACGGCCCGACGGCGTGGACCGCAGCCGCGTGCTCTTCATGCCGCAGGGCAGGGGACCGGACGAACTCGCCCGGACAACGGCATGGCTCGAGCCCGAGTGCCACGCCCGCGGCTTCCATCTTGCCCACCGCTACCACATCGAATGGTTCGGCCACACCCGCGGGACTTGATGTACGAAAAACACGACATCGTGGCCTATGACGGGCGGATGCCCGTCCTCAAACAGTTGCTTGGCAAACGCTGTTTGCCGGTGCTGCGCTTCGCATCGTGCGAAGCCAGTTTGTGCGAACGCTTGCTCTTCGGGCTTTCATGCGACTCCGAAGCATCCGTGAGGGGCTGCCCATGTCCCGAGAGCCGGCGTTGCTGACAAGCGCAGGCAGGATGCCGGAGCGCAGTCAGCATCGAGTGAGCGAAGGCCATGGATGGCCGTAGCGAACGTCCGGCGACGGGGCATGGGCAGCCCCGAACCGT
>CANHCU010000071.1 GCA_947459185.1 Planctomycetaceae bacterium | reverse complement strand
GCCATCCTGGCCTTCGCTCACTCGATGCTGACTGCGCTCCGACATCCTGTCTCCGCTTGTCAGCAACGCCGTCTCCATGGCAGGGGCAACCCCTTCCGGTCTCCCTCTGACCTTGTGAAACTCAGAGCATTTTCCCCTCCGATTCTTTGAAGGAACCAAGCGATGCCAGCGCATACCGCCCCCAAGCTTCACAATGCCATGTGGCCCGGCCTCGTCGGCAAGGGCACCGACGCCGGCCAGGAGCCGCCGATCAGCCTCGACCGGATGCTGGAGCTGACCGCTGCGGCGAACGTGAATGGCCAGAAGTTCGACGGCATCGACTACTTCCTGTTCTTGCCGCACACGAATCCCGAGGCGAGCGATGCGGAACTGACACAGATCGCCGACAAGATCGCCAGCCACGGATTCACGGTCGGCTCGCTCGTGGCCCCGGTCTGGCCGGGCACCGTCGGCGACTCGGCGATGGGGGATGCGGCCGCCAAGGAAAAATTCCTGTCGGCCGTGAAGATGGCGTGCCGGATCGCGAAAGTCTTCGAGAAGCATGGTGTGCGGAAGTATGGCGTGATCCGGATCGACTCGGCGGAGTTTGGCGTGAACAAGTGGCGGGAGAATCCCAAGGCCAACACAGCGAAGATCGCCGAAACGTTCCGCGAAGCGGCGAAGATCGCCCACGACAACGGCCAGCGGCTCGCCGCCGAGGGGGAGATCTGCTGGGCCGGCATGCACTCCTGGAAGGACATCCTCGACCTGCTCGAAGAGGTCGGCATGCCCGAGACGCTCGGCTTCCAGGCCGACCTCGCCCACACCTACCTCTACCTGCTCGGCTATAACGCCCCTGAATATGCGCTCGTGAAGCCGGGCTACACGGAGGCTGAGTTCTACGCTGCCTACAAGCAGATGACCGACAAGCTCCGGCCGTGGACGATCGACTTCCACGTCGCCCAAAACGACGGCGAGGTGCACGGCGCCGGCTCGCACGACAAGACGGGCAAGCACTGCCGGGCCGACGATCCCAGCGGCAAGCTCGACATCGTGAAGTGCTCCGGCTACTGGCTCCAGGACGCTGCCAAACGCGGCATCCAGCACATCTGCTGGGACGGTTGCATGTTCCCGAACTCGACCCTCGAAAACCCAGCCACCTGGAACACCATCCTCAAGACCATGATCGCCGTCCGCGACGCCCACGGCTGGAACTGAGAACAACCCAAGAACGTCCCCGCTCACTTCCTCGACCACGAACTCGACGAAGAGGAGCGAAGCCGGTCGGGGTCACGCGCAGCCGCCGGTGAACTTTGACTGGAAGAGTTGGCCAACCATATCCATCGGGAATGCAGCGTCAAAGTCCGCCGGTGGCGAGCATGAGCCCCGCCGGCAGAGCGGCCCATCACGCGAGATCCCATCCGTCACCGAACTGAACCATTCCACTCGACACCTCGCCACGAACTCACCACCACCCCACCACCACGAAGGACCTCTCCCATGGCAAAACCCCTCCGCATCGGCATGATCGGCTACGGCTTCATGGGCCGCGCCCACTCCAACGGCTACAACCGCGTCAAGGATTTCTTCGACCTGGAATACCTGCCTGTCCTGCAGGCGGTCGCCGCCCGCGACCCTGAGAAGGCCAAAGTCTTCGCCGACCGCTGGGGCTACAAGCGGGTCGAGACCGACTGGCGGAAGCTCGTCGCCGCTGACGACATCGACGCCATCGACATCTGCACCCCCAACAACCTCCACGCCGAGATCGCCATCGAGGCGGCCAAGCACGGCAAGGCGATCCTCTGCGAGAAGCCGCTATCGATGGACGTGGCCGAGGGGGAGAAGATGTGCGCCGCCGTCGAAAAGGCGGGCGTGCCAAACATGGTCTGGTACAACTACCGCCGCATCCCGGCGGTCACGTTCGCGAAGAACATCATCGACAGCGGCAAGCTCGGCCGGATCTTCCACTACCGGGCCAATTTTCTCCAGGACTGGACGATCAACGCCGACCTGCCGCAGGGAGGCGCGGCCCTCTGGCGGCTCGACGCCGCTGCCGCCGGCTCCGGCGTGACGGGCGACCTGCTCGCCCACTGCATCGACACGGCGATCTGGCTCAATGGACAGGTTTCCGACGTCACCGCCATGACCGAGACGTTTGTGAAGGAACGGAAGCACCAACTCACCGGCAAGGTAGAGAAGGTGGGAATCGACGACGCCTGCTCCTTCCTCTGCCACTTCAAGAACGGATCGCTCGGCCTCTTCGAAAGCACCCGGTATGCCCGCGGGCACAAGGCGCTCTACACGTTCGAGATCAACGGCGAGAACATGAGCCTGAAGTGGGATCTCCATGATCTTCACCGGCTGCAGGTGTTTGATTACAAGGACGAGGGCCCGATGCGGGGCTGGAAGAGCGTTCATGTGACCGACAGTGATCACCCCTACATGGACAAGTGGTGGGTGCCAGGCCTCGCGATCGGCTACGAGCACAGCTTCGTGCATCAGGTGGCCGACTTCCTCGAGGCTTATGCGAAGAAGCAGCCCGCCCGGCCCACCTTCCGCGACGCACTCGAGACGCAGAAGGTCTGCGACGCGGTCCTGACCAGTGCCAAGAGCCACCAGTGGGTCACCGTGGGATGAATCGCGCTGCGACGTGCGTCGTGGCGTCCGTCGTGATTCTGTGCGGCTTGGCGGTGTTGGCGCCGCCAAGCCGGTATGCGATCGATGGCCTGTCGATGGCGCCCGGGCTGCTGCCGGGCGATGTCGTCACCACAGGCTGGTTTCCTTCGCTCGACCGGCTGCGGCAGCCGCGGCGGCATGAACGCTGGATTCTCACGTCGTCCGATGGCTCGCCCGCCATCAAACGGGTCGTCGGGCTGCCGGGAGAAACCGTCTCGATCCGGGACGGTGATCTGGCCATCGGTGGCCAGACGGTTCTCAAGCCGCCGTTTCTCCTCGCCGAGCTGGCATCGGCCGTGCCCGCGGCGACGATCGTGGCGGCATCCGATGACGCCGCCGATGGCCGGTGGCAGAGAATCGTCTCGCTGACGAGCGTTCTCGACGATGCTGCATTCGCCCCCGAGGAGCGGCGCATGCTCTTCCCCGTGCGCGACGTCGGACTGGCGGCGGTGATTCATCTCGCTGAGTCACCAGCTGACCATGCGTCCGTGCGTGTGCTGGCCCGCGTCGGCGGATTTGTCGTGCCGTGGCGACTCAAGGTGAGCGGCCGCTATGCCGTGGTGGCCGGCCGACTCGATGGCCACGTGGTCGGCGCAGCGTGGCCGATCGCCGACACCGACGGTCGGCAGGAACGTGATTGTTTCTGCCTGCCGCCGCCGGCACCTGCGGCCTGGGACGTTGTCCGTCCTTGGCCGGACAACGTCACCATCGACGTCGATGACACTCCGCCAAGCCTTGGTCTCGGTCTCACATTGGCTGGCAGCCGGATGAGCTGCGGCGATGCCGACGCCATGATCGAGCGCATCGTCGTGTGGCGAGATATTCTCCATCGGGCGGCTGCCGATGGCATGGTGGAGTGGCGACTCGGACCCGATGCCTTCTTCGTGCTTGGCGATTTTCCGTCTGGCAGCCGCGACTCGCGTCACTGGGGCCCGCTCGACCGCAGCGTGTTTGGCAGCCGTGCCACGCCTGTAACGCCGACGAAACCCTGTTCACTCAAGCGGCTCTAAACGATACGCCTGCGACAACAGCATGAAGGCTCGCGACGCGGCGATCGCGTGCTCGCGAATTTCATCAGGCCCGTCGTCTTCCACCGCATGCTCCAATTCCTCGAGCCGATCCTGGAACAGTCGCGACTTCATCAGGTGATAGTCACTGACTCTCCAACGCCGCAGATAGGTGCCTACGACGAGCCGTCGGTTCCAGCTTTCGCAGACAGGGATCCAGTGAAGGGCATGTTCCTGATTGCCGCTGATCGCGGCCGAGGCCGCTTCTGTCCGCGCGACCGAGAGCTCCTCGAGCACTTCGCTGGGCGGCGGGTAATAGGCATAGCACCCGACGACGCTCATGGCCACGATCCCAGCGAGTCCGACCAGTGCCAGGACCGGACCCGGAACCTCCATGTCATACCGTGGCGAGGTTCGCGCATCCGCTACGGCGGTCCGCCGGACCAGCCACGCATCGATCCGCCGGGTTGGGTCGGCGACGCGAAGAATCCCGCCGATCGTCACCAGAAAAGCCAGCACGCCGGCCCCGAACCATTCATGTGGCTGCGTCTCGAGCCGCACCCGTCGGATGATTTCGGCCGGATACCCTCCGGTCGGCATGCTGTCAGGAGCAAACGGCGCACAGTAGCCGTCGAAGGCATGGGTGTGTCCGGCCGGCTCAACGTCGCGTGGATAGAGCGGTCGCTCGATACCATACGAAAGCCCGATCACGACCAGCAGCATAAGCCCGAACCAGACGGCGAGCTTGCGCCAGCCATAGTTCAACCCCATCCAGGCCATGAGTCCAAGGTTCATGCCGGCGCCGAACGCCAGGAGGATGAAGGCTGCACCAATGGAATTCCCGTGCTGGAACATCGATCCCAGTTGGCTCATGGCCGTCATCGGTGTCGCGTAGGCAGGGATCGCGATGCCTGTCATCACCAACGGCGACCAAGGATTGTCGTGCGCCATGGAACGCTGCAGCGATCCTGTCGGCAGAAGCACGGACAGCAGGCCGACCCCCAGGATTCCGATGCCAATCAGGCCAGCGGTGGGGCCAACCGCCTCGTGGGCCATTTCAACCGCGATGGCGAGGATGCGTTTGATCCCGTGCGGCGGCGCCGGGGGCTCCGGCACGTGCACCTCCGTGTCAGGGTAGAGCCAGTCGAAGATTGCCCCGGAGAGCGTCACGACGACCAGCGAGCAGCAGGCGAACACCAGAATCGTGAATGGCTTCGACAACGTGAGGCCGTAGAGCAGCGATAACGGATCGAAGAGGGGGCTGGAGAGGGCGAACGCGAAGATTGTTCCAATCGCGATGCCGCTGGCACGCAGCTGCCTGCAGATCGGAATCACCCCCAGCGAACAACCCGGCAACAGCATGCCGATAAGCCAGGACTGCACCAGTGACGACAAGGAATTCGAGCCGAACAGACGTTTCGTATCCGCATGCCCCATCAGCCGGCTCAGCATCCCAGCGATGCACAGGCCGGTGAAAATGAACGGTGATCCCTGTAGCAAGGCCTGAATCATCCGAAGCACCGCGCCCCAGGCGAGTTCGATCATGGTTTTTCCTCCGGTGGGATGTCGGGCGGCAGCAAGGCATCGGCGTCCGCTAGCGTCTTCATGGCATCCGCCAACGTCGTCGGAAGGGTCTTCTGACGACTGGCAGCCTGCTCCCCGGCATTCGCCAACGACTCGAGTTCGCGGGCCAGAGTGCCCGCCGCGTCGTTCACGCGTTCCCAGTCACGTCGTCCGAGCTCGGTGTCGGCGGCCAGTTCCGGAAGCCAGCGAACGACATCCAGCAGCTGACGCCGCTGGAGCTCCCATTGCGGTCCCTCGAGTCTGCCCGACGTCAATACGCCGCCGCGATGGCCGATCTCGACGACCGCCCTGCGAAACGTGCGTGGATGGTGCTCCGGCAACGCGTGGGCGTCCTCTTCATGATCGACGGCCGGCCCGGCACACCCGCCGGCCATCACCACGGCGAGGATCAGCACGGTCGCACCCGGTATCGCGCAGCCACGCTGGCATTTCATGACCATGTCGGCGCCTCCACTCCCTGCAACAGCTGCCTGATGAGACTCTCCATATCGCCTCTTTCCGCGCCCAGCCTCACCGAAAGAACGGGCACCGCCACCTGCTGAACGTCGTCGGGGGTCACGAACTGACGCCCGGCCAGGTAGGCCCACGCCTGTGCCGCCCGCTGCCACGTCAACAGTCCGCGTGGACTCACCCCGAGGGGAATGTCACGGTGATTCCGCGTCGATGCCGCCAGGGTGACCAGGTAGTCCTGCACGGGCCCGGTGACCGGGATCGCCGCCACGGTCGCCTGTATCGCCGCCAGTTGACCGGCCTCGAGAATGGCACCTCCGTCAGCGTGGCGGGTCCCGGCGGCATCCGCCACCGCCGCCGCGAGCATCGCTCGCTCGTCGTCGCGATGCGGATAGCCAATCTCGAGCTTCATGGCAAAGCGGTCGAGCTGCGCTTCGGGGAGGGGATAGGTTCCATGCTGCTCGTGGGGATTCTGCGTGGCGATCACGAAGAACGCCTCGGCGAGCCCGAAGCATTCGGCATCGACCGTAACCTGCCGCTCCGCCATGGCTTCCAAAAGTGCGCTCTGGGTGCGGGGCGTGGCCCGATTGATCTCGTCGGCGAGGAGGATGTCGGAAAAGACGGGCCCACGACGGAATTCAAACTCCCGATCCTTCTGGTTGAAGATGTTGAAGCCGGTGATGTCGCTCGGCAGAAGGTCGGGCGTGCACTGGATGCGGGCAAACCGACCGCCGACCGCGTCGGCCAGCGCCTTGGCAAGCGTCGTCTTGCCGAGGCCGGGCCGATCCTCCAGAAGCAGATGCCCACGCGCCAGCAGGCAGACGAGCACGTGCTGGACGACGTCCCGCTTCCCCTTGAGTACATCGTTGAGCCGGTTCCGAACCGCTTCCACGCGGTCGAGAGCTGCGGTCATGTCATGGCATGCGGGAACCGTCACGATAACTCCTTGTTCAAGTGCTTACTGGAATTCGGCGGAGTCGCGAATCGTTCCAGGGACGTAACCGCCATGAGGTGTTTCCACGACCAGATCCGTCCCGCCGAGCGACAGGCTTCCTCAGCCCTCCCGCCCGCGAAGGCCGGCGCGTAGAGCGCCTGGTCGGCAAGTTGCACGAAGGCCGTGATATCGTCGGCCAGCGGCCGGATCGACGGCGCGGCCACGACCATCCGCTCCGACACCTCGGCCAGCCAGCGGGAAGGAGTCGCGTAACGCGGTCGCGGAAGGCCGGCCCTGGCGCAACGCCGCTCGAGCAGTCCCAGCATCCTGACCACGGCCACGCGATCGTCACGGTAATGCCATAGTCGCCATGCAGCCTCGTCGATCGTGTCGGCGATCACCGCCCTACGGTGCGCGAACAGCGCAATTCCAGCGCAGACCGCCAGAGAGAGCCAAGGGTTGCCGGCGATGAATCCGCCAATGGCCCTGAACGGCTGCAGGATTGTCTCTGCAAGGCTGAGCGGCGGGGACAGGACGACGTAGCCAGGCGTGGGATCAAGCGTCATCCAATGGCCTGGGCCCGCATGCACTTCCACCCAGAAGTGGAGGTCAGCGGGCATCACGGGTGTATGGTCGGAACGGCCGTCGTACCGTCGTGGATCCGCGTAAAATCCGCTCGCCAAACGGGCTGTGTATCCCAGCGAACGCAAAGCCCAGACGGCGGCGCCAGCGAACAGGTAGTCGGGACCGCGTCGGCTTACGAGCAGGAAGTCGGCCACGCTGTGGGTGCTGTCGCTGGAGACGGCCGCGGCCGCGTCAAGCACGTGCCCGGTCCGCACGCGGTCGATGACCCGCTCGACCTGCCGCCACCCGGCCGGCACGCCCACCACCCACGATTCGGCAAGCACCCGGACTTGCTCCGACCGGGAATCGTCGCCGAATTGACGGCACTGCTCCGCTCCTCCTTGGAAATAGGGCCGGGTGCGTGCAAACAGCCGGGGATCCACAATCCGTGACTGCACGTGGACGGTCAACAGGTCGGGCAGTTTCGGCTGGTCGATGCCGATCACCCCCGGCCGCTCCCAACGGAAAAAATCGGCTTGCGCGACCTGATCGATGTGCACTCCGGTCACTTCGTTGGGCGATGGGATGCAGGCGGTATCCAGGTCTACCACCTTGATGGCGTGCGATTCCGGCGCCGCGAAGAAGTCGCACTCACTTGTCGTCTGGGGCCGCAGCCACGGGCGGCCGTGGATCATGTCGATCCGGAGGTGTGGCGGTGCTTCCGGCAGTGGCTCCGCCCTCCACTCAACCCCGTCGTAGAGGTCAAAACTTTCGAGCTTCAGATGCAGCGGCACACGCCCCTTTACGTAAAACAAAGCCCGCGACTCGAGGTCGCGTATCCGCTGCGCGGTGGGCTTGCCCGTCTTCCGCACGGTGGAAAAATCCCGGCTGGCCCGGCTCGATTTTGCCATCGAGGGATCCTCCGGCCTCACGGTCGTCTGGGGCGGCAGGCTGATCGCCCGCTTGGATTTTTTTTGCACGACCGGCTCGTTGTACATGTCGTCATAGACGTCGTAGAGCGTCGGTTCGTGGGAGCTCACGAACGGCGCATCCTCGATCGGGGCGAAGCTACGAATGTTGTCGAGCCCGGCCACCAGGGCATCGCCGTCGCCGACACCGCTGCGGGCCATGGGCGAAGAATCGCGCCGGCCGCCGGATGTCGGCATGAAGCCTTCCAGGGCGTGGATCTGGCGGCTTGCCACCGGCACGCAGACGAGGATGCCGAGCAGGGCCAGCGGCACGGTCAGCAGCCACTTGCGTGGCAGAGCTTGATCGGAGGAGGCCTCGAGGCGGTGCTGCAACGATTCCCAGTGAGTGCCCATCAGCCACCAGACACCGATCAGCGAGAAGACCACCACCAGGCCTTGGATCCACAGGGCATGAACGCTGGCCGACGCGAAGACGATGAGGAATGTCGCGAAGGCGTTGCATGACCGCTGCGCGTCTTCATGATGGGAGAGGATCGCCAGGGCAATCACCATGTCGCGAACGATGACGATGAGCAGGACGTCGAGAAGCATGGGCATGTTGAGGCACTCCCTGACGAGAGCCTCGAGAGCGACGCCCGCGACCACGATCCCGCCGGCCCACGACAGTCGCGATTTCTCGGTCGCTCCCACCATGGGAAACCGTCGGCGGAGCAACTCGGCGGTGGTGAGCGTGACCAATGCAAAGACCAGCACAAGCGCGACGTACCAGCCGGCGTGTATCGCTCGATCCATTCCATGAACGGCCACTTCCGCCGCCACGCACGCCACCAGCGCAAGCAGCATCGTCAGCCACCCGGTGGCTGGACGGGAACGCACGGGGGCCGGCCTGTCATCCTGCACGACAGATGTTCCTCCATCCCTCGCGGAACGCGCCCCGCGGATCGGGTGCCCATGGCAGCCTGATCATCCTCCCGGGCAGGGCGACCGGAGCCGCGGGTTGAACGCCTTCGGACCACTGCGAACCAAGAACAATCCACAACTGATCGCCGTGCACGTGCCGATGCTCGGTGCGGCTGACGGTGCCGCGATCCGTCGTGACCGTCATCTGAAACACGCCGCAGTTGTGGTGATGGATTCGCCGGCACGCGTGCGAGGCATGCTCGTGCTGGCACTCCCTTACCTCGTGCCGACAGGGCTGAAATCGCGCCAGCTCGTCCAGGAAACGCCGCTTGCCCTCGGGGCCGGCCGCGACCACGATCGTCTCGTGGCCGAAGCAGCATTCGACGCGGGCATTGTGCTGGTGGTAGGCGGCGCAGATGCTAGCCGCGATTCGAATCGACGATTCGAGGGTGCCCGAAGCACCGGCCCCTTCGTGGACGGCAGGATCGGAATCGAACACCACGCGGACCGCCGCGAGGACCGGCGATTCCCGCTCGCAGACGACCATCGCTCCCATGCGTGCGGTCTGTGCCCAATGAACGCGTCGCAGCGAGTCGCCGTTGCGGAAGGGTCGCGTTCCAGCCATGTCACCGGAATCCCCGACCCGCTTTTCGGAGAAGGTGTCGTCGGTAGGCCTGGTTTCGGCGGCGTCCAGCAGCGTGTCGAGCGGCACGATGTCGGGCCATACGATGAGCAGCCGTTCGACGACCACCTCGCGGCTGGCTTCCTGCAAACCGAAAGGAAACGACGTGGATAGCCGCACCGCGGCACGGGGATATTCGCCGCGGCAGCCGGGGACGAAATCCCAGGTGAACTCAGTCACGGACCAACCAGCAACCCGTGCGAGTGCGATCGTCGCGTCTGACCCGAAGTCGCCGGTGAGACAGATTCCCCAGACGGGCCACGGCCATGCATTGCGGACCGACACCGTCGCCCGGGCCGGCTCCCCCGCTGAGACGCGGCGATCATGGAAGCGGAGCCGGGCAGTGAGACCGCGGATCGAGATCGAGGGCCAGCCGTAGCCCAGCGCGATCACGCCCAGGATCGCCACGGCGGAAATCAACGCCACGGGATTGACGAACACCGCGCAGGCGATCGCCGCGACGCAAGCGACTGCAAGCGTGGCAATCGGCTTCTTGCCCCAGGAGAACCAGACGTTGGCCCATGGGCAGAGATCGTATGTCGCTACCCACCCGACGAATTTCCAGAGCGATCGCATGTTCCCGTCCCACCCTCAGGGCATTTTATGCAACACTATTGCATACGCAACTATATTGCATAAAGCACCGGGGCTGCAAGTCCCGGGTATTCCCTGGGAACGGGTGGGCAACCGGGGAATTCCAAACGCTGACAGCCTAGCGCCGATAGCCCAGCCCTGAAGGCAGTGGACATGAGCCTGCGGCACTACACCACTCGCGGGAGCATTCGATCGGCCTCGGCGAGCACGGCGACGCTCTCCGCGCGGTGCGCGAGTCGCTCCACCACCTCCGGCATCGCGGCGAAGCCGAGTTCCAACTCCTCGACCGTCGCCTCATCGAGATCGGAGAGGAGCACAAGCCGCCGGTCGCCGAGCGCGCGGGCAAAGAACCGCGTCTGAAACGCGTCGGTGATGAGCGACTGGTCGCCGGTGCCCACCGCCTCACGGACGAGCGCGTCGAGCGGTGCCCCTTCCCGCCACCGCGAGAAGATCACACCCGGTCGCTCAGCCAACCGGCTTGCCACACAGACCGTGCCCGTGGGATGCGTCACACGGGCCGCAGCCGCCACGGCCCGCAGCAGCATGGCTGTCCCGCCCCGAGGATTCGAAAGCGATGCGATCGTGAGCATTGTCGCGGCCGGCACGGTGGGCCTCCAGCCCGCAGCCAGCTTCCGCGCCCGCCGAGCGGCGGCATCTGGCAGCCCGAAGGCCGCACCGGCGAGCGTGTCACCCCGGCCGGCAACGAGCCGCAGGTTCGCGCAGACGCCCAACTGCCAGATCGCCTCCTGGTTGCTGACCATCCAGGCGTCGATCGCCCGCCGCCCGCGTGTGGCCAGCGACCGCACGATCTCCTCCCGACACGACCGCCGCGAGAACGTGGGCCAGAGTTCGCCCTCGAACGAGCGGCCGCCGAACGCGGCATCCCAGCCCCATTGCCCGAGGCTCACGACGACATCGGCGTCGACCAGCGCCCGCGCGAGATGGATCGGCCTGCCAGCCTCATCCGCGGCCATGTAAGACGTCTGTGGCTCGATCGCCGGATCAAACACCGTCGCGCCGCCGATCGCGGGCACGCCCTCCGCCTGCTCGCGCGCGCCATAGCCCAGTGGCTCCAGCGGCGGCGCCCGCAGCACGGTGATGTCAGCCGCGTCCACCCCTGCCGCGACCAGCCGCGTGGCGACGGCGGCCACAACCTCAGCCGCCTGGGGAGCGTCAGCAGCCAACCCAATGGCAACCCGATCTCCGGGCACCACGTGCGATTCGAGCGGCGGCCCCGACTCGGTCTCGCTGCATGCTGCCAAGACCAGCTGCCTTGCGGCCTCGCCAGCCACGCCCTCCGGCCCGCGGCATTCGGCGACGAGCGCGTCGTCGTCCACCTCCAGAAGCAGCGGCTCGTCGGCGCCGTAATCAAGCGAAATGCATTTCACCGTCGAACATCCTTTCGCACCATCGTAACGGTTGTCGCCCCCTGCGGACGAGTGTCTGGACTGCTCTGGCCGTTGCAGCGACGTTTTGGCCATGATGAGCGAATGAACACCCAATGTGCATCGCTGGCACGACGCCTCGCCCTCCTTGCGGGTCTCCTGGCGACGATGTCGCTGACCGGCTGCAGTGCCGATCCCCGCAGCCTGCTCGACGAGATGAGCCACACCTACCGGAACGCTCGTGCCTATTCCGACAACGCACGCGTCCGCATCCGCTACGTCCGCGAAGGCAGCGAGGTGGATCAGTCGATCCCGTTCCGCGTGGCCTTCGAGCGGCCTGACCGGCTGCGGATCGATTGCTATGACGCGCGGATCGCCGCCGACGGCACATCGCTCCGCGCCGCGGTGGGCAACGTGCCGGGCCAGGTGCTGGACGAACCCGTCACGAGCCCGCTCACGCTCGACCAACTCTTCGCTGACGAGCAGGTCCGCCTGACGCTCGCCGAAGGAGATGCCGGATGCCCCACCCAACTGCCGTTGCTCTTGGCCGACGACACCGTTGACCTGATCATCGCCGACGCCGTGGATAAGCCGCGCGTGACGGGCAGCGAACCGGTCGAGGGCCATACCTGCACGGTTGTGACGATCCCGAAGCCCGACGGGCCACTCGTGCTCTGGATCGATCGAAAGTCAAAGCTGCTGCGGCGGATGTCACTGCCCACCAAGGCCTACGGACAGTTCCTCACGCAACAGGGCGGGCCGGTGGGTGGGCTATCAGTCGTCGTCGATTTTCTGGAGGCGACGTTTCCGGCCTCGGTGCCGTCGGAGGCCTTTGCGTTCGAGGTGCCCGCAGGGGCCGCTCGAGTCGATCGGCTGGAGCCGCCGCCAACTCCCCAGCCGCCAAGTGCGTTGGTCGGCAAGGCGGCGACTCGGTTCGTACTCGCCGGCCTCGACGGCACGACGGTGTCGAGCGAGAGCCTCAACGGCTCAGCCGTGGTGCTCGAGTTTTTCCATACCGGCTGCGCTGCCTGCCGGCGATCGATGCCGCAGGTGATCAGGGCCGTGGAAGCGTTCGCGGCCGGCTCGGCTGCGACCATGGCGCCCGTGAAGCACTTTGCCGTGAGCGTCGACGAGACCGATGTGCCAGACGACGCACTCCGCGAGAAAGTCAGGCAGTGGGGCGGAACAGGTACCATCCTGCGAGACCCACGGAGCGTCGCCGCAACCGCCTTCGAGATCGCGACCTTCCCCGCCGTGGTGGTGCTCACGCCCACAGGCACCTTTGCCGACGTGCTCTTCGGCCACGACCACCAGTTGGCCAAGGATCTCTCCGCGACCCTCGCCGCGGTGGCGGCCGGTACGCCCACCGGACCACTGCTCCGCGATCGCTTTGAGACCCGACTCCGGGACTACCGCGAACTGCTGGAGAAGGTCGCCGGGGGCGGTGCGGTGGAGCGGATGCCTCCGCAGCAGATCGCCCCCCGTCGGCAGCCGGATCGCTTCAAGCTCGTCAGGGCCTGGCGGGCCGAGGGCGTGGCCATGCCTGGAAATGTGGTCTGCTTCGATGATGGCGGTGCCGCCACAATCGTCGCCCTCGACGGCTGGCGGACCGCGGTCGTGCTCGATCCAAGCGGCCGCGAACTCGCACGACACGAACTCGATCTACCGGCCGATGCCGCCGTCGGCTTCCTACGGACGGCAATCGATGCGGCCGGCAAACGCTGGTGGCTCGGCGGCAATCGCGGTGGGCAGCAGGTCTTCGTGTTTGACGAGGCGTGGAAGCTCCACGCCACCTATCCCGCCTGGGAGAGCCCGTCCCACGCCGGAATCAGAACCGCGCAACTCGTCGACCTCAATGATGATGGCGCACCAGAAATCGTCGTTGGCTATTACGGCACCGTCGGCGTGCAGGCCGCCAGCCTCGCCGGCCACCGGCTGTGGCGGGAACGTTCGTTCGACACGGTGCTCGACGTCGTGCCGGACGCACCGCATCAGGAGGGCAGCCGCGGGCTCATCTGCGTGAACGGCCACGGCAGGCTCGTGCCGGTGACGATGGAGGGCAGGGGCGCGGAGGCGAGGCCCGTGGAAGGTGCTGGGCAAGGGCCTGGGCAAGGGTCTGGGCAAGGGGCTGGGGCCGGTCGGCAGCAGCCGGATTGGACGGCGAGCCCCGCGGTTGCGTCACTCTTCGCGGGGCCTGTGGCACCCGATGGCGAATGGGCCTTTCTGGGACTGGCCAGCCCAAGCGTGGGCACGAACATCGCAGTGGGACTCGGTCCTCTCCCTGACCAGTTCTGGGAACTCGATCTGCCCGATGGCGTGCACCGCGATGGGCCGATCGAGCCGGTTTCTTGGGCCGATCTGCTCGGCACGCCGCGGCGGCAGTGGCTCATCGCCGCCCCCGATGGATCAGTGACCGTCGCCTGGGCCGACGGCCGCGTGGTCGACCGCTACCGCCACGGCGCACCGCTCGTGGGGATCGGTGGCTACCGCGACGGCAACGAGGGCTTCATCGTGATTGCTACGAGGGATTCGCTGGAAAGCTATCGGGTCGAGGACGTGGCCCTCGACTGACGGTCAGTTGCCTTCCTTGCGGGTGCACAGCTTTTGAAACACGGTGACATCGACCGTTTCGGCGATGAAGTCACAGTGACCATCGGCGAATACGACGTTGGCCCCACCCTGATGGCGGCTCGACAGGTCGCCAAAATGCTGCTCAGCGGGGTTGCCATTTGGGGCATGATGGCCGTGGGCCACGATGCGGCCGATCGGTTCGGCAAGTCCTTCCACCATGCCGAGCCAGAGGCTTCCGCCGATTCGTGAGTCGCGTTCGCCCACCATGATCGTCTTGCTCAGGCCGTCGGTGACGTGCCGGAAGGGCATCCGACTGTTCGCGAAAAACATGCCGTTGCCGTCATATGGCTCGCCTTCCTCATGATGCTCCTCTTCGCCCGCTCCGTGATCCTCCTCTTCGTGAGCCTCCCATGAGTTGGTTCCAAACATGCCGACGTAGTTGGTCCGTGCATACGTGGCCGATCCGCCCGTCTGATCGGGGTGATCGTGGTCATTGTTGGCGCCGCCCTTCTCGCCGGGATTGAACGTCGGCTTGCCAGCGCCCGCGTCGGACGGGCAGAGGAACCCTGGGATCACCTTGCCGAGCACCGTTGAAGATGCGGAGGCGATCGGCATCTTGATGTCGATGCTCTTGTGGGTCGCGTCTTCCTCTACGTACGGCAGAATCCGAGATGACCAGCCCCAGCCGACACCCTCCTCTGCATGATGGGCGTCCGAACTGTCAAGCTTGCACAGCCAGCCTTCCGGCAGTTGCCGCCGAGCCTCGTGATAATTCTGCAGGGCCAGACCGGTCTGCTTGAGGTTGTTGGTGCACTGGGCCCGGCGGGCCGCCTCGCGGGCAGACTGCACGGCGGGCAGCAGGAGGCCGACCAGCGTGCCGATGATGGCGATCACGACCAGCAGTTCGACCAGCGTGAACGCACGGCGGGCGAGGGTCATATCCGTAGCTCCGGTGGAAGTTGAAGGGGGGGAGGGAAGTTGGC
Source organism: Planctomycetaceae bacterium (assembly GCA_947459185.1). Taxonomy (GTDB): domain Bacteria; phylum Planctomycetota; class Planctomycetia; order Pirellulales; family UBA1268; genus CAMCQY01. Next base: position 5,341 of record CANHCU010000071.1, on the reverse strand, counting down.
GAGGCACGCATGCCCTACATGCAATCCTTTTGCACATACTACCCGTATGCAAGTCGGTGTCAAGCGGTCGGCATCATCTTCGTTTCAGATCATACGGCCCCACCCGTTTGCCTGTTCTCTCATCCAGGCAGAGCTTTCCAGACGAAACATCTTTCGTGGATCGTGGAGTCTGTCAGACGCCATCTCGGGGAGCCTGATTCGTGCGTAGTGTTCGCCCACTGCTGTTCGCCGTCGCCGTCCTGGCAGCGGCCTCGTCGCCCTTGACTGCGACGGCCGCCCAATTCGAAGACACCCAGCCGGGTGAGACGACCGTGGTGGCGGAGTCGGTGGCCCCCGGCCAGCCTGGCGACTGCGGGTGCCGCGGCGGCCAGCCACAGCAGTCATGGCAGCAGCCGCCATGGCACGGCAACGTGCGGAGCAACCAGTGCGGCGCGCCGCAGGCATGCTGCCGAGGCTCGAACGTCTACCAGGCGCACCCCTTCCAGCAGCTGCAATGGAAGCACAGCCCCTGCGTGACGCTGCCGCCGCACTTTCCGCGGCTCCATTCGATGTGCCGGGAGGGTTATCTGCCGTCGCCCGTCCCGCCGGTGCAACCCCGCTGCCACCAGTGCGGCGCGGCGATCCAGGGAGGCTTCTAGCGCGACCGACGGATCGCCGCCGTCCGAGTCCCGAAGCCCCGATCGCCGCGAAACCTGCGTGGCAGCGGAAGACGATCCCCCTGACGTGGTCCGGCCGGAAGGCATGCACCGGCCGGACCGCGGTATCTTTGGGAAGCGCCCGCTCACAATCGCGATGCCAGCAGCATCGCGGCCGTGACCGTGATTGCTCCCACCACGTCGATAATGGCACCGCTGGCCATCATCGACCGCAATGGCACCCGGCCGGAGCCATAGACGATCGCGTTGCAGGGGGTGCTCACCGGCATCATGAAGCCGAGGCTCGACGCAAAGGTGGCGGCGAGCGCCGCCATCAGCGGATCGACGCCCGTGGCCCGGGCCAACGCGATCACGACCGGCACGACCATGTTCGCGCTGGCGGTGTTGCTTGTGAATTCGCTCGTCACCACCGCCACGACGGTCGCCACGGCCACAAGCACGGTCCCGCTCCAGTCGCCGACGGGGATCCATCCTGTGATCGACTGGCCGATGGCACCAGCGAGCCCCGTGGAAAAACAGAGCTCTCCCAGCGCCATGCCGCCGCCGTACAGGAGCACGATGTCCCAATCGATGCGGGCCTCCCGCCACTCGAGCGCCCGCCGAAGGCGACCGTCCGCGTCACGATTCCCTGGCAAGAGAAACAGGAGAATGGCGCCGATAAGCGCCACGACCCCCTCCGGCAGCCGCTTCGAGAGCCAGCCACAGACCGGATGCGACGCCCCCAGCAGAATCAACAAAAACCCCGGCAGCACCCACAGAAAAACCGTGATGGCAAATGCCGCGGCCACCGACTTCTGTCCGGTCGTCCACCGGCCGAGCCGGCTCCGCTCGGCCGCGACATAACTGCCGACCCCCTCGAGCCGCTCCACTCCGGCCGGAAAGAGCCTCGAGAGCACCGCGACGGCCACCGTTGTCATGACGGCGACGAGCGGTATGGCAATCGCACACCAACCAAAAAAAGAGACGCGCACGCCGACCTGATCACGAATGAAGGCAAGGCCGATGAGGTTGGTGGGCGTGCCGATCGGCGTGGCCAGGCCGCCAATCGACGCCGCGAACGCCACGCAGAGAAAGAGGCTTGTGGCAAAGCTGGGTGCGGGTGACCTGCCGTGACCGGCGGCGGCTGCCTCCACGGCACCGAGGATGCCCGTCACGATCGCCATCATCATCGCCGCCGTAACCGTGTTGGAAATGAAGGCGCTGATCAACACCGACACCAGCGCCACCGCCGCAAGAATCCGTGTCGGCCGCTCGCCGATCCACGGCACGGATAGCACCCAGTAGGCGAGCCGGCGGTCGAGCCCGTGCAGCCGGATCGCCTCGGCCAATAGGAACGACCCGATGAAAAGGAAGATGAGCGGATCGGCAAACGGCCGAAACACCTCCTTCGCCGGAGCCACTCCTGCCACCACGCAGAGCACGGCTCCGAGCAACGCCGTGACCGCCAGCGGCAGGGCCTCGGTCACCCACAGCGCGATCACAAGCAGCAGGATCGGCGCGAGCGTCAGGGCTTCGGGCGAAAGCGGCATAGTGGGAATGTACCGTCTCGCCCCAACAAAAGCCCTGAGCGGAAGCGACGGGATGCGCCATCCCCCGGCTTGCGCCGGGGGCTTCTATGCGAACGCACCACCACCTCCCCATACAAGCCCTGAGCGCAAGCGACGGGATGCGCCATCCCCCGGCTTGCGCCGGGGGCTTCTATGCGAACGCACCATCACCTCCCCATACAAGCCCTGAGCGCAAGCGACGGGACATGCCGGGACCCACCACGCGAATCCGCGGCAGGATGCCGATGTTTCCCGTGAAGCTAGTAGGTCTTGCCGAGTGCTGCCTGGGCCGCGGCCAGCCGGGCGACCGGCAGGCGGAACGGTGAGCAGCTCACGTAGTCGAGCCCGACATGGTGGCAGAACAGCACCGAGTGGGGATCGCCACCGTGCTCGCCGCAGATGCCGAGCTTGATGTCTTTCCGCGTCTTGCGGCCGCGCTCGACGGCGATCTGAATCAACTGGCCCACGCCGGTGGCATCGATCGACGCAAACGGGTTCGCCTTGAAGATGCCTTCATCGGTGTACTTTTGCAGGAACGACCCCATGTCGTCACGGCTCATGCCAAGGCAGGTCTGCGTGAGGTCGTTGGTGCCGAAGGAGAAGAACTCAGCCGTCTCGGCGATCTCGTCAGCCGTGAGGGCGCCACGCGGGATCTCGATCATCGTGCCAACGAGGTACTTGATCTTCTGTCCGGTTTCCTTCTGCACCAACTCGGCGACCCGGTGCACGATCTCCACCTGGTTGTCGAGTTCCTTCTTGAAGCCGACGAGCGGGATCATGATCTCAGGCTTCACCTTGATGCCGGCCTTCTGCACCTTCGCCGCGGCCTCGAACACCGCGCGGGCCTGCATCTCGGAGATTTCAGGATAGCTGACACCAAGGCGGCAGCCGCGGTGGCCGAGCATCGGGTTGAACTCGTGAAGGGCGTGCACGCGGGCCTTCACCGTCTCGAGCGACAGCTTCAGCTTCTTGGCGAGGTCGGCCTGGGCCTTCTCGTCGTGCGGCACGAATTCATGCAGCGGCGGATCGAGGAAGCGGATCGTGGCCGGTCGGCCATCGAGTGCCTTGAAGATGCCTTCGAAGTCATCCCGCTGGTAGGGAAGCAGCTTGGCGAGCGCCTTGCGGCGGGCGTCCTCGTTCTCGGCGAGAATCATCTCCCGCATCGCGTCGATGCGGTCTCCCTCGAAGAACATGTGCTCGGTCCGCGTCAGGCCGATGCCCTCGGCACCAAAGGCGATCGCGTGACGCACCTGCTCCGGCGTGTCGGCATTGGTCCGTATGCCAAGTTTGCGGTACTTGTCGGCGAGCTTCATGATGAAGTCGTAATACTGGAAGACCTCTGAGTCGGCCGGCTTCATCGTCTTCGCGATCAGCACCTGCTTGAGTTCGCTGTCGGCGGTCTTGATGGCACCGGCGAAGACCTCGCCCGTCGAGCCGTTAATCGAGATCGCATCGCCTTCCTTGAGCTTCTGACCGGCACAGGTGAGCGTGCCCTTCGCGTAGTCGATTTGGACCGCACCGGCACCAGCGACGCAGACCTTGCCCATCTGCCGGGCCACGAGCGCCGCATGGCTCGACACGCCACCGCGGCTGGTGAGGATGCCCTCGGCCGCGATCATGCCACGAAGATCCTCGGGGCTCGTCTCGACGCGGGCGAGCACCACCTTGATGCCCTTGTTGGCAAGTTCCTCGGCCTTGGCGGCGGTGAACACCAGCTGCCCGGTGGCAGCACCGGGGCCGGCGGGCAGGCCCGTGGTCAGCAGCCGGGTGCTCTTCTTGGCAGCGGCGTAGTCGGCCCGGTCAAAAATCGGGGCCAGGAGCTGCGAGAGGGCGTCGGGGTCGGCCGACTGAATCGCGTGCTCGGGCGACATGAGCTTCTGCTTCACCATGTCGTGGGCGATCTTCACGTAGGCCAGAGCCGTCCGCTTGCCGTGCCGCGTCTGCAGCATGTAGAGCTTCTTCTTCTCGACCGTGAACTCGAAGTCCTGCACGTCGCCGAACTTCTTCTCGAGCGTCTGGCGGACCTTCTCCAGCTCCTTGTAGGTGCCGGAGAACATCGCTTCGTGCTTCATCTCAGCCACGGGCTTGGGCGTCCGTACGCCGGCGACGACGTCCTCGCCCTGGGCGTTGACCAGATATTCGCCATAGAAGGTGTCCTCGCCGGTGGCGGGGTCGCGGGTAAAGGCCACGCCGGTCGCGCAGTCGTCGCCCATGTTGCCGAACACCATGCTCTGCACGTTGACGGCAGTGCCCCACTCGTCGGGGATCTTGTACTTGCGGCGGTAGAGGATCGCCCGCTCGTTCATCCAGCTGCCGAAGACGGCGCCAACAGCGCCCATGAGCTGCTCGAACGGATCCTGCGGGAAGCCCTTGCCGGTCCGCTGCTTGATGAGCGTCAGATACCGCTTGATCAGCTCGCGGAGATGCTCTTCGGTGAGATCGGTGTCGTTGTGGACGCCGAGCTGATGCTTGAGCCCCTCCATCGTCTCCTCGAAGGGATCGTGCTCGTTTTCGTGCCGCTTCTGCACCCCCATCACCACGTCGCCGTACATCTGGATGAAGCGGCGGTAGGAGTCGTAGGCGAACCGGGGATTACCGGTGGCGGCGGCGAGCCCCTTCACGGTGTCGTCGTTCAGACCCAGATTCAGGATCGTGTCCATCATGCCTGGCATGCTGTCACGGGCACCGGAGCGAACGCTCACGAGCAGGGCGTTCTTGGGGTCGCCGAACTTCTTGCCGGTCTCCTTCTCCATGAGCTTCATGGCGGAGGCGACGTCGTCCTCGAGGCCCTTCGGAAACTTCTTGCCGTGCTTGTAGTAGTCGATGCAGACCTGTGTCGTGATCGTGAAGCCCGGGGGCACCGGCAGGCCGATCTTGGTCATCTGAGCGAGGTTCGCCCCCTTGCCGCCGAGCAGGGCCTTCATCGTGCCGTCGCCGTCGCACTTTTTGGCGCCGAAATAATAGATCATCTTGCCCGGCTTACCGCTCTGCTTCCCGCTTTTGGTGGACGCATGCTTGGAGGACTTCTTTCCGACAGTGGTGGCCATGGGCTGGTCAAAACCTTTCGTAGCGGGTCGTAGCGGGGAAAACGAATCCGGCGCATCGCACCGGGCAGCAGGGTAAACGCGGCCGATTTGG
>CANHCU010000070.1 GCA_947459185.1 Planctomycetaceae bacterium | reverse complement strand
GCGAGCAGTTTCGGCAGCATGCCCGTCAGGCCGCTCATCCGGTCGCCGCCCTGCCAGCCGCCGCCATGGATGAAGAAGAGCAGCGGCGCGGGCTTGTCAGCCGCGGCCTGCGGCGTCTTCCAGAAGTGCATCACTTGCTTCGGATGGGACCCGTAGGAGACGTCGGACGCCGTGGGCGGCGGGCTCAACTGCCGCTCATAGGCGGCCTTAAACGGATTCACAGCGGGGACTGGGACATTCTCATTGACGAGATCGGGCTGCACGCTTTTCCACCAGCGGTCGTACTCGCCGGCGAGGCGGGCCACGACGTTTGGATGCTGCTTCACTAGGTCGTTCTGCTCGCCCGGATCGGCGGCGACGTCGTAGAGTTCCCACGTCGTGGGACTGTTTTTCACGTTCACAAGGCTCCACTTCCCCTCGCGGACGCGGCACTGGCGGTACTCGGTCTCCGACTGCTTGCCGCGATCCCAGCGGCCCAGGTGCGTGAAGAGAGGTCGATCGGGCCACGCGGCTTTTCCGTCTCGCAACAGCGGCACGAGGCTTCGGCCTTCGACCTTGGCGGCGATGCCGGCGGGAATTTCTATGTTGGTGAACTCACAGAGCGTCGGCAGCACGTCGATGTGCGCCGTCACGGCCGGCACATCGACACCCGCCGGAAGCGTGCCCGGCCACCGCCAGAAGCTGGGCACCCGCGTGCCACCGCGATAGGCCGTGCCCTTCATCCCACGCATCCCGGCATTGAAGACCGGCGCCCCCGTGGCCGTGCCGTTGTCGGTCGTGAACACGACGAGCGTGTCGTTGGCGAGGCCCCACTCGTCGAGCTTCGTCATGAGCCGGCCGATGTTCGTATCGATGTTCTCGATCATGCCGTAGAACTTCGCGATCTCGGCCCGCTGCCGCGGGTCCTTTACGCCGGCAGCCTCGAGCTTCGCCAGATACGGTGTGTCGGAGCCGCGCGGGCATTCGAGCGGCCCGTGCGGGGCGTTCGGCGTCACGTAGCAGAAGAACGGCTTGCCCTCCTTCCGGCAGCGGTCGATCCAGTCGAGTGCGGCATCGAAGAAGACGTCGGTGCAGTAGCCCTTCGTCTTCACGAACGTGCCGTCGCTGCGGACCGTCGGACCGAAGTACGAGTTGCCTGGCACGTCGCCACAGCTGCCTGGAAACGACTGCCCAATGCCGCCACCGCCGTGGATGAAGACCCGGTCGAAGCCCCGTTTCCCAGGCTGGTAGGCGTCTTCGTCGCCCAGATGCCACTTGCCGAAGATGCCGCTTGAGTAACCGGCCGTCCTCAAGAGCTGCGGCAGCGTGGTGGCCGAAAGGGCCAGTCGTTCGCGTTCATTGATCGTGTGGGTGACACCGGAGCGGAATTCGTGACGGCCGGTCATGAGCGCCGCACGCGTGGGCGAGCAGGTCGGGCTCGCGTGAAACTCGGTGAGCCGCACGCTCTGCGCATGCAGTCGGTCGAGGTGCGGCGTACGGATGATGGCATTACCGTGGGCCGCGATGTCGCCGTAGCCTTGGTCGTCGGTCATCACGTAAATGATGTTCGGCCGTTTTCCCTGCACGGCCGCTGCCGGCCGGACAGGCTTGGACGCCGGAGCATCCGCTGCCGCCAGCGTCCGACACTCCTCCGCGATCCGGTTCCAGGCTGCCTCCAGTTCGGCCACACGCGCCGGCTCCGCCGTGGCGAGGTTTTTCGTCTCGCAGCGGTCGGTAGCGAGGTCATAGAGCTCCCACGGCGTGCCCTTCGCAGCGACGAGCTTCCAGTCGCCTGTGCGCACGGCGCGATGCCCTTCGTGACACCACCAGAGCGTGTCATGCGCATTCGGAGCTGCGGGATCCCTCATGGCCGTGGCAAAACTCCGCCCGTGCAGCGGCGGCACCGGCTTTCCGTCGTGCTCGCGAGGCGGCTCGATGCCCGCCAGTTGCAAGACCGTCGGCACGAGGTCGATCACGTGCACCGGCTGCGTGCGAAGCTGCCCCTTGGTGGTAATGCCCCTTGGCCAGTGCGCAATCCAGGGTGTCGCGATGCCCCCCTCGTGCACCCAGGTCTTGTGCCGCCGAAATGGCGTGTTGGCGCAGCTCGACCAGCCCGGGCCGAGACACAAAAACGACTTCCGGGAACCGGGCGAGGCCTGAGGATCGTGCCCCTCGCCGCGAACCATGATCTCGGCCGAGGCGCCGTTGTCGCTGGCGAAGAGAATGAGCGTGTCGTCGAACGCCCCCATGGCCTCAAGCTGCGCGAGAATCCGGCCGACCTGCTGGTCCATGCTGTCGATCATCGCCGCATGGATCGCCATCTTGTCGATCTGAAACTCACGCTGCGTGGGCGAGAGATCCTCCCAGGGGAGCGGCCGGTTCACCTCACCTACCCCGAGGATCTCAAGCGCGTCGGGCTTGTGATACGGTGGGCCGATCTCCCGCTCCATCGCCGCCGGGGCGGTCGTCACGATTCCCTTTGCTTTGAGCCGCTCGATCCGCGCCTGCTGCACGGCATTCCACCCGGCCCGGTAGCGGTCGCGGTATTTCGCGACGAGTTCCGGCGGTGCCTGCAGCGGGAAATGCGGTGCCGTGAAGGGCACATAGTGGAAGAACGGTTGTCCCACGTGGTCCCGCGCGTGATCGGCGAGGCACTTGACCGCATGGTCGCCGATCGCGGTGGTGGCGTAGAAATCATCGGTGACAGGCACCTGCTGGCCGTCCTCAACGACGCCTACGGCAGAAAAATAGTTGTTGTCCCCATTCGTCACGTCGAGCGACCGCGCAAAACCCTGCGACCGCGGGTCGCCATCGATGTGCCACTTGCCGGAATGGTAGGAACGGTAGCCAGCCGGCGTGAGCAGTTCCGGCAGAAGCCGCGCCCAGGCGGGCCGCGTTCCCTTCCCATCCCTGCCTTCCGGCAGGGCATCGCGGCGGATCGCCTGCGGATAGTAGCCGGTGAGCAGCGCACCGCGGGTCGGCCAGCAACGGGCCGTGTTGTAGCCTTGCGTGAACCGCAGGCCGCCAGCAGCCAAGCGATCGAGATGGGGCGTGTCGATCTCGCCGCCATACGAGCCCAGGTCGGAGAAGCCGAGATCATCGGCGAGGATCACGACCACGTTCGGCGGCGCGGCCTTCGCGACAGGCGTCGCGACGACCACCGCAAGGAGTGCCGTCGTCATGCACCATACGGCAAGGCGACTCGCCGGGATCGACGCGCTCATGGAGGAGCTCCTCATGGAAGGGTCCGCAGCAGCTCGGCATCGAGCGACTGCAGCGTGGCGGCGTGCGCCGGATCGTCAGCCAGGTTCACCAGTTCGCGCGAATCGGTGTCGTGGTCGTAGAGTTGCCGGCCGGCCAGACCCTCGGGCCCCTGCCACGCGGTGTACCGCCACCGGCCGCTCCGGAGGCTCGCACCGCGATATTTTCCAAGTTCGACCTCCGTCAACGCCGGCCGCTCCGCGAAGTCCTGCCGAGCCGCCGCATCCGCCCGGACCAGCGGCGCGAGGCTGCGGCCGTCGACGCCGGCCGGCAGCGGCACGCCCGCCAGATCGCAGAGCGTCGGGCAGACGTCCACAAGCTCCACGGTGTGCGTCGCCACGGCGCCACTCCGGCCCCCGGGTGCGGCGATCACCAGCGGCACGCGGGCGCTCTCCTCGAAGAGGCTCCGCTTCTGCCAGAGTCCGTGCTCGCCGAGGTGGTAGCCGTGATCGCTCGTGAAGACCACGATTGTGTTGTCACAAAGTCCGAGGCGGTCGAGGGCATCGAGCACGATGCCGGCCTGCGCATCGACGAACGAGACACTCGCACGGTAGGCCTGCACCGCCTCGCGGCCCAGGTCGCCGACGAGCCGCCGCTCCTCTGGCTTACGGCTGGCGAGCACCGGCGACGGCACATCCACATCGTGGTCGGCGGGCACTTCCGGCATCTGCACGCCGGTCAGTGGATGCTTTACAAACCATGGCTTCGGCGCCACGTAGGGCGTGTGCGGCCGGTAGAAGCCGACCGCCAGGAAGAACGGCGTCTGCGCCTTGGCAAAACCTTCAAGCAGTTCCACGGCGCGGGCCGCGGCGATGCCGTCGGTCTGTTCAGCGTCGATACCGTCGGCGGCCAGCCAACTCACCGTGGCGCCATACTTGCCAGGCTCGAGCGAAAAGATCTGCGACTCTTCGGCAACGTCGCGACCCTTGGGATTGAAGACGGCATCCCAGCTGGGCGGATCGTCGAGGCCGGAGGTGCCGATCTGGCCCGGAACGCCGTAATGATAGAGCTTGCCGATCCGCTCGCTCCGCCAGCCCGCCTGCCTGAAAGCCTGCGGCAGCGTGACGAGCGTCGAATCGACGTCGCGAAAGTGTTTCTGATTGTCGCGGACGGTCGTGTGGGCGGGCCGTCGGCCGGTGAGCAGGCTTGCGCGGCTGGGATTACAGAGCGGATACTGGCAGTAGGCCCGCTCGAACCGCACGCCCCGCGCGGCCAGCCGGTCGATGTTCGGCGACTGCGCCGTCGCGTCGCCGTAGCATGAGAGCGCACAGCAGAGGTCATCGCAGACGACGAACAAGACGTTCGGGCGAGCCGTGGGTGCTGCCGCGCACACGGCGGGCCCTCCCAGAAAGGGTGCCAAGATGACCCCGCAGCAGACGGCCACCCGCCAGAACGCCCGTCCCATCGTGAATGACAGGCCCGACATGAACGCTCTCCCTATTTCTCGATGGCCGCCAGCACCTTGGCATACGCCTCGGTCCGCTCATCGGGTTTGAGCCCGCGAAGCTCCAGAAGCATCGGCCGCAGGCCTGTCGCCCACGCGGCGTTCTGGGCGATCCGGGCATCGACCTTGGCAAGCAGGTCGTCGGCATTTTTCCCTGTGGCGGCTGCAGCGGCGGCCACTACGCTCCGCAGGTATTCCGCCGCCTGCGCATCGGGATTCGGCGTCGCCTCAGCGTCGAACCGCTTCAGTGCCCAGGCGATCCCCTCACTCATGTGCTTCTGAAACATCGGCTCCTTCCAGGTGGCATCGTTGTGGCCGAAGTTCGTGTAGAAGACGCGGCCGGCGCCATAGTCGCGGACCCATGACACGGGGACATGCCACGGCTCTCGCGGCGTGCTGCCCTGCATCTCGAGGCTGACCAGCACCCGAAGGTTCTCAGGCTTGTACCGCGGGTCGTACTGATAGATCTCATCCTGCCAGCGGAATCGAGGCGGAAACATGGCAGCGAGCCGGTGACCCGGCTCGTGGACGACGAAGGCGTGCTGGCCGCTGCCGTTCCACGGGTGGCCGGCAAAATGGCCGCCGATCATCTCGCAGTAGGCGTCGGAGCTCTTGAGCGTGTCGCTGGCGGCATGCAAGCCGATGAACGCCTTGCCCGACTTGATCCATGCGAGGAAGCCGCTGAGATCCGGGATCGGCAGCTCGCCCGTCGTGCTCACGAAGATGACGCCATCGAACTCGGCGAGCGACTCCGGCGCAAAGGCCTTGGCGAACTGCGCCTTCACCCCCTGCTGCCAGACCGCGTCGGCCGTGCGGAATGTCTCCTGCTCCGCCTTGAACGCATCTTCCTGTTTCTTCCAGTCGGCGTCGCTCGTGCCCTCGGCCCGCTTGATCGCCTTGGGCTGCGGCGGCCGGCCCGGCGGCATCCGCAGGAAGTCAAGGTGGAAGAGGCCGCTTGTGCGGCCGAGTTCCTCGAGTATCGGCTCCGCCGTATTGATCGAGCTGTGCCGGAAGCCGGTGGTCACGCTCACGGCCAACAGCCGCGCCGGTTTTCCTGGCTCGGCGGCCCGTGCCGCGGCGTGGCCGGTCGTCACCGCAAGCAAAAGGGCCACCACCACGAGCCACATCGGCCGGATCGAGCGAGGCTTCATAGAGCGAGAGAGGGCAGCCATCATTCTTTTTCTCCAAGGCACCAGAGGGAATCATGTGTCCGTAGGAAGATCAGCCCATCGACGCAGACAGGCGTGGCCACGGTCATCTCGTCCACGACACCCTGGCCGAGAACTTTCAATTCTTTGAGGTCGTCTTTGTGGTCGGCCGCGGCTTGCGGGTTCAATTGGGTGGGCCAGGCGAGCACGCTCGACTCCCCGTCCTCACGCGTCACGATGACACGGCCATCGACGATCACGGGCGACGCGCTGTAGGCGTTGCGGTTCTTCGGCAGTTCGATTTTTACGAGCGTCTTGCCGGTGGCGGCATCGAGACACTCAATCTTTCCCTTGTCGGTGCAGACGAGGATGCGACCGTCGCGTACGGCCGGCGTCGGCACGTCGGCGCCGAGGTCGGTGCGAACCCAGGCGATGTGCGAGGCGGTCACGTCGCCCTTGCCGCCACGGCGGATCGCGGTAATTGTCTCGCCCCGCGCATAGGGCGCGATGACGAAGTCGCCGGCTACCACCGGTGAGGCGATCGACCGGAAATACTTGTGCCCCGTGGGATTCAGGCCGCCCACCCGCCAGATCTCCTTGCCATTGGCAGCGTCGTGCGCCGTCACGTGGTCGGCGCCGAGCACGACGAGCATCTCGGTCGGCTCGCCCTTGTCGGCATTCCCAGCGACGACGACCGGCGTGGAATAGCTCTGCGCGGCCTCCTCGGGGGCGTCGAGCATCCGGTCCTGCTTCCAGAGCAGGCTGCCGGTCGTGCGATCAAACGCCGCCAGATAGCTCGGGCCGGTCTGCATCACGGCGACGATCACAGCCTTGGACGTGAGCACGGGCGAGGTGCCGAGATCCCACCAGAGCGTGTCTTCGCCGAACTGCTGCTGCAGGTTTGTCGTCCAGACGACCGCGCCGTCGGCGATGTTCAGGGCTGCCAGTTCGCCGCTCTTATAATAGACCCAGACATGCTGGCCGTCGGTGACGGGCGACGAGTTGCAGCCGGTGGCTTTCTTGTGTTTGCCCGGCTTGACCTCGCCGAGTTCACGCCGCCAGACCTCTTTGCCGTTGCGATCGAAGCCGATGGCAGCGTCTTTGCCGTCGATCGCGCAGGTGACGACCACGCGGTCGCCCCACACCGCCGGCGTGCTGGCACCGAGCCCGGGCAGCTTCACCCGCCAGCGCACGTGTTCGGTCGGGCTCCAGGAGGAGACATAGCCTTGGCCTGCGGCGACACCATCGAGTGCCGGGCCACGCCAGCTGGGCCAGTTGTCAGCACGGGCAGGCTGCGGAGAGAACGCGGCGACTGCACACACGGCGAGCATCGCCCAGGCGCATGAACGACCAAGAACCATGATGTTTCATCTCCTGATAGACACCCGCTAGACGCCAGGAGCAAACAGTGTAACCCCTCACCGCTTCCTCGGCTCGCCATCCGGACCGAAGGGATCGACCGGCTGCGGATTCGGAGATGGCATCGCCGCCCCGACGGCGGCCCGCCATGCCGCCAGCCGCTCCTTGAGGGCGGCGGCCCGTTCCGGCCGCTCGGCCGCAAGATCACGACACTCGCCGGGATCAGTCGCCAGGTCGAAGAGCTCGACGCGGCCGTCCTCGAAGTGCTCGACCAGTTTTTCTCTCTGGTTTTCATTTCCCCGGCTCGGCCCGTCGCCCGCGATGATCGCGGCAGCGGGTCGGCTGCCTTGATTGGCGTAGTGGGGATAGTGCCAGACGAGATCCCGGGCCGGTAGCGCACCGCCCGCGAGCACCGGCCGCAGGCTCGCTCCATCGAGCACCGTCTCCGCCGGCTGCGTCGTGCCGCCGACATCAAGCAGTGTGGCAGCGATGTCGAGCGTGGTGGCCGGCACTGCGGTCGTCGTGCCCGGCTTCACGACGCCCGGCCACCGTACGACCAGTGGCACACGGATGCCGCCCTCGTAGAGAAAACCCTTCCCGGCGCGGAGCGGCAGGTTCGAGGTCGGCGAGCCCTCGGCGGTCGAGAGGCCGCCGTTGTCGCTGGTGAAGATGACGAGCGTGTTATCGGTCTGCCCGGCTGCTTCCACGGCGGCGAGCACGGTGGCCACCGTCTCATCCATCTCGCGGATCATGCCGGCATAGATGGGATGATCCTGCACCGCCCGCGCCTGGCGATCCCCCTCGGCGACCTCGCGGGGTCCGGCAGGCGGTGGCAGCGCGGCCGCACGGGCCTGCTCCTCGGCCAAGAGTTCCGGCCTGGTCTTGAGCGGCACATGAACCGAGTGCATCGGCACATAGCAGAAGAAGGGCCGATCGCGGTTGGCCGTGATGAAGGCCGACGCCTCGGCCGCGATCGCCCGCGCATGATGCGGGTCGTCCGGTGGACCGCGGCCGGGGCCGACGTTCGTCGAGCCGGTCACATCGAAGCCGTGCGACGGGATGTCTTTGGGCGGCCCCAGATGCCACTTGCCGAAGATGCCGGTCGCATAGCCGGCGTCGTGCAGGAGCGTCGGCACGGTCACCTCGCTCGCGGGCAGCGCGTGGAGATAGTCCGCAGGTACGAGGCTGCCCCGCCGGCGCCCGCCAATAAAGTTTGTGATCTGCACACGGGCCGGATGCCGGCCGGTCATCAGCGCCGCGCGGGTGGGCGAGCAGACCGGGGCGGCCGCGTAGCCCCGCGTGAAACGCATCCCGGAGGCGGCCAGCCGGTCGATTGCCGGCGTGCGATAGAACGTGCTGCCCGTGCAGCCCAGATCATGGGCCCCAAGATCGTCGGCCAGAAAGACGAGTAGGTTCGGCGGCCGCTTCGCTCCTGCAGCAGCGGGCAGTGTCGCGGCGGCAGCACGCGGCCCATGCGACGACCCATGCGGCGACCAGTTCGCAACGAGGCTCTGCGTGAGCTCCTCGACGAGCGTCGGCTCGCTGGCGGCAAGGTTCTTCGTCTCGTCTGGGTCGGCGGCCAGATCGAAGAGCTCGACCTCGCGCCGCTGCCACCGCTCCCGCGACTGCGGATCGACCTGGCCCGCCGGCCCGGCGGAAAATTCGCCCCCGGCCCCACCCCCGGTCCAATCCCCGATCGTGGCCGACGTCGGCACGATCAGCTTCCACCGGTGCTGGTGCGGCGTCTGCTCGTCGTCGCGGATCGTCCACCGCCAGAGCAGGCTCTTCGCCGGATCGTCGAGATCGACGAGCGTGTGCGTGGAGCACTCGCCGAAGATCTGCCGCCGCGCCGCCACGGCCTTGTCGTCGAGCAGGTCAACGCCCGGCAGGCCGGCCGGCGCGGGCACGCCGCAGGCCGCCAGCACCGTCGGCATGATGTCGATGGAGCTCGCCAGCGCGTCGCTGATTCCCGGCGGGATCGCGCCCGGCTGGCGGAGCATGATGGGCGTCCGAAGACCGCCCTCGTAAGGGGAGAGTTTCGACCGTGGTCCGAACTGTGGCCGGTCGGGGCTCTGGATCCAGCCGTTATCGGTGACGTAGACCACGAGCGTGTCCTGCGCGAGCCGTTCACGATCGAGGTGGTCGAGCAGGTCGCCTACCGTACGGTCGAACCGCTCCACGTTGCCCCAGTACCGCGCCACGTGGAGGCTGTCGGTGCGGGCCGCGTAGTGATCCACCAACTCCTGTGGCGGATCGTGCGGATCGTGCGGCAGCATCGGGGCGTACCAGACGAAGAAGGGCCTGCCGTCGTCGCGGCAGCGGCCGATGAAGTCGTAGACCGGCTGGAGCGACTGCCGGCCGATCGTGAGCCCCTCGTCGCCGTGCCGCTGCCCCTTCGACATGCCCTCGGTGAACCCTCCGCGGGCAAAGTCTCCCTGCCACCACTTGCCGGTCTGCAGGCTTTCATAGCCGCGGTCGGCCAGGAGCCGTGGCAGGAGCGGCCATTCCTCGAGGTGCTGGTTCATCGCTTCGCGGCCGGCGGTGAAGGCCGCCCGGCCTTCCGGGCCCGTGCGCGGAATCATCGGGTTCTCGGGCGGATCGTTGCCGACGATCCGGTGCTCGTGCGGCAGCCGGCCGGTGATGATCGAGGCGAGGCTCGGGCAGCAGAGGCTGCTGGGCACGTGGCCAAACCTGTAAACGAGACTCTCCCGCGCCAACCGGTCGAGGTGCGGTGTGCGGAGGTGCTCGTGGCCCATGAAGCCGTAGTCGCGCCAGTGCTGGTCGTCGGAGATGATGAGGACGACGTTCTTGGGTGCGGCGGATCGGACGGCCGCCGCACCGACAGCCGGTGGTGCGGCCATCGATTCCCAACCCCAGGCGAGAACCGCAACCACGGTCACTACGCCCATGACCCGACCGAAAAACACCGGCCGCAGCGATCTTTTACCAGCCATGTTCCGCTCCCAGCGTGTTGGTTCCGGTCGTCTTTGTGCAACGCCAGGATGGAGCGTTGCGGAGTATGATTGTGCCCCAGGAGGCACGGGGCTGCCATCCTCAAGAACGCCTCCGATACCGAAAGGTTTTCTCATGCGCCAATGTTGGCCGGCCAGCTCCCACGCTCGGGCATCTCCCTTCCGATGGCTCACCAGCACTTCACCAATGCGATTGCGAACATGCTTGCCATGGCTGGCCGTCCTCGTGGTGGGGATGGCGGCAGGCACGACGGCACATGGCCAGGAGGCAAACGTGCAACGACCGTGGATGTTTTCCGAGGCGAAGCTGCCGGATGGTTTCCCGGCGGCCGGACCGATCAACGAGGTCATCGTGAAGACCTATCCGGCGCATCGCCTCGCGCGGGTGCGGGCCGAGGGGGGCAGCAATGGCATGTTCATGAAGCTCTTCCGCCACATCGAGCGGAACGAGATCGCGATGACGGCGCCGGTGGAGATGTCGTGGCAGCAGGCCGCCGGCAAGGAGCCGGTGGCGATGGCGTTTCTCTATGCCAAGCCGTCGATCGGCGTGGCAGGCGTCGATCCGGACGATCAGCGTGTCGTCGTTGAAGACGTCCCTGAGATCAAAGTCGTGTCGATCGGCCTCCGCGGCAGCTACGAGAAGGCGACGTTCGACCGCGGCGCAAGGCAGCTTGAGACGTGGCTGAAAGAACACCCTGAGTGGAAGGTTGCGGGCGACCTGCGGACGCTCGCCTACAACAGCCCTTTCGTGCCGGGTTTGGTGAAGTATTCGGAGGCACAGATCCCGATCGAGCCGACCGCGGGTCGGTGATCCTGCCGGGATGGCTCAGCCGGCATGCGCTGCTGTTGGGACGCACCGGAGGCCCGACTATCATTGGGTGAACGTGTCATCCACCGGTCGCCGATTCTGCGGCAACGACGCCCGCTCCACCGCTACGAACAGGACCTTGCCATGTGCCAGCGCCACACTCCCTCCACGCTTCCAGCTCGTGCCGCCTGTCTGGTGATCGCCGCGGTGCTCGCCCTGCTCGCCACCCGGTCGGCATCCGTGGCAGCCGAGCCGGAGAAGGCAGCCACCAAGACGCGGTGGGAATCGACACTTGAGAAGATGCCGGTGGCGGGCAGCGCGGCTGCGGAGCCGGCCGCCACGCCGGCGGCGGCGCAGCCAGTCGGCGAGCCGTTCCACGTGCCGCCGGGCTTTCAGGTCGAGCGGCTCTTCGTCGTGCCGAAGAATGAACTCGGCTCGTGGGTCTGCATCACCACCGATCCCAAGGGGCGGCTCATCGCCAGCGATCAGGGTGACAAGGGCCTTGTGCGGATCACGCCCGCGCCGCTCGATGGCTCCCAGCCGACGGTCATCGAAAAAATCCCGGTGCCGCTCACTGCGGCGCAGGGCCTGCTCTGGGCCTTCGACAGCCTCTATGTCGTCTGCAACGGCGGCCCCGGCAGCGGACTCTACCGTGTCACCGACTCTGATAAGGACGACACGCTCGACACGGTCGCGAAGCTCCGCGCGTTCGACGGCGGCGGTGAACATGGTCCACATGCCATCATGCTCTCACCCGATGGGAAGCGGCTCGTCATCGTCTGTGGCAACCACACGAAGGTGCCGTTCGCGCTGAAGAATCTCACCGAGCCGCAGACCATGGCCGGCATCCGTAGCTCGCAGCGGCGGGTGGAGCTGCCGCCGGACGGCACGAGCCGCGTACCGGCCAACTGGGACGAAGACCGGATCATCCCGCGGATGTGGGACGCCGGCGGCCATGCGGTCGGCATCCTCGCCCCCGGCGGCTACGTCGTCAGCACCGATCCCGAGGGGAAGGCCTGGGAGGTCTGGAGCGCCGGCTACCGCAATGCCTACGACATGGCCTTCAATGCCGATGGTGAACTGTTCGTCTACGACGCCGACATGGAATGGGATTTTGGCTCGCCGTGGTATCGGCCGACGCGGGTGAACCATGCCCCCAGTGGCAGCGAACTCGGCTGGCGGAGCGGCACCGGCAAGTGGCCCGCCTGCTATCCAGACAGCCTGCCGGCCTTAGTCGACATCGGCCCGGGCTCGCCCGTGGGCGTGGCCTTTGGCTACGGCACGAAGTTCCCGGAAAAGTACCAGCGGGCGCTCTACATCTGCGACTGGACGTTCGGCACGATGTATGCCATTCACCTCGAGCCTGAGGCCTCGACATACAAGGGCGTCAAGGAGGAGTTCGTATCGCGGACACCACTGCCGCTGACCGATATGACCGTCGGCAGAGACGGCGCGATCTACTTCACCGTAGGCGGCCGCGGCGGCCAGGGCGAACTCTACCGCGTCAGCTATGTCGGCAGTGAGCCCACCACGCCGGCCGATGCCCGGCAGCCGGCTTTCGCCGCCGAACGGAAGCTGCGTCATGATCTGGAGGCCTTCCACCAGCCCGCCGCCGATCCTGCTGCCGCTGTGAGCCTCGCCCTGCAGCACCTATCGAGCCCCGACCGGTTCATCCGCTACGCGGCCCGAGTGGCGCTCGAGCATCAGCCGATCGAACTCTGGCAGGAGAAGGTTCTCACCGCGCAGGATCCCCGAGCCAGGATCAACGGGGCCATCGCCGTGGCCCATCAGGCCGAGCCGTCGGCTCAAGGGGCCCTGCTCGCCGCGCTCGACGGAATTGATTTGGCGACGCTCGACACCACGACCAAGATCGATCTGGTGCGGGCGTATGAGCTCGCCCTTATCCGCCTGGGTGAGCCTTCGGCCGAGGCAAAGGCACGGATCGCGGCCCGGTTCGCTCCGCTCTTTCCCTCCGGGTCGTTCGACATCGACCGTGAGCTGTCGAGCCTGCTGGTGGCCGTTCGGGCACCGGGAATCGTGACGAAGCTCGTGGCCATGCTCGCCGCCCCGAGCGGCTCGGCAGGATCGACGAACCTCGCGCCCAGTGAAGACGATCTGCGGCAACTGATCGGCCGCAACGCAGGCTATGGCAACGCCGTGCGGGCCGCGCTCGAAAAGCGGTCAGACCTCCTGCAGGTGCACTATGCCTACGCACTTCGCACCGTCGCCGAGAAGGACGCCTGGAGCCTCGCCGACCGCAAGGGCTACCACGACTGGTTCCAGCGGGCGCAGCAGTGGGCTGGCGGCAACAGCTTTCGCAAGTTTCTCGTCACCATCGAGAATGAGAGCCTCGCGGGCTATAGCGACACCGAAAAGCTGGCACTCGAAACCCTCGGGGCGAGAAAGCCCTATACGCCGCCGCCGCTGCCGAAGCCCGAGGGCCCGGGCCGCGCCTGGACGGTAGACGACGTGCTGGCTGCGGCCGGCAAGGAGGGCGCCGAGGGCCTGTCCAAGGGCCGCAATTTCGAGCACGGCAAGCGGACGTTCGCCGCCACCCGCTGCATCGTCTGCCATCGCTTTGGTGAGGACGGCGGCGCCACCGGCCCCGACCTCACGCAGGCGGCAGGCCGCTTTCAGGTCAAGGACCTTGTGGAGGCGATGGTGCATCCAAGCAAGGTGGTGTCGGATCAATACAAGGCAAGCATCGTGCAGACGGCCCAGGGCAAGGTCTACACCGGCCGGATCGTCAGCAAATCGCCCGAGACGGTCACGATCGTCACCGATCCCGAGGATGCGACGAAGTTTGTCGAGATCAAGCGGTCCGACATCGAGGAGATCCTGCCGTCGAGCGAGTCGCTCATGCCCAAGGGCCTGCTCGACCAGTTGAACGAGTCGGAGGTGCTCGACCTCCTGGCCTACACGCTCTCCCGCGGCAATAAGAATGACGGGCGGTTCAAAAAATAGCCTGCACAGCCGCTTGGATCACTCGCTGGCGTTGGAAACAGCCACCCACGTCAGCACCCGGGCACCCGCCGCCGGCCGCGTCGTAAACGGCGTGCACTCGCGGCCGGTCTCCAGCCGATAGCCCTGCGTCACCGCCGCCATCACCGCCTCGGCCCGCGCGGCCTCGACGAGCGTCACGGTGCAGCCGCCAAACCCGCCGCCCGTCATTCGGGTGCCGATCACGCCACGCTCGCTGGCGGCCAGTTCGACGAGCAGATCGAGTTCCGGGCAGCTCACCTCGAAGTCATCCCGCAGCGACGCATGGCTCTCGGCCATGAGTTCGCCCATTTCGTCCCAGCGACCATGCGTGATCGCCGTGGCGGCGGCCTGCGTTCTCGCGATCTCCGTGACGACGTGCCTCGCACGGCGAAAGCCCCTGTCACCAAGTTCACCACGGGAGGCCTCCACCTGCACACGCGTCGCCTCCCGCAGACTGGCCACGCCGAGGATGGCGGCGGCCCGCTCGCAGTCGGCCCGCCGCGCTGCATAGCCACCGTCATCGAGCGAGTGCCGCACGTTGCTGTTGGTCACAAGGACGAGCAGATCGTGACGATGAAACGGCACCTGGAGCACGTCGAGCGCACGGCAGTCGAGCAGGAGCAGGTGATCGTGCTTGGCCAGGACGCTTGCGCACTGATCCATCACGCCACAGGGCACGCCGGCGAAGTCGTGTTCGGCCCGCTGGCACAAGACCGCGAGATCGAGCGGCGAAATCGCATGGTCGGCCAGGGCCGCAAGAAGTGTCGCCGTCGCCACCTCGAGGCTTGCGCTACTGGAGAGCCCGCCCCCGAGCGGCACAGTGGAATCGATGACGGCGTCGAAGGACGGGATCATCGCGCCGCGGTCGAGGAAGCCCGCGATCACGCCAGCCACGTACTGCGCCCAGCCAGGAGTTTCCGCGGCTGGGCCGTCACCTGGCACGAGCGGCAGTTCGACGGTCTCCTGGAAAGCCGTCGAGTGTACGCGGGCGACCGGTGCGCCGCCCGCCACTGGCCGGGGTGCCGCCACAATCACGGTCTCCCGCTCGATCGCCATTGGCAGGACGAAGCCGCCGCAATAATCGACATGTTCTCCGATCAGGTTCACCCGGCCGGGGGCCGCGGCGGCCAGGACCGGGGGCCGGCCGAAGCGTTCGCGAAACACCGCATCGACCCTCTGCTGCTGGTTTGTCATAGTTGCCTCCGCGGTGCAAAAGCCTGCACTGAAGGTACAACATCACCCATGCATGCATCATCCCCCGAAGACTCCCTGTTTCTCGACTGCCCCGACCGCGCCGGCACTGGCTCCGAGAAGTGGGACCGCTGGGACGGCCGGGACATTCTGCCGCTCTGGGTGGCCGACATGGATTTCCGCGCGCCCGAGGTGGTGCTCGACGCGATCCGCGGCCGCGTGGATCACGGCGTGTTTGGCTACACGGCCGACCCGCCCGGCTTCGCGCCGGCACTCGTCGCGCATCTCGAGTCACTGCATGGCTGGAGCCCTGATCCCGGCTGGATCGTCGGCACCCCCGGCGTCGTGACAGGGCTGGCGATCACGGCCCGGTTACTCGCCGCCCCCGACGACGAGATCGTCACCTTCACCCCGGTCTATCCGCCGTTTCTCACGCTGCCGGAACGGGCGGGTCGCCGCACGGTCCGCGTGCCGCTCGCGCAGTCGGCGGCGGCCTGGACGATCGACTGGGATCTGCTTGAATCGTCGCTCACGCGAAAATCAAAACTCTTCTGGCTCTGTCATCCGCACAATCCCACCGGCACGGTCTTCAGCCGGGATGACCTGCTGCGACTGGCAGACCTTGCCGAGCGGCACGGACTGACCGTGATCTCCGACGAGATCTGGTCCGATCTTCTGCTCGACGGCCTCCGGCACGTTCCCTTCGCGAGTCTCGATCACCCCGCCGCGCGACGGGCGATCACGCTCACGGCGCCGTCCAAGACCTGGAACCTGGCCGGCCTGGGCTGCGCCGCGGCCGTCGTGCCCGACGCCGATCTGCGCCGCCGCTGGCGGCCTGCCGGCGGTGGTCTCGTGCCGATGGTCAACCCGCTGGGCTACGCGGCGGCCGAGGCGGCGTGGCTCCACGGCGACGCCTGGCGGCGGCAACTGATTGCCGTTCTCGAGCGGCACCGCGACATGGTGCTCGAGACCGTCCGCGGTATTCCCGGCCTCTCCGCCGCCGTGCCGCAGGCCACGTATCTTGTCTGGATCGACTGCCGCGGCACCGGCGTCGCCGACCCGCAGGCGGCCTGCGAAGCGGCCGGCCTCGGCCCTTCCGACGGCCGCGATTTCGGGTTTCCAGGCTTTATTCGGCTCAACACCGCCTGCCCAACGGCCCGGCTGGAAGAGGCCCTGCGGCGGCTCGAGCGGGCCTTTCCGATCGGCTCATAACGGTGGTCTGGATGGTCCTGTGGATGGCCGAAACCTTCCGCCCGCCCCGCCGTTGAAGGTGGGTCGGTCCTTCACCGTGGAGACGATTATGACCCCCAAGTCGTCCAGAAAGTTGCCCGCCTGGGCCCTGCTGGTCTTCGTGGCACTGGCGGCACTGGCGGTCGGTGCCCAGCCCAACGCGACCGGCTCGGCGAAGGCCGCGCGGGCAGCGAACAAGATGCAACGACGGGCCGGGCAGCAGCCGATCAAGTTGCCGGCGGCGGTGCTGGAGGAGCCCACGGGGCAGGTCATGGAAGTGGCGGCGATCGACCGCTCGCGGCGGCCGCAGGTCGAAGAGGCTGCCAAGAAGATCGACCGACTGCTGGAAAAGCGGTGGCAGGAGCAGGGCGTCGCAGGCAGCACTCCACTCAACGACGCCCAGTTCGTCCGCCGCATCTACCTGGAACTGGCCGGGCGGATTCCGACGTTCGACGAGACGACGCGGTTTATCGACTCGAAGGGGGCGACCAAGCGGACCGATCTGATCGACGATCTGCTCGAGAGTCCCGACTTCGTCAGCCACACCTACAACTTCTGGGCCGACATCCTCCGGCTCACTGAGAGGCCTCAGAAAGACGTCTTCTTCGAGCCCTATCTCGACTGGGTGAAGCGTTCGATCGCCGCCAACCGCCCATACGATCAGTGGGTCCACGAGATGCTCACGGCTGATGGCAAGATCTGGGAGAACCCGGCTACCGGCTATCAGCTCCGCGACAAGGGGATGCCGCTCCCCTACGTAGACAACACGGTGCGGGTGTTTCTCGGCACCCAGATCGGCTGTGCCCAGTGCCACGATCACCCGTTCGATTCCTGGACGCAGCACCAGTTCTACGAACTGGCCGCCTTCACGTCGGGCACGCGGATGCGAGTCGGGGGAATGCCCGAGAAGAAATCCGGCCTGTCGCGGGAGGAGATGAAACAGGCGTTGAAGGAGTCACGGGAGAAGAATGCCGAAGCCGTCCGCCAGATCAAGGAGATCACGCAGCAGGCCCAAAAGCAGATCCGCGCCAAGAAGGCCGACAACGGCCTGCGGCTGTTCATCAATGCGAATCTGACGAGCGTCTCCTCCCAGCCGGGGAAACTGCTCCTGCCGCACGACTACCAGTACTCCGATGACAAGCCGCTGGCGGCCGTCAGCCCCAAGGTGCTCTGGGGCGACATCCCTGCCGACGCCGAGTCGCTCGACCGCCGCGGTCAATTCGCCGCCTGGCTCACGTCGCGGGACAACCGGCAGTTTGCCCGCACGATCGCCAATCGCATCTGGCGGAAGGTGATGGGCGTCGGGCTCGTCGAGCCGATCGACGACTTCCGGGAGGATAATCCCGCCTCGAATCCCGAACTGCTCGAACACCTCACCGACGTCGTGCTGGCCCTCGATTTTGATCTTCGCGAGTTTGTCCGCGTGCTCGTCTCGACCTCCACCTACCAGCGGCGGGCCGTCCTCCACGACCCGACCTCGCCGTCGCCGTTTCATTTCACCGGGCCGGCGCTCAAGCGGCTGACCGCCGAACAGCTCTGGGATTCGATCGTCGTGCTCATCGCCCACAATGAGTGGGCCTTCCAGCGGCCTACCTCCGCGGCATTCGAGAAGGCGGCGGAGATCGACCTGACGGCAGCCGGCACCAGCTACGAAACCGTCGAAAAAGCCTACAACTCGTTCCAAGATGCCTATGGCATCAGGCAATACCGGGCCCGCCTCCAGAAGCAGTACGGTTTTCAGGGACAGGTGCTCGTGCGGGCCAGCGAACTGCCGGGTCCGCTCCCCTTAGGCCACTTCCTGCGGCAATTCGGCCAGAGCGACCGGGAGTCGATCGAGGGGAGCCGGACGGTGGCGACGGTGCCGCAGATCCTCTCGATGTTCAACGGCCCGATCACGCACAGCATGCTCGTGCCCGGGTCGGTGATCCACGACGAGGTGATGTCGCACGAGCCCAGGCAGGCCGTCGATGTGATCTTCCTCGCGATCCTCTCGCACCGGCCCTCGGCTGAGGACCGTGCGTTCGCCACCCAGGAAATCCAGTCGGCCGACACACCGCAGGCGGGCGTCGGCAACCTCATCTGGGCACTGCTCAACACGCGGGAATTCATCTTCATCCAGTAGCGAGAACGCTCCGGGAACAAAGTCTTATGACACAGCAACCCCACTGGCTCGACACGCTCTCCCGCCGCGAGGTCTTCGGCCGCGTCGCCCGGGCAACCCTCGGCGTCGGCCTCGTGCCGGTGATCTCGCGGCAGCTAGAAGCCGCAGTGGATGGGAAGAAGCCGCACGCCAAGAACATCATCTATCTGATGATGCAGGGTGCGATGAGCCACCTCGACACCTTCGACCCCAAGCCGGGCCGCGACGAGCAGGGGGAGACGAAGACGATACCCACGAAGACGCCGGGCATCGTCTTCGGGCAGAGCCTCGAGAAACTCGCCGGCCTGTCAGACCGGCTGGCCGTGGTCCGCTCGCTCACCACCGAGACCGGCGCCCACGAGCAGGGGCAGTACCTGATGCGGACGAGCTATCCGATGATCAACAGCATCCGGCATCCCGCCTTCGGCTCATGGGCGGTCCACGCCATGGGGAAGATCAGCAAGGATCTGCCCAGCTACGTGCTCGTCGGCAACGGCAACGACCATCCCGGCGCCGGCTTTCTCGATCCCTCGCTCACGCCCGTGCCGGTGGCCGATCCCACCAAGGGTCTCGAAAACACAGTGCGTCCACGGTATCTCTCGGAGAAGAACTTCGACCGCCGCCTGGCGCTGGCCGACCGAATCGATCGCGACTTCAAGCAGCGATATGCCGGCCGGCAGCTCGACGCCTACAACCAGCTCTACAAAGACGCTGTCCGCTTGATGGGCTCGGTTGACCTGCAGGCGTTCGACATCGCCCAGGAGAAGCCCGAGGTCCGCGACCGCTACGGCGACTCGAAAATCGGGCTCGGCTGCCTGCTCGCGCGGCGGCTCGTGGAATCGGGCGTGCGGTGCGTTGAGGTCGAGTTTGGCAGCTGGGACATGCACCGCGACGTGTTCGAGGAGATGGACGAGAAGGGGCCTCAGCTCGACCGAGCGATGGCCTCGTTGCTCGAAGACCTCGAGCAACGAGGGCTGCTCGACTCGACGCTCGTCGTGCTGGCGACGGAATTCGGCCGCACGCCGCGGATCAATGAAAACGCCGGCCGCGACCATCACCCCGGCGTCTTTTCGTGTGTCTTGGCCGGCGCGGGCGTGCAGGGGGGAGCGGTCTACGGGCAGAGCGACGAGAGCGGGTTCCGGCCCGACAAAGACCCCGTCTCGGTCGCCGACTTCAACACCACGATCGCGGCCGCCTGCGGCCTGCCGTATGAGAAGGAATTTCACGCTCCCAACGGCCGGCCCTTCAAGATCGGCGGCGGCGGCAAACCGATCTCAGCCGTGCTGGCCTGACGAGACTGGCCTGCTGTGTTGGTCCCTCCGGTGGCGGCGAGTTTTTGACTTGCCGTGTCCCTGGCAGCGATTCCACAAGTTGAAAACTCGTGGCCACGGGGAGTTGCTTGGGGATGCCTGGGGGGTTTGCGCGTCCGTGGGTGTCCGTGCCGCCGCCATGCCTGCCAACTCGCCTCTGCGGCTGGAGCGAACCGATATCAACGTGCACGCTGGAAACATCGTTCACTGTCAGGAGCAGGTCATGGCACGCAGACGTTCAAGCAAGGAAACCTACTCTCAAAAGGTGGTCGAATTGGCCACGTCAACGCTGCCTCTGCCGACCCCGGTCAAGAGCGTGGTGAAGTCCCGCTGGGGCTCGCGGTTGTTGCTTGTGCTCGTGCCGATTCTGATCGCCTCAGGCGTGGTCACCATCTCGTGGACGGGCGGCCTGCCGAGCATCACCGTCAATAAAGAACGGGCCGTCGTCGTCGGCCAGGAAGTGCAGCAAGAGGCGATCAAGGCGGCTGAGCGGGTCCAGCAATACCGCGCCACCAACTACCGCTAAGACGCAGCGGGCACATCCCGTCGCTCGCGCTCAGGGCTTGTATACGGACGGGAATGCACATCCCGTCGCTCGCGCTCAGGGCTTCTATACCGTGTTGTCCCATGCGCCACGTCCCGATCAATCCAGCCCTGTTCCTCACCCACCGCCAGCAGCTCACGGCGGTCCTGCCGCCGCAGAGCCTCGTGATCATGCATGCCGCCGATCTCCTGCCCACCTCGGGCGACGGCACGCTCAGGCTCCATCCGGCCAGCGACCTCTTCTGGCTCACGGGGATCGAGCAAGAGGAGAGCGTGCTCGTGCTTGCGCCCGACGCGATCGACCCGGCCCAGCG